>NZ_MTBP01000001.1:1936603-2259370 GCF_002911665.1 Actinomadura rubteroloni
CTGTTTCGATTGTTCGCTGATGTTCGGAACGCTCGTTTTTGGTGCTGTTCAATTGTCAGCTTAATGGACAAGTGGGCGGTCCTGTCCGCTGCCGCAGGCATTGTATCCGTGGTGGGATTCGAAGAGTTCGGGTTGGATGCGAAGTGTGTTATTTCGCGAATATGAGTTGCAAAAGTGGCATTTATGGCCCCGCGGCACGAGTGCGATGACAGGAGTCCTGCATGTCGTGTATGCTGTCCTGAAAAACAAGACTCATCTGGTCGGGGTTGTGTCGCGGGCATGGATCGGCCGTGTTCGACGATGGGAGGCCGCGAGGTCGTGTGCTACTCGCGGTGTTTCAGGGGGCTGCGAAAGCGGCCAGGTGCGGAGTGTGACTGAGTCCGGCCGGCTCGCGTAGGCCGCTGCAATGACAGCTCGTCGCAATGCTTGCGTGCGCGTCCGGGCTGAGTGGCGCACTGGGCGCCCGTGGTCGGCGTTATCGGCGGGCGACGTGCACCGCGGTCCCTTGTTCGGCTGTCGCGGGCCGGGCCTCGGCGACGGTCGCCCGTTCGGCGCATCCAGGGGCGCCGGGACGGCCGGTCGCCGGGGTCCGCCGACGTGTGACGCCCTGGCTGGAGCTAACCAACTCATTCAATATGACGATTACTGGACGAGCTCTTGACGTCTACCCGAGGTCGCGCGCACAATCAACCTATTCATCATGCTTGATTGGAGTCAGGGATGCGCATCGCCAACCTCGCCGGCCGTCTCGTCCTGGTCGACCAGGGACGGGCGGTGGATGTGGAGCACGCCAGCGGAGGGCGCTTCGGCTCCGATCCCCAGGCCGTCTACACCGACTGGGACGCCTTCACGCGGTGGGCGGCGACCGCCGAGCTGCCGCGCGGCGCGGAGTTCGATCAGGCCGCGCTCGCCGCGCCGGTGCCCGCGCCGCGCCAGATCGTGGCGGTCGGCCTCAACTACCGCGACCACGCCGCCGAGTCGGGCTTCTCGGCGCCCGAGGGCCTGCCCCCGGTGTTCACCAAGTTCGTGACGTCGCTGTCGGGACCGGTCACCGAGGTCACGCTGCCCCCGGACGGTCACACCGACTGGGAGGTCGAACTGGTCGCCGTCATCGGGAAGACCGCGTCCAACGTCGCCGAGGACCGGGCGTGGGACCACATCGCCGGCCTGACCGTCGGACAGGACATCAGCGAGCGCGTCTCCCAGCTCGCCGGTCCGGCCCCGCAGTTCAGCCTCGGCAAGTCGTTCCCCGGCTTCGCGCCGACCGGGCCGTGGGTCGTCACCCCCGACGAGTTCGCCGACCGCGACGACCTGGAACTCGGCGCCGCGATCAACGGCGAGGAGGTCCAGAAGGGCCGCACCCGCGACCTCATCTTCCCGATCCCGACGCTGATCGCGCGGCTGTCGGCGATCGTGACGCTGCTGCCCGGCGACCTGCTGTTCACCGGCACCCCCGCCGGAGTTGGCCTGGGCCGCAGCCCGCAGCGCTGGCTGGCGCCCGGCGACGAACTCGTCAGCCATGTCGCGGGCATCGGCGAACTCCGCCAGACGTTCGTCACGGCCTGACAGGAGGAACGATGGCTCTGCACCGCCTCAGTTCCATCACCATCGGGGTACCGAACGTCGCGGAGACCGCCGGGTACTACGCCGAGTTCGGCCTGGCCGCCGGTGACAACGGCTGGTTCGCGACGCGCGACGGCGGGGACCAGCTCCGCGTCGTCCCGGCCGCGACCCGCCGCCTGGTCGAACTCCGCGTCGGCGTGGACGACCGCGACGACCTCGACCGCGCCGCCGCGCGCCTGCGCGGTCTCGGCGTCGCCGTGACGTCGGACGACCGCACGCTCACGGCCCGCGAGGAGGCCACCGGAGTCCGGGCCGTCCTGGACGTCGAGCCCCGCAACGTCCAGCCGGAGATTCCCGCGACCCGGTACAACGGGCCGGGCCGCATCGAGCGTGCGGGCGTACGGGCCCCGGGCATTCTCCGGACGGACCCGGTCCGGCCGCGCAAGCTCGGCCACGCCGTCGTCGGCACGACCGACTTCGCGGCCACGACCGTGTTCTTCCGCGACGGCCTCGGGTTCAGGACGAGCGACCAGATCAAGGACGCGGGCGTCTTCCTGCGCTGCTCCACCGACCACCACAACCTGCTGGTGCTCGCCGCGCCCGTCGGCTTCCTGCACCACACGTCCTGGCAGGTGGACGACATCGACGACGTGGGACGCGGCGCCTCGGCGATGCTCGACGGCCACCCCGAGCGGCACGTGTGGGGGCTGGGCCGCCACCACGCCGGGTCGAACTTCTTCTGGTACCTCAAGGACCCGGCGGGCAACTTCGCCGAGTACTACTCCGACATGGACACGATCCTGGAGGACCAGCTCTGGACGCCCGAGGTCCTGGAGGGCGCCAAAGGCCTGTTCAACTGGGGTCCGCCGCCCCCGCCGTCCTTCCTGCGCCCCGACGACCTGGCCGCGCTGATGACCGGGGCGCACAGCCGATGACGATGGACAAGACGATCGGATCGGCCGCCGAGGCGGTCGCGGACATCGGCGACGGCGCGAGCCTCGCGGTCGGCGGGTTCGGGCTGTGCGGCATCCCCGAGACGCTGATCCGGGCCGTGCACGCGTCGGGCGCCGCGGATCTGCGCGTGGTGTCGAACAACTGCGGCGTGGACGATCGCGGGCTCGGGACCCTGCTCGGGGCGGGCCGTATCGCCCGCGTGACCGGCTCCTACGTGGGGGAGAACAAGGAGTTCGCCCGCCAGTACCTCGCCGGGGAACTCGAAGTGGAACTCGTCCCGCAGGGGACGCTCGCCGAACGGCTCCGCGCGGGCGGCGTCGGCGTCCCGGCGTTCTACACGCCCGCTGGCGTCGGCACCCAGATCGGCGACGGCGGACTGCCCTGGCGGTACGGGCCGGACGGATCGGTCGCCGTCGCGTCCCCGCCCAAGGAGGTCCGCGTGTTCGACGGCCGCGACCACGTCCTGGAGACCGCCATCGTGTGCGACTTCGCGCTGGTCCGCGCCGAGCGCGGCGACCGGTACGGGAACCTGGCGTTCGCCCGGTCGGCGCGCAACTTCAACCCGGTCGCGGGGATGGCCGGGCGCGTCACGATCGCCGAGGTCGAGCACTTCGTGGACGCGCTCGACCCCGACGAGGTCCACCTGCCGGGCGTCTTCGTGCAGCGCGTGCTGCCGCTCACTCCCGAGCAGGCGGCGGACAAGCCCATCGAACGCCGCACGGTCGCCGGGAGGACGTCCTGATGCCCTGGACGCGCGAGGAAATGGCGGCCCGCGCCGCCGCCGAGCTGGCCGACGGCACCTACGTCAACCTCGGCATCGGCCTGCCGACGCTCGTTCCCGGCCACCTTCCGTCCGGCGTGGAGGTCGTGCTGCACTCCGAGAACGGGATCCTCGGCACCGGCCCCTACCCCGGCGAGACCGAGGTCGACCCGGACCTGATCAACGCGGGCAAGGAGACCGTGACCGTCCTGCCGGGCGCGTCCTTCTTCGACTCCGCGCTGTCGTTCGGGATGATCCGCGGCGGCCACATCGACACGGCCGTCCTCGGCGGGATGCAGGTCTCGGCGGGCGGGGACCTGGCGAACTGGACCGTTCCCGGAAAGATGATCAAAGGCATGGGCGGGGCGATGGACCTGGTCCACGGCGCCCGGCGGGTCATCGTCCTGATGGAGCACCGGGACCGCGCGGGGAATCCCAAGGTCGTGGCCGAGTGCTCCCTGCCGCTCACCGGACGGGCGTGCGTGCACCGGATCATCACCGACCTCGGCGTCCTGGACGTCACGGCGGACGGCTTCGCACTGGTCGAGACCGCGCCCGGCGTCACCGTGGACGAGCTGCTGGCCGCCACCGCCGCGCCCGTGGCGGTTCAAGGCGCGTCGGCACGGCCACAGACGACGAGTGGAGAAGCATGAACGAGCACGTTCCGGTCCTGGTGGCCGGTGGCGGGCCGGTGGGCATGGCGACGGCGCTGGAACTGGCCCACCACGGGGTCCCCGCGCTGGTCGTCGAGCCGCGCGCGGAAGTGTCGTGGCTGCGGCCCCGCGCCAAGACGACGTCGGCGCGCACGATGGAGCTGTTCCGCCGGTGGGGGATCGCCGACCGGGTCCGGGCGCGGGCGGCACTGCCCGTCTCCTGGTCCGACCAGGCCGTGTTCGCCACCGCGCTGCTCGGCCGGGAGATCACCAGGTTCCACGGCTGCTTCGGCCTCGACCTGGCCGGCGACGACCGGGCCGCCGAGCCGGGGCAGCAGATCGGCCAGCCCGCGATCGAGCAGGTACTGCGCGAGACGATCGCCGCGTCCCCGCACGCGCGGTTGGAGACGGGCTGGTCCCTGGTCTCGCTCGCCGAGGACGCGGACGGCGTCACGGCCGTCCTGTCCGGGCCCGACGGTGCGGCGCGCGAGATCCGCGCGGACTACGTCGTCGGCGCGGACGGAGCCTGGAGCAAGGTCCGCGCGGCCATCGGCGTCGTCTACGAGGGCAGTGCGGACGAGCGGCCCAACTTCAACATCGTGTTCCGTGCGCCCGGCCTCGCCGACCGCGTCCCGCACGGACCGGCCGTCCACTACTGGGTGCTCAACGCGGAACAGCCCGGCCTCGTCGGACGGCTCGACTTGAACGACCTGTGGTGGTGCATCGCGCAGGGCGTCACCCGAGAGGAAGGAGAGGCGGACCCGCTGAGGTTCGTTCGCGCTCTGGTCGGCGACGACATCGACGCCGAGATCGTCGCGACCGACCCGTGGACGGCCAAGATGCTGCTCGCCCAACGGTACGGGACGCGCCGCGTCTTCCTCGCGGGCGATGCCGCGCACCTGAACCCACCGTGGGGCGGGCACGGCTTCAACACCGGGATCGGCGACGCGGTCAACCTCGGCTGGAAGCTCGCCGCCGTCCGGAACGGCTGGGCGCCCGCCGCGCTGCTCGCGAGCTACGAGGCCGAACGCAGGCCGATCGCCGCGCGGACGATCGACGAGGCCGCCCGCAACATGGCGACGCTGGCGCCCGAACTGGCCGACCCGCGCCTGACCGGCACGGACGCCGAGTTCGCCGCCGCCCGCCCCGCCGTCGCCCGCGCCGTGCAGACGTCCAAGGACGGCGAGTTCCACAGCCTCGACCTCGTCCTCGGCTACACCTACCAGGGCTCGCCGCTGGTCGCCGGACCGGCCGGCGGACGGCTCGCGCACGCGTGGCTCAGCGCGGGGGAGTCCCTGTTCGACCGGCTCGGCCGGGAATTTACGCTGGTCGGAGACATGGGGCGGCCGGAGGTCGCGGAGTTCGCGAAGGTCGCGGACGACGAGGGCGTCCCGCTGGAACTGCTCCACCATCCGTCGGCGGGCCTCGCGCTCGTCCGGCCCGACCAGCACGTCGCCTGGGCCGCCGGGACGCCGGGCACCGCGCGGCAGATCCTGCGCCGCGCGATCGGTCATCCGGAGTAGCCGCTCTCGTCCCGGCCCCGCTTCGCCCACCCAGTTCCGAAGCGGGGCCTCGCCCAAGGAGGTCTCCGTGACCGCGACCCTCACCCGTCCCGCGACGCGGCGGCGGCAGGCGGGTGTACTCGTCCTGGCGTGCCTCGTCCTGCTCGTGGACGGCTACGACCTCTTCGCGCTCGGCACGATCGGGCCGAGCCTGCTGCACGACCGGTCCTGGGGCGCGTCGCCGTCCACCCTCGGGACGCTCGGCAGCGTGACGGCGCTCGGCATGCCGTTCGGCTCCGTTCTCGCGGGCTGGGCGGCCGACCGCCGGGGCCGCCGCCTGCCGATGACCGTCGCCGCGGCGTGGATCTCACTGTCGATGCTGGGCGCCGCGCTCGCGTCCGACCTCGTCCAGCTCGGCGCCGCGCGGTTCTGCACCGGCATCGGGATCGGCGCGCTCGCGCCGCTCGTGTCGGCGCTCGTCGCCGATACGGCCCCGGCCGGGCGCCGCACGCTCCATCTCGCGGTCGCCCTGGGCTCGATCGGCGTCGGCGGGACCGCCTCGGCGCTCCTCGGCCGGATCCTGCTGCCCGGCAGCCCGTTCCAGACACTGTTCTGGATCGGTGTCCTACCCGTCGTGCTGATCCCGCTGATCTGGCGGATGGTGCCGTCCGGGGCGCTGCGCCCGTCCGCGCAAGTGCCCGTCGCGGCGCAGGCCGCTGAACTGTTCACGCGCACGACCGCGCGCGGGACCGTCCTGCTTTGGATCGCCACGTTCATGAGCATGGCGCTCGTCTACAGCACGACGGCGTGGCTCCCGACGGTCATGATGAAGAACGGCTACAACCTCGGCTCGTCGCTGGAGTTCCTGACCGCGTTCACCATTGGAGCGAGCCTCGGCGGGCTGCTGGTCGCGCTACTCGCCGACCGCGGGCATCTGAAGGCCGTCACGGCCGGGACGTTCGCGCTCGCCGCGGTGGCGCTGCTCGCGCTCAGCTCCAACCAGCCCCGGCCCGTCCTGCTGGTGGTGTCGGCGCTGGCCGGACTCGGTTCGCTGGGCTGCCAGAACATGATCATCGCGTGCATGTCGGCGTTCTACCGGCCGCACCTGCGCGGCACCGCGCTCGGCGTCGGCCTCGGCGTCGGACGGCTGGGCGCGATCGTCGGCCCGTCTTACGTGTCGGCGGCCACCGCGCTGGTCGTCTCACCGCGCGCAGGGTTCGTCGCGTTCATGATCCCGGCCGTGCTGGGCGCGGCCGTGGTCACGTTGCTGCCCCGCACGCTCGCCCCGGCACCGGAGTAGGGGACCCGGCACCGCGGGCGTTCACGGCACCAGCATGATCTTGCCGACGTGGGCGCCCGCGTCCAAGGCGGCGTGCGCGGCGGCGGCCTCAGACAGCGGGTAGCGCGCGCCGATCACGGGAGCGATCTGCCCGCGCGCCACGAAGTCCAGGACGAGTTCCTGCTCTCGCCGGGTGGACGCGCGCGTGCCGAGGACGTCGAGATGCTTGGAGAAGATGTCGTTGATGTGCAGCTCGACGGTCCGGCCCCCCATGATCGCCGAGAGCACGATGCGCCCGCCGAGCCGCGCCGCCTCGATCGCCAGCGGGACCATCGGCCCGCCGACGTTGTCCAGAACGACGTCGACCCCGGTGCCGCCGGTGTGCGCTCGTATCTGCGCGACGGCGTCGGTGTCCTTGTAGTTGACGACGACGTCCGCGCCCGCGTCCAGCACCGCTTGGGCCTTGTCCGGCGTTCCGGTGAGGCCGATGATCAGCCGTGCCCCGGCCATCCGCGCGAGCTGGAGCCCGGCCGTGCCCATGCCACCCGACGCCCCGGTGACGAGGACCGTGTCGCCAGGTTGGACGCGGGCACGCGCGTTGACCATGTGCAGGACCGTCCCGTAGGACCACAGGACGCAGGCGAGCGTCTCGAACTCCACGCCGTCCGGCGCCCTCAGCAGGCCGTGCTCGGGCGCGGTCACGTACTCGGCGTAGCCGCCGAATCGCTGGTGGCCGGGCAGTTCGGTGTTCTCGCACAGGTTGTCGTCGCCGCGTCGGCATGCGGTGCACTGGCCGCATGCTGGGCAAGTCATCACCACGACGCGGTCGCCGACGGCGAAGGACGTCACGCCATCGCCGACAGCGGCGACCTCACCCGCCGCCTCGCGGCCGAGCTGGAACGGCAGCGGCAGCGACGCCACACCGGGCCGGGGCCGGACGACGCCTTTGCGGAAACCGGCGTCCCACCAGTTGACCGAGGTGGCCCGGACCCGGACGAGCACCTCCCCGGGAGCCGGATCGGGGATCGGGACCTGCTCGACCTTCAACACCTCGGGCCCGCCGTGCTCGTAGATGCGGACGGCCGTCATCGCACCACTCATCGTTGCTCCTGAATTTCGAGACGGTAGTCCTGTCATTAAGGATGCTTGCATCGTTGTTCGAAGGCAAGAGTGGAGAAGCCCAGTCGCCACGGCCGCCCGGCGGGGGACGTGCGACTCGTCGGCGCCTCGCCGGGTGCACTCCGCCCGCGCCGCTCCCGAAGAGGCGTGCGCCTCGGCTGAGCCTGTCGAGCCCTGGGCTCGGCCTGTGAAGCCTTAGCCCGACTGGGCGGTTCGGGTGTGGCCTGCGGCCGTCCCGGCGCGGGTCAAGAAGTGGGGTCGCGCTGTGCGAGTACGCCGAGGACGTACTCGCACCAACGGATGTTCTCCTGCTCGAACGCGATGCCGCGCGCGAGCGTCAGGTAGTGGCCGACGCGACCCGCCGCGGCGAGGTAGTCCGCCTCAGTCCGGCCCGCGAGGAGATGGTCGCGCAACCGCTCGTAGCGCTTCAGCTTCCGCTCAGCGACGGACTGCTTCTTCCGAACGGCCTCCCGCACCGCCGCCGCGTCGCCGTGCTCGACCGCCTGCACCTGGACGAGCAGCTCGTCTCGGACGGCGGTCGGCTTCGGCGCGCGGGCCGTGAACTCGGCCAGCGCGGCGCGGCCCGCCTCGGTGATCGAGAACAGCCGCTTGTTGGGCCGGCGTTCCTGCTCGACCACGCGGGCCGCGACCAGCCCCTGGCCCTCCATCCGGTCCAGCTCGCGGTAGAGCTGCTGCGGTGTCGCAGTCCAGAAGTTGGCGACCGAGGAGTCGAAGACTTTGGCCAGGTCGTAGCCGGACGACTCCCCCTCCAGGAGCGTCGCGAGGATCGCGTTCCGCAGCGCCATGCCGCCAAGCCTAGCCATCGGGCCCTACCTAGTCGAAAAGTTGATTAATCACTTCTCTGGACAGTGGACGACCCGAGTTCTACGCTCGGCCGCAGGTTAGTCAACTAATTGACTAGGAGGCGCAAGACATATTGACTAGGAGGCGCAAGACATGACGACCTTCACTGAGGCCGTGCTTGCTCAGGACATCGACGCGATCGAAGCGATGCTCGCCGAGGACGTGGTGTTCACGAGTCCCGTGGCTTTCCGGCCGTACCAGGGCAAAGCGATCACGGCCGCGATCCTGCGGGGAGTCGTCCGCCTCTTCGAGGACTTCCGCTACGTACGCGAGATCCGCGAGGGCCGGCACCATGCCTGCGAGTTCCAGGCCACCGTGGACGGCCTGGAGATCAACGGCTGTGACTTCCTCACCTACGACGACAACGGCAAGATCATCGACTTCAAGGTCATGGTCCGTCCGCTCAAGGCCGCCACCGCGCTCGCCGCCCGGATGGGCGAGCAGTTCGAGCGCATCAAGGCCGAGGCGACGGGACGGTAGGACGCGATGTCGCCCGGCGCGGCGCACAAGGCGACCGACCGAACCAGGCGCGGCGTCGGCGAGCGCGCCGGGTTGCGCCGCCGGGCCAAGCGGTGCGCCGACCAGCCTGGCCGTGACCAGACTGAGAAGTCGCAGCGGGGGACATGCGTGGGGACGGCCTATTGGTGCGGCTCGTTTTCCGCTGCCGTCCGGTACGGACGGCCTGGCGCGGGATGGTCACGGAAGAACCGGCCGTCGCGTCGCCGACGAAAGGTGGAACGCCGTGACCAGCCCCACCACGTGCGGCCGCAGCAAGCCGGAGCCCGCACCTGCTGACGGCGCGAGAAGCGAACCCGGTGGTCAGGTGGCCAGCGGCACGGGTCCTCCTCGAGCGGGTTGCCGTCGTAGAGCCAGCCGAACGACACGTCCGACTCGCGGTGGTGCCGCCGGAACGCGTCGTCGCGCCGCCGCTGAGCGGGACCGTCGGGTAGGCGGAAGAGCGCGGTTGTTGAGCGCGCCGGTCTGTAGCACGCCAGCGTGCGCAGCACAGCGGTCGCTGTTTCCCGCGAGCGCGTCGGCCACCGTCAGCTCGCCCCGGACGGCCTTGGCGATCTGCTCGGCGAGGACCAGCCCGTCCTCGATCGACTGTGACGCGCCCTGCGGGACGTAGGGGAGTATCGCGTGGCAGGAGTCACCGAGAAGCGCGACGTGGCCGTGGTGCCAGGCCGGGAACGGTGTCCGGTGGTTCAGCGCCCACGCGGCGACCCGGTCATCGGAGTAGCCGAGGAACCGGGTGAGCCGCTCGTCCCGGCTCTCGTAGTGGGTCCGCATCCGGGCGGCGGGCGCGTGCTCGCGGACGTCGTCGTCGCTCGGGGCGATGGCGACGACGTTGACGAACTCCATCCCGCGCGGCGCCCGCCCGCAACGCGTCGGGCAACGGAACGTTCCGCGCCGCCACACCGCACGTTCACCATCGTCGATCCGGACGGCGGGCACCAGCAACGCCTGGTCCCGGCCGCCCGTCCGTCAGCAGGCGGACGAGGGCGGCGTCGAGCTGGCGTGCCGCCGCAGCCGTGTCGGCGTCCAGAGCCTTCCGCCGCCGCTCGGCCGTCGGGGACTCAACGTCGGACGGCACATCGAAGATGCAGGTGAACTGCCCGGCTGTGATCTCCGGCATCGGCCGCTTCTCGCGCCCGATCGTGGACGGGACGGACAGGTCGCCGCCGAACGCGGTGAACGCGGCGATGAACGAGCCGATGGACGTACCGACGATCAGATCGGCGTCGCCGAGGCCGGTTCCGGCCCGCCGGAGCCCGAGAATCACCCCGGCGGCTTACAGCGGACCGGTGGCGATCCCCGCACCGACGACCCAAGGTCCGAGACATGCCGAAACACTCTTGGCGCGCACTACCCGCTGCCTCCACCACGCGAACGGCGTCGCCCGGTGGCCGCCTGCGAAAGACACGTCGGGTTTCGGTCGTCGCGCCGCACGCGGTATCGTCGTAGACGAGTCCGAGAGGCGCTGCAACGGGCCCAAGCCCGCCACGCTCGGCCTCGCTCGCATCGGAAAAAGGGCGCCTCCCAGTCAGGGAGGCGTCTGGTGAATTCCGAGAAGTCGAACGCGCTGCGGGACCTGTTCGATCGGCGCATCGCCGTGCTCGACGGCGCGTGGGGCACGATGCTCCAGACCGCCGGACTCACCCCGGCCGACTACCGCGACGAACGCCTCGCCGACCATCCGCGGGACGTGACGGGCGACCCCGACCTGCTCAACATCACCCGGCCGGACGTCATTCTGGACGTCCACCGGCAGTACCTCGCGGCCGGCGCGGACATCACCACCACCAACACCTTCACAGCGACGAGCATCGGCCAGGCCGACTACGGGCTGGACGGCTGGGCGCGCGAGATGAACCTGGCGGCGGCCCGGCTCGCGCGGCAGGCGGCGGACGAGGCCGGCGGACGTTTCGTGGCCGGCTCGGTCGGTCCCCTGAACGTCACGCTGTCGCTGTCCCCGAAGGTCGAGGACCCGGCGTTCCGTGCGGTGACGTGGGACGAGGTCTACGCGGCCTATGCCGAGCAGATCCAGGCGCTCGCCGACGGCGGCGTCGACCTGCTGCTCGTCGAGACGATCTTCGACACGCTCAACGCCAAGGCCGCCATCGCCGCGGCGCGCGACGTCGCCCCACACCTCCCGCTGTGGATCTCGGTGACGATCGTCGACCTGAGCGGGCGCACCCTGTCCGGCCAGACCGTCGAGGCGTTCTGGCGGTCGATCGAGCACGCCGACCCGCTGGTGGTCGGCGTGAACTGCTCGCTCGGCGCGGTGGAGATGCGTCCGCACGTCGCTGAACTGTCCCGCCTCGCGGGCACCTACGTCGCCTGTCACCCCAACGCTGGCCTGCCCGACGCGTTCGGCGGTTACGCGCAGCAGCCGGACGAGACCGGACGGCTGCTCGGCGAGTTCGCCGAGTCCGGCATGGTCAACGTCGTCGGCGGCTGCTGCGGGACGACGCCCGACCACATCGCGCGGATCGCCGCGGCCGTGACGGACGTGGCGCCGCGGACCGTCGCGGCCCCGGCGTCGCTCACCCGGTTCAGCGGCCTGGAACCGCTGGAGATCGGCGCCGACACCGGCTTCGTCATGATCGGCGAGCGGACCAACGTCACCGGCTCCGCCCGGTTCCGCCGGCTCATCGAGGCGGGCGACCACCAGGCGGCCGTGGACGTCGCGCTGGAGCAGGTGCGGGGCGGCGCGAACCTCCTCGACGTCAACATGGACGCCGACCTGCTCGACAGCGAGCGCGAGATGGTCACGTTCCTGAACCTCATCGCGACCGAGCCCGAGGTGGCCCGCATCCCCGTCGTGATCGACAGTTCACGGTGGAGCGTGCTGGAGGCGGGGCTGCGCTGCGTCCAGGGCAAGGGCGTCGTCAACTCCATCAGCCTGAAGGAGGGCGAGGAGCCGTTCCTCGCCCAGGCGCGGCGCATTCGCGACTACGGCGCGGGCGTCGTCGTCATGGCGTTCGATGAGCAGGGGCAGGCCGACACCGCCGACCGCAAGGTCGAGATCTGCGGGCGCGCCTACGACCTGCTGACGTCGCAGGCGGGCTTCCCCGCCGAGGACATCATCTTCGACCCGAACGTCCTCGCGGTCGCCACTGGGATGAGCGAGCACAACGGCTACGCCAAAGCGTTCCTGGACGCGCTGCCACGCATCAAGGAGCGGTGCCCGGGGGTGCGCATCAGCGGCGGCATCTCCAACCTGTCGTTCGCGTTCCGCGGCAACGACGTCGTCCGCGAGGCGATGAACTCGGCGTTCCTCTTCCACGCCGTGGGCGCCGGGCTGGACATGGGCATCGTCAACGCGGGCCAGCTCGCCGTCTACCAGGACATCCCCGCCGACCTGCTCGAACTCATCGAGGACGTGCTCTTCGACCGGCGCGAGGACGCCACGGACCGGCTCGTCACGTTCGCCGGAACGGTCAGCGGATCCGGAACGCAACGCGTCGTGGACCTGTCGTGGCGCGAGGCGCCCGTGGAGGAGCGGCTCAGCCACGCGCTCGTCCACGGCATCGTGGACTTCATCGAGGCCGACACCGAAGAGGCGCGGCTGAAGAAGGCCCGGCCCCTGGAGGTGATCGAGGGGCCGCTCATGGACGGCATGAAGATCGTGGGCGACCTGTTCGGCTCGGGCAAGATGTTCCTCCCGCAGGTGGTCAAGAGCGCTCGCGTGATGAAGCGCTCCGTCGCCTACCTGGAGCCCTTCATGGAGGCCGAGAAGGAAGAGGCGCTGCGCGCGGGACGGGTCGAGAACTCGCGCGGCGCGGGCAAGGTCGTCCTGGCGACCGTCAAGGGCGACGTGCACGACATCGGCAAGAACATCGTCGGCGTCGTGCTCGGCTGCAACAACTACGAGGTCATCGACCTCGGCGTGATGGTGCCGGCCGCGACCATCCTCGACACGGCCGTCGCCGAGGGCGCGGACGCGGTCGGGCTGTCCGGGCTGATCACGCCGTCGCTGGACGAGATGGTGTCCGTCGCCGAGGAGATGCAGCGCCGCGGACTGCGGCTCCCGCTGCTGATCGGCGGTGCGACGACCTCGCGCCAGCACACGGCGGTCCGCGTCGCCCCGGCCTACGACGGGACGTGCGTGCACGTGCTCGACGCGTCCCGGGTCGTCGGAGTCGTGTCGGACCTGCTCAACCCCGAGCAGGCCGAGGAACTGGCGGTGCGCAACCGCGACGAGCAGGAACGCCTGCGCGAGCAGCACGCCAACCGTCGCGGTACGCCGTTGCTGACGCTCGAGCAGGCGCGCGACAACCGCGAGACGGTCCCGTTCGACGACCTGCCGACGCCCGCGTTCACCGGCACGCGCATCATCGAGCCGGACCTGACCGCGCTCCGCGAGATGATCGACTGGCAGTTCCTGTTCCTGGCGTGGGAGTTGAAGGGCAAGTACCCGGCGATCCTCGACCAGCCCGTCGCGCGCGAACTGTTCGACGACGCCAACACGCTGCTGGACGAGATCATCGCCGCGGGTCACTTCCGGGCGGTCGGCTCCTACGGTTTCTGGCCTGCCCACGCAGACGGCGACGACATCGTGCTCGACGACGACGCCGTGCGGTTCCCCATGCTGCGCCAGCAGACCAAGAAGCCCGAAGGCCGGCCCAACCGGTGCCTCGCGGACTACGTCGCTCCGGCCGGCGACCACCTCGGTGGATTCGCCGTCGCCGTCCACGGTGCGGACGAACTCGCCGCGTCCTTCGAGGCCCAGGGCGACGACTACCGCGCGATCATGGTGAAGGCACTGGCGGACCGGCTCGCCGAGGCGTTTGCCGAGTACATCCACCTGGCCGCCCGGCGGGACTGGTTCGAGCCCGGCGCCGACCCGGCCCTCGAAGACCTGCACGCCGAGCGCTTCCGCGGCATCCGCCCGGCTCTCGGCTACCCGGCGAGCCCCGACCACAGCCTGAAGCAGGAACTGTTCGATCTGCTCGACGCCAAGCGGCTCGACATGGGGCTGACCGAGAACTACGCGATGTCGCCCGCCGCCAGCGTCAGCGGACTGATCTTCGCCCACCCGTCCTCGCGGTACTTCACCGTGGGCCGCATCAACGAGGACCAGCTCCGCGACTACGCCGACCGGCGCGGCATCGAACCGGCCGATGCCGAGCGCCTGCTCCGTCCCAACCTCGCCTACGACCCGAGCTGACCTCGCCACCACCCCGACTGCCACCGGACACGGCGCGCAGTCGGGGTGCCCGCACGACCAAGAACAGCGGGCGTGACGGCGCTGGACATCGTTGTCAGTGGGCGCGCCATCTGCCGGAGCCAACCCCGGCGGATGGGATGTCGGTTAACAGCGCCAAGTGCACGAACTCGGGTGCACTGGATCTGGCGGACAGGACATCGGCAGATGGGACGTCGGAGGACCCGACACGGCCGCGTCGCTCAACCCGGGCGTGGCCAGACCACACCGCGTCCATCAGCGGGCAAGACCACATGAAGCCCGGCGGCTCAGCGCGCGGACACGAGTCGGCGGACGTGGGGAGCGGGTCGCTCCGCAAGGCCAACACGGCTAGCCGCGATCACCGCCCGACGGCACCGCGCGCCGCCTTACGGCCCGCCGCGGCGCGCGGACGCCGGACGCGTGAGAATCAGCGTCCTACGCAACGCGATACGGACGGCGAGGTCGTGTCCATCAGTCGGCGACATCGCACCTCGCGCTGTGGTTCAGCCTTGAATACGACGATCGCTCCCCGCCCACTCCTTGTTCTTGAGCACGAACTTCTGGATCTTTCCGGTCGAGGTCTTCGGCAACTCCGTCACGAACTCCACGCGGTCGGGAGCCTTGAACCCGGCCAGATGCGCGCGGACGTGCGCGACGATGTCCGCCTCCGTCGCTGATGCACCCACCCGCAGGATGACGAACGCCTTCGGCCGTTCGCCCCAGCGCTCGTCGGGCACGCCCACGACCGCGGTCTCCAGAACGGCCGGATGGCTCGCCACGGCCTGCTCGACCTCGACGGTGGAGATGTTCTCGCCGCCGGAAATGATGACGTCCTTGGCGCGGTCGCGCAGCTCGACATAGCCGTCGGGGTGGACGACTCCGAGGTCGCCCGAGTGGAACCAGCCGCCCCGGAAGGCGCGCTCGGTGGCGTCCGGATCGGCGAAGTAGCCCGCCATGACGTTGTTGCCGCGCATGACGATCTCACCCATCGTGGCGCCGTCGCGAGGCACGTCGGTCATGGACTCGTCCACGACCCGCAGCCCGTCGGTCTGTAGCATCCCGACGCCCTGCCGCGCGGTGAGGCGGGCGCGCTCGGGACCGTCGGCGGGCCAGCCCGCCTGCGGTTCGCACACCGCGTACGGACCGTAGGTCTCCGTCAGGCCGTAGAGGTGGACGACGCGGACGCCGAGCCGCCGCATCTCCCCAATAATCGTCGGACTGGGCGGCGCGCCGGCGGTGGTTGCGACC
Organism: Actinomadura rubteroloni; assembly: GCF_002911665.1. Taxonomy (NCBI): domain Bacteria; kingdom Bacillati; phylum Actinomycetota; class Actinomycetes; order Streptosporangiales; family Thermomonosporaceae; genus Actinomadura; species Actinomadura rubteroloni. Next base: position 1,952,238 of record NZ_MTBP01000001.1, read on the forward strand.
AGCGGACGCGTCAGCGGGTGCGCCTGCTCGGCGTTGGCGATCGTGACGAGCACCGTGGGAGCGGCGTTGAGGTGCGTGACGCCCTCCGCGTCGATCAGCCGCCAGATCTCCGTGCCGTCCACGCTCGGCAGGCAGACGTGCGTGCCGCCGATCGCCGTCACGGCCCAGGTCGTGCACCAGCCGTTGCAGTGGAACATCGGCAGCGTCCAGAGGTAGACGCTTTCGGGCGAGTGCGAGGAGTGGATGATCTCGCCGAGCGCGTTCAGGTAAGCGCCGCGATGCGTGTACTCGACGCCCTTAGGCCGTGCGGTCGTCCCGGACGTGTAGTTGATGGAAATCGTGGCGTTCTCGTCGTCGACCGACCAGGGCAGAGGCTCATCGGAACCGCGCGCGAGCAGGTCGTCATAGCTCAGCGCACCCTCCCGCGCGGTGCCGATGACAACGGTGGTCCGTCCCTCGGCGGGAATCAGCCGGTCCACCAGCGTCTCGTGGACGACCATGAGCCTGCTGCCCGAGTGGTCCAGGATGTACGCGATCTCTTCCGGTGAGAGGCGGGTGTTGACGGCCACGAGAACCGCTCCGGCCAGCGGCACGGCGAAGTGCGCGATCAGCAACTCGGGCAGGTTCGGCGACAGGTAGGCGACCCTGTCGCCCGGCTCGATGCCGGACGCGCGCAAGGCGTGGGCGACGCGAGTCGCCTCGGCGGCGAACGCCCGGTAGGTGAGACGGCGTTCGGCGGAGACAATCGCAGTCTTGTCACCGAACACCTCGGCAGAACGAGCGAGGAAGGCCAACGGGCTCAACGGTGTGATCACTGCTGTCACCTGCTTACGGGATGGTTCTGAAGACGAGCGCTTGCCGTGGTTCTAGCCCGTGATGGGTCGCCACGGCTACCCCCGTTCGGGGATCGGCGCCGAGCTATGACGCCACCGCACTGCGACGAAGCGCCGGAACGTCCGCGAAGCGGCGCCCGAATCGGAGGAGGCTCTGCCCCCCGCCGGTCCCATCTCGGCAGCGATCTTTCGGGCCGACAGACGCCGGGCAGGCCGGGTTCGTCGCTTCGACCGAGGAGAGCGACCGCTCCGCCGTCTCGGCGCGAGCCGTTTGCCGTTCCTGCAACAAAGTTGGCTGAACCTGCCTGTGTCGGCTCATCCTGGGGCGACTGCTCGTCGAGAGGAAGAGAACCATGTTGCATGCGGAGCCCGGCGCATCGGCCGAAGAGTTCTGGGAGGGCTTCTACGGCCGCGAGGACCAGATCTTCAGCGGAAACCCGAACGGAATACTCGTCCGGGAGGGGACCGCGCTCGCGCCCGGGACGGCGCTGGACCTCGGCTGTGGAGAAGGAGCCGATGCGATCTGGCTCGCGCGCCAAGGCTGGACGGTCACCGCCGTCGACGTGTCGGCCACCGCCCTGAAGCGGGCCGCCCGGGACGCCGCGGCGGCGGGCGTCGGCGACCGGATCGCATGGCAGCGCCACGACCTGGCGGTCAGCTTCCCCGAGGGCGCCTACGACCTGGTGTCGGCCCAGTTCCTGCACTCGCCGGTCGAGATGCCGCGCGAACAGATCCTGCGGCGAGCCGCCGCAGCGGTGGCGCCCGGCGGACACCTTCTCGTCGCCGGGCACGCCGGACGGCCGTCCTGGGACACCGACCACGACCCGGCGCTGCACTTCCCGACGACCGGCGAAGTCCTGGCAGCCCTCGCTCTGCCGGACGAAGACTGGCAGGTGGAGGTGGACGAGACCGTGGTGCAGGAGCTGACCGGCCCTGACGGGCAGCCGGCGACCCGTCCGGACAACATCTTGAGGATTCGGCGCGGTCAACCTGCGCAGTGAGGCGGTCGGCCGCTCAGTGAATCGGCGCGACGTGACCAAACGTGTGCCATGGCTGGCTCGCGGTCAGCCCGAGATGCCGCGCAGCTCAGGCCCAGCCACCACGTGCCAAGGTGCATGGACGACGCCCCGCCTTACCCGCGACGCACGCTGGATAGCGGTCAACCGTCGGCCCACGGGGCAGGTGTCACCATGACCGCGCCGCCTCGATGAGAACGTCGCGGACGAGCGCAATGTGCGGACGGTCCGGTGCTCCGGCGCGTTCAACGAGGAAGGCCGTGTTGATGGGCGGGTCGTCGGGGTCCAGCAGCGTGACGAGCGTCCCCGCGTCCAGGTGCGCGGCACAGAGATAGCGCGGCAGGACGCTCACCCCGGCGCCCGCCGCGACGGCCGCGATCACGGCGCGCAGATCCGGGACCACCACGGCGGGCTCGGCGTTCAGCCGGATGCCGAAGACGTGCCGCCAGTAGCGGCGCAGGATGGGCAGGTCCTCGGCGTAGGAGACCAGGGGCACGCCGTCGAGCGCGGCGGGTCCGTGGGCGACGAGCCCGCCGAGGTCCAACAGCGCGGCACGGTCCGGAGCGGCGACGAGGACGAACTCCTCGTCCATGAGCGGCCGGGCGAGCAGCGTCCGGCCGCGCGGCCGGACGGCGGAGACGACGACGTCGCAGGTGCCCGCGCGCAAGGCGGTCAGCAGGTCGTCGGCGAGGCCCGTGGTGACGCGCAGCCGGACGCCGCGCTCGATCAGCGGCGCGAGCGCGGGCAGAACGAGCGCGGCCACGGCGTCTGCGGGGCCGCCCAGATGGACGGGCGGCTCCGGCACCGGCCGCTCCGCCGGACCGTTCCCGACGACGGCCTCGAGTTCGTCCATCGGCCCGGCGAGCCGGGCGGCGAGGTCGTGCGCGGGCGGGGTCGGAGCCATCCCGCGCGGGAGGCGCTGGAACAGGACGCGACCGAGGCGGTCTTCAAGCGCCTTGATCTGTGTCGTCACCGTGGGCTGGGACAACCCGACGAGCCGGGCCGCAGTGGTCACCGATCCCGTCCGGTAGACGGCCAGGAACGAGCGAAGCCAGCCGAGGTCCAAGGACCCATTGCTCTTCCGATCGCTCACATAGGCGAGTCTATTTCTAGATTGATCCACCGGTGCTTACGTTGGGGCCATCGACGTTCCGACGATCTGGACGGCGAACGTCGAACCGACGCTTGAGGAGCACCCATGTCAAAGATCCTTTTCGTCCTGTCCGGAGCACGTCACTGGACGCTCAAGGACGGGACCCGGCACCCGACCGGGTTCTGGGCGGAGGAGGCCGTGGCGCCCTACCGGGCCTTCACCGCTGCCGGCCACGAGATCGTGTTCGCCACCCCGGACGGGGCGGTACCGGTCGTGGACCAGGCGAGCCTCGCCGCCGAGGCCAACGGTGGCGAGGACGGCGCGAAGGAGATCACCGCTGAGTTGGAGGCGATCGCCGGGCTGAAGAACCCACTCTGCCTGAAAGACGTGGCGCTGGCCGACTACGACGCAGTCTTCTACCCTGGCGGCCACGGCCCGATGGAGGACCTCGCCGCCAACGCCGACTCCGGGCGCCTGCTCACTGCGGCCCTGGACTCGGGCAAGCCGCTCGGTGTCGTCTGCCACGCCCCGGCGGCGCTGCTGGCCGCCCGCCGCGACGACGGCTCCTCGCCGTTCGCCGGTTACGCCGTGACCGCCTTCACCAACGAGGAGGAGAAGCAGGCGGGCCTCGCCGACAAGGCGCCCTGGCTGCTCCAGGACCGGCTCGTGGAACTCGGCGTGGACTTTCGCGAAGGCGAACCATGGCAGCCGAACGTGGTGGTCGACCGCAACCTGTTCACCGGGCAGAACCCGTCGTCGTCCGCGCCGCTCGCCGCCGAGATCGTGGCACGGCTGCGCTGACATGGCCACCGCCCGGCTCGGCGACGTGCTCGACGCGACGTATGAGTGCGTGACCCTGTACGGCGTCGCCCGGACCACGATGGACGACATCGCCCGGCGGGCGAACCTGTCCCGCACCGGCCTCTACCAGTACGTGCGGGGCAAGGACGACGCCGTCCGCCGGCTCGCCGCGCGCCTGCACGACCGCGCGTACGCTGCGGCGGAGGACGCGTTGTGCCTCGATGCGCCGGCCGACCGGGCGCTCGGGATTCTGACCGCCAAGCTCGACCTGTTCCTCGCTCTGGCGGGAGACTCGCCGCACGGCGCCGAACTGCTGGACGCGAAGACCCTGCTGTTCGGAGACGTCTGCGAGGAGTTCACCGCCCGCCTGCGGCAACTGCTGACGGACGTCTTCGCGCACTGCCGGACCGCCGTGGCCGCCGCCGACGCGGCTGGGATATGCCTGACACTGGTGCGCGGCTTCGAGTCCGCGCCCGAGAACGCCCGCCTCTTTCGGCCCGCCGTCGTCGCCCTGGTCGACGGCCTGCTGCGACCTGGAGCATCGATGCCTGAAACCAGTCGCGAGGTTCGCCTTGCCGCCCGTCCGGTGGGGGAGCCCCGTCCATCCGACTTCGCCCTTGCCGAAGTCCCCGTCGGGGAGCCCGGAGCAGGGGAGGTACTCGTCCGCAACGACTGGATGTCGGTGGACCCCTACATGCGCGGACGGATGAACGACGTGAAATCCTATACGCCACCGTTCAAACTCGGCGCGGCGCTGGACGGCGCGGCGGTCGGCACCGTGATCGCCTCGGAGTCTTCGGACGTCCCGGTCGGCGTGACCGTACTGCACGGCGCGGGCTGGCGCGAGCACGCCGTGCTGCCCGCCGCCCATGTCCGCGTCGTGGACACCTCGATCGCTCCAGCCCGGGCGTACCTCGGCGCGCTCGGCATGGTCGGGCTGACGGCCTACGCGGGCCTGGTCCGGATCGCACCCGTCGAGAAGGGTGACGTCGTGTTCGTTTCCGGCGCGGCCGGGGCGGTCGGCATTCTCGCCGGACGCATCGCGCGGCATCTCAGCGCGGCCCGAGTCATCGGCTCGGCGGGAGGCCCGGACAAGGCACGTCGCCTGGTCGAGGAGTTCGGCTACGACGCGGCGATCGACTACCGGACGGGGGATCTCGCGGAACAGCTCGCGACCGCCGCGCCGGACGGCATCGACGTCTACTTCGACAACGTCGGCGGCGACCACCTTCAAGCCGCCCTCAGCGCGCTGAACACCAACGGACGCGTCGCGCTGTGCGGAGCGATTTCCGTTTACAACGCCGCCGAGCCCGTGCCGGGGCCGGACAACCTGGCCTTGGCGATCGGTAAGCGTCTGAGCCTCCGTGGCTTCATCGTCACCGACCACCAGAACCTCGCCGTCGAGTATGCGCAGCTTGCGGCGGGATGGCTCGCTGACGGCAGCCTCAACTACAGCGAGACCGTCGTCGACGGCATCGACAATGCGGTGGACGCGTTCCTCGGGCTGCTGCGCGGGGCCAACACCGGCAAGATGCTCGTCCGGTTGAACACGTCGGCGGATTAGCACAACGCCATGGACGCCCGGTGCGGAGGAGTATCCCGTGCCGGGCGCTCGCGCGTTCGGTTCGCTCGGCGCCAGAATAGGCGAGGTGGCGCGATCGTAAGTAAATCGCGCAATTTATATCTTCAGGCGGGCGACGCAACTCTGCCGACGTGATGTGACTTACGTGAAGCGGCTCGCTCGTTCCGTTTCAACGGCGTCCTGCGAATTCACTGTGTCAGCCATCGTGGGGTGGCTGGGAGGATGGCGCGCGGCGTCAAACGTTGGCCGCTTCCCGCCTAACCCACTCTGTCGTCGCCGATGTCACAGACGTGGCGAACGGTGATGCTCCAGTATTGCGGGGACGGTACCGGCGTGTGGCCAGTATGTTCCAAAGGCGCCCGAGTCTTTCGCCGCCGCATTGGCCCGGCGATGGCTGGTCACGGCGTCGCTAGCTGCCGTCGACTGTTCGAGGGACGCGCGTGGCCAAGTTCGGCGGGGTTGGCGCATCGTGCCAGTACCTTCGCCATGCTCGCCGCCTGTCACATGGGGTGAATCTGTGCAAGTTGGGTCGGCGACGTCGTCATTCGTCCGCCTGGTCTGATTCGGGCTCTACTGTGCGTGCTTTCCCGATGGGGCGCTGCAGCCTTACCCATTGCGGGGTCTGAGCTACCTAACTTCCCGGGCTGACTGTTGACACCTGCCGTTACTTACGTGAGCCTACCTTCACGCTGTTACCTATAGTGCGCAACCCATGACCAAGAGTGACTGACGACTTTGTCCGGCCTTGGGCTGGAAGGAGCGGGCTGTGGAAGCGCTGGATACGAAACTCGGTGACAACGGCACCTCGGATGCGGTTCAGATCTTGGCCGGGACGCGGCAGCTCCTCGCCCCCGCGTTGCGGCACGTCGTCGACCAGTTCCCGTCCGAACTGGGGCGCATCGTCGGCTATCACCTCGGGACCCACGACAGGAACGGGACGCCGATCGACGGTGACAGCGGCAAGGCGGTCCGCCCGGCACTGGCCTTGCTGGCGTGCCAGGCGGTGGGCGGAGACCAGGCGCGGGCGCTTCCGGCGGCGGTGGCCGTGGAACTCGTGCACAACGCGTCGCTGCTGCACGACGACATCATCGACGGCGACCAGACCCGCCGAGGGCGTCCCGCCGTCTGGCGGACGTTCGGCGTCGCCGACGCCATCCTGGCCGGCGACGCGTTGTTCTTCGTCGCGATCCGGACTCTCGCCGAGTCACTTCCCCTGGCCGGTCAGGGCGTCATGATCCTCACCAGCACCGTCCAGCAGCTCATCGAGGGCGAGCACACCGACCTGCTCATGGAGGGCCGTCCGGCCACCACACTCAGTGAGTCGCAGGCGATGGCCACCGCGAAGACCGGATCGCTCATCGCTGCGGCCTGCGCGCTCGGCGCCATCGCGGGCGGCGCGACCGTCGAGCAGATCGCCCGAATGCATTCCTTCGGGCTTGACCTCGGCCTGGCCTTCCAGTTCATCGACGACATCAAGGGGATTTGGGGCGACCCCGCGGTGACCGGTAAGCCCACGTCCGACCTGGCGTCCGGAAAGAAGTCGCTCCCGGTCGCCTATGCGCTCGCGAACACCGGCGCCGCGCGCGCCGAACTGGCTGCTCTTTACCAGAAGGACACTCCGCTCACTCCGGCCGAACAAGCACGTGCCGCCGACTTGGTGGAAGCGGCCGGCGGACGCGCCTGGGCCAACGAACGGGCCGACCACCACATCCGTCAGGCCCGCCTCCACTTGGAGGTGTCCGCCACCGATCCGGCCGCCGTCGCACGGCTCAACACCCTGGCGACCATGATCACAAGCTCGGGCCCTCACCGGTAGCCGCGCACCGTATGCCGTGGCCGGACCTGCGTCCGGCTACGGGTGCCCACCGAAACCGAAACACGGACGCGCTGTCCCGACTGAGCCGGTCGCCGTGCGGCGCGCAGGACGGAGGCATGACCAGGTGGAATCCTTCACCGAGGAAGAACGGGCGGAGCGGGTCGCCGGCGCGCTGGATCGCGCCGTGGGGGTGCTGTTGTCCCGGCAATCCGACGACGGCCACTGGGACGGCGGCCTCGACAACAAAGTCAGCGTGGACGCTCACCACCTTCTGGCCCACACCTTCCTCGGCCTTCCCGAACCGCCCGAAAGCCGGGAGATCCGCAACTGGATCCGCTCGCAGCAGACCGATGAAGGCGGCTGGCCGAACTTCGTCGGCGGCCCGGACGAACCGTCGACGAGCGTGATGGCCTATCTGGCGTTGCGCGTGGGCGGCGAGCAGGCGGAAGCGCCGCACATGCGCGTTGCCGCCCGGCGCATCCACCAGCTCGGCGGCCCCGGGGCCTGCCGGGCGTCCACGCGGCTCTGGCTCGCGCTGTTCGGCTTGTGGCCGTGGCACGACCTCAAAATGCTCCCGCCAGAGATCATGCTGCTCCCCGCGAGAGGGCCGATCGCCCTCGACGACTTCGCCGACTGGGCGCGTCACCTGGTCGTCCCGCTCGCCGTGATCACGGCGCTGCGCCCGGCCCGGCGCACCGGACTCGACCTCGGCGAAATCTGCGACCGGCCGTCGCGCTCGCGATTCCGGCCCCGGCCGGTTGAGCTCTACCACGCGTCGGTCCCCGCCCGGATCCGCCGCCGTTCCCTGCTGCGCGCCCGCCGCTGGCTGCTGGAGCGTCAGCAGACCGACGGTTGCTGGAACGGCACACACTCGGCCACCGTCTACGCGACGATCGCCCTGCATCTGCTCGACGGGCCGGGCGACCGGGACGCGGTGGGCCGAGCGGTCACCGGCCTCGGCGCCTTCGTGCGACCACGTGGAGACGGCCTCAGCAGAGTGCAGTTCTCGCACGGTCCGATCTGGGACACCGCGAACACTCTGCTGACCCTGCGTGCGGCGGGCTTTGGAAACGATCACCCGGCTGTGGACCGCGCACACCGGTGGCTGCTCGGCCAGCAGACCAGCGCGCAGGGGGACTGGTCCCGGCACCGTCCGGACCTCGCACCCGGCGGCTGGTCGTTCCAGATCGCCAACCGCACCGGTCCCGACACCGACGACACGGCGCTCGTGCTTCGCGCCCTGGACGCGGGGCCGTCGTCGAATGAGCAGACCCTCCAGGCCGCCGACCGCGGATACCGGTGGCTCGCCGGAATGGCCTGGAGCGATGGCGGCTGGGGCGCCTTCGACACCGACGCGAGAGTACGCCGGGTGCTGCGGCTTCCCTGGCATGACGCACGGGCCGTCGTCGACCCGCCGACCGCGGACGTGACGGCCCACGTCATCGAGACGCTCGCTGCAGCAGGTCAGGACTACGCCGCCCCGACGAAAGACGGCGTGCGCTGGCTGCTCGACAACCAAGAACCGGACGGCTCCTGGTACGGACAATGGGGCTGCAACTACATCTACGGCACCACCGGCGCTCTGTGCGCGCTGACGGCGGCGAACGTCCCCGCCGGGCATCCGGCGGTCCGGCAGGCCGTCGAATGGTTGCACTCCCGCCAGAACGAGGACGGCGGATGGGGTGAAGACCAGCGCTCCTACTTCTACGACGTCTGGCACGGCCGGGGACGGTCGACGGCCTCGCAAACCGGCTGGGCGGTCCACGCGCTCATCACGACGGGGGAGCGCGGCGATCGCGTCAAGGCCGGGATCGACTGGCTGCTGCGACAGCAGGACGCCTCCGGCGCCTGGCACGAAGCCGCGTACACGGGGACGGGCTTCCCGCGGGACGCGCCGATCCGGTACGGCTCCTACGCGCAGGTCTTCGCAACTCTGGCGCTGGCCGGCTACCGCCGTCCTGCGGCAAATCCCGGAGCGGCACAGGTGTCGGCACCGCGGCAGCCCGCCAGGGATCGGCGACTGCGCAACGGATTCCGCATAGCCCAGCCGGACAGGAAGAGGTGATCACCATGCACACGTCCACGACGTCGACCCCGCCGCCGGGCGAAGCCGGACAGGCCGGATGGGTACTGAACGACCAGGCCGTGCTCGTCGAGCGGCACGCTCTCGACTGGCTGCACCGGTTCGACCTGACACCGGATCCGGAGACGCGCGCACGCGTCGAGCGCATCAACGCCGGCGCCGCGTTCGCCATGCTGTTCCCGCAAGCTCCGGCGGACGTGCTGGAACTGGCCGGAGACGTCATGGTCTGGATCACCGCGTTCGGAGACGTCCTCGTGGATGGCTGTGACAGGCGAACCAGCGACCTCGCCCGTCTCACGCTGCACCTGAACGAGACACTGCACGCCACGACCTCTCGGTCAGTCGCCGAACGGACCGGATTCGTCGCCGCCCTGGAAGACCTCCTCACGCGCAGCTCGGCGATCCTTCCGAACCGGCACCACACCCGCCTCGTCAAAGCGCTCACCGCGTTCATCGGCGCCCAGAACTGGCACGTCGACACCGAATCCGCCGCGTCTCCACCCTCGGTCGAGGACTACCTGGTCGCCCGACGTCACACGGTGGCCGCATGGTCTCTGGTCGCGCTGCTCGAACCCCTCGAACACTCGCGCTTTCCGGCCGAGATCCACGACGTCCCCGAGGTCGGCGAGCTGAACACGGCAGCGTGCACGCTGCTCGCCTGCGTCAACGACCTCGCCTCTCACCGGAAGGAACGGAGGTCCGGAGACACGGCGATCACGCTTCCGACACTCCTCATGCACGAGCGCCAATGCTCTCTCGACGAAAGCATCTCGGTCATCTCCGCGATGTGCGAAGCGGACACGGCCCGCGCTCACGAGATCATCGCCCAGCTGAAGGCGTCCCACGATCGACACGTCAGTGAGTACGGTGAATTGGTCGGCAATCTCGTCGGCTATTTCGCCTCCTGGCATACGGTCGTCGCCGCTGATCGTTATCGCTGACCCTGATCCCCGGCATGCCGCCGGACGACGCAGCCGATGGCGATGGGTTACGCCGAGCAGGAAGGCCTAGCGCCGAGCCCGCCCTGCGGTCGATCCCGAAGACGTCAACGTTTCCCCTTCTTGGACCGACCCACAGCGTTCCTTTCACGCGAAGGAATCCGCGGTGACGCGGTGGCCGGCCGCCCACCGGACGGTCGGTTCCCGCCTGCCGAAGCGGGAACCGACAGACTTCGAACGGGAAGGGCAGGTCGGCTGTCGGCGTGGGCCACCGCTGCCCCCGGGTACTCCTCCGCAGACGAAACGTTGGGCTGCTGACCCTTCGCGTTCTCGATCGGCTGCTCGATCAGGGCGACGATCCGCTCGGTGGGGAACCGCATCGAGCGGACCGGCTTCCCCGTGCGCTTGACCTCCCTGACCGTGACCAGGGGGCCGTCCACGGCGACTTCGACGCGTCGGCCGCCTTGCGTCGCCGTCATCTCGAAGACTCGAGGCGTCCCCTCGCCTGTGTCGACCAGCACCTGGATCATGTCGCCCTTCATGGGTGGTGTCCTTTCGTCGGTGTACGGACCTCCAAGGAAACCGAGGCCCGCGACCGGCCGCCACCCGACGCGAATCCTGTGGATAACTCCGGCGAGCCGGGGAGGATGCTCTCGCACTCGCCGGAGCGGCTTGGCGGCTAGGCGAGTAGGTCCAAGGGACCCGACGACGCGGTGACGGAAGGACGGTCAGAACGCGCAGTCGAGACGGGTGATTCCGTTGAGCTGCGGCGACACGAGATAATCCGGCTCACCGACCGCCCGGAGTCCGGGCAGCCGGGTGAACAGCTCACGGAAGACAGCGCTCAGCTCTCGGCGGGCGAGGTGAGCGCCGAGACAGTAGTGCGGCCCAGGTCCGCCGAAGGCCAGGTGGGGATTGGGGTCGCGCGTGATGTCGAACTCCTCCGGCCGGTCGAAGACCCGTTCGTCACGGTTCGCCGACGGATAGAAGAGCATGACCCGGTCGCCGGGCCGGAACGTGCGCCCGCCGAGCTCGCGTTCCTCGGCGACGGTCCTTCGGAAAGTGAGGATCGGGCTGCTCAGACGAAGGATCTCCTCGATCGCGCCATCGAGGTAGCGGTTGAGATCGCTGAGCAAGAGTTCGCGCTGCTCGGGGTGATCCGTCAGCAGCTTCACGCCGTGAGTGATGGCGTTGTGCGTCGTTTCGCTGCCCGCAACCAGCAACGTGTTGACGAACGAGCTCAGCTCCCGCGGCGTGAGATTCTCGCCGTCCGGATTGGCGGTGACGAGCCGGGACGCGATGTCGCCCGTCGGCCGCCGAGACCGTTCCCGAGCGACGGACATGCCGATCCGGCTGAGCCGGCGGCTCCCGTAGAACAGCCGGAGCCCGGTGGCGAGGCTCCGCACAGGGCTGCGGCTCTCCGGAAATCCGCCGTACCCGGGGTCGTAGCCGCCCGCGAGGGACAGGCTGAGCTCCAAGACTTCGGACATGAGATAGCGCGGGACGCCCATCATCTCGCAGATGATCCGCGCGGGCATGGGCGCGGCGACCCGCGACGCGAGGTCGCCCCCGCCGGACTTGGCGAAGCCGCGCACGATCTCCCCGGCCGCCCGCTGGATCTGCTCGTCGATCCGGGACAGCGTCCGCGGCGTGAAGGCACGGGACACGATCCGGCGCAACCGCGCGTGCTGCGGATTGTCCGTATCGAGGATCATGTCCCCGCTGTAGCGGGCCAGCCAGCGGGGAGTCTCGGGCACGGTGGCCGTCGGTGCGTTGCGGAAAGCGCGGGCGTCGCGGGTCGCCTCGCTCACGTCGGCATGCGTCACGAGCGCGTAGTAGCCGTCACCGTGCGGCAGGAAAGGAAACGGCTTTTCCCGGAAGTACGCCGGCCGGTCGAGGGTGCGCAGATGCGCGAGAAGCGCGTACCACTGGTCCGGCTGACGGTGACGGAACCACGGGTCGATGAGATCGACGTCGCGCTCGTTTAGCTGGTCCACGGTTGTCATCGGATGCCTTCGCTGTGCTGGACGGGTCGTAGGAACGAATGCAGGCGTCAGCGCCGCCGCGCTGTGATGAGCGTGTAGTGGACCTGCGGATGAATGCCGATGTTCTCGTTCAGCTCGGCATAGGCGACGATGCGATCACGAGTCTCCGTGTCGAAGTCGGCGTCCGTGGCGATGCGCCGCATCGCGTCGGCGAGCAGGCGATGGCTGCGGCGGACGTGGCCGGTGATGTCCTCGAAGTCGACGACGTCCAACCGGGCCTCGGCCATGGACGTCTCGTACTCCCCGACGCGGGCCAGCGGCGGGAGCTGGAACGCCTGGTGAAGGCGGTCCATGATGTCGGCGTCCTCAGCGGGCAGGTCGCCGTCCTGGTAGAAGTCGAGAGCGACGAGCGGCGCGCCCGGACGCAACGTCCGGGCGATCTCGGAGATGGCGCGAGCGCGGTCCGACATGTGCAGCAGCGACTCGATGGCGTAGGCGCCGTCGAAACGCGCGTCCGGGAAGGGCAGGGACATGGCGTCGGCGAGCTGGAAGGCGGCGTGCCCCAGGCCCGGTCCGGCTTCCGGGCGCGCGTGCGCGACCCGCAACTGGTGCGGACTGACCGTGATGCCCGTGACATGGACGCTGTACTCGGTCGCGATGCGGACGGACGGACGCCCGTTGCCGCACCCGACATCCAGGATCTCTGCTCCCGGACGCGGGGAGAGCCGGGCCGCGACCATGTCGGTGATGCGGTCCGTCGCTTTGGAGATCGGGGTGTCGTCGGTGTCGTCGTCCCAGTAGCCCAGATGGAGGTTGTCCCCGAGATGCTGGGTGAACAGGTCGTTGAACCGGTCGTACATCGAGCCGACCATGGACGGGGTCGGAAGCTGGGTCTCGGTCACGTTCGGTCACAGCCTTTCCGGGCGGTGTTCGATGGGGGGATGCCGAAGACTTTCGGCGCGGGCACCCGGCGGAGCGGTCGAGTGCGTGATCATTTCGTGCGGGACGTCATCCGCAAGCGCAACCCCTGGGGCCGGAGAGTGACGCCCGCGTAGGCCTTCGGGCCTCGGCCGGGCCCATGGCTGAGGTGCCAGCGCGAGCTGATCGCGGCCAGCGCTAGAACGGCCTCCTTGTAGGCGAACTGGTCGCCGATGCACTTGCGGGCGCCCGCGCCGAACGGGATGTAGGCGTACCGCGGGGGTTGTGGTTTGGACGCGTCCCATCGGTCCGGGTCGAACTGCTCGGGCGCCGGGTACAGATCGGCGCGGCGGTGAATGAGGTAGGGACTGCATACGACGGTGGACCCGGCGGGAAGCCGGTACGGGCCGAGATCCGCGTCCGCGGGGATGACGCGGGTCAGAATCCAGGCGGGCGGGAAGAGCCGCATGGCCTCGGTGACGACCCAGCCGGTGAAGCGCAGTGCGGGAAGGTCGTCGAGGCTGGGCGGGAGGCCGGCAAGGACCGCGTCGACCTCCGCCTGAACACGCTGCTGGACCTCGCTGTGGCACGCCACCAGGTGCAGTGTCCACGCGAGAGCGGCAGCGGTGGTATCGGTGCCGGCACCGAAGAACGCCATCACCTGGTCGCTGACCTCGCTGCCGGTGAAGCCGTTCTCGAAGGTGCAGACTTCCCGGCCGTCAGGGGCACGGCCGGGGAGGAGAGCGGACAGCAGATCGCCGTGGTCGGTGCCGTCCGCACGACGCTCGGCGATGATGACGGCGAGGTTCTTACGGAGGCGGGCGGCGGCCTCGACCATCCGGCGTTTGCCGAACCCCGGCACCCAGGCGAGCCAAGGCGGCACGCTGGCCCGCAGGTAAGAGCCGCCGAAGATGGCGCTGAGGTCTTCGACGGCCTGGCTGACGACGTGGCCGGGCAGCTCGTCGCAGAACATCGTCTCGACGAGCGTACTGAGGGTGATCTTCTGCATCTCCGGAAGCACGTCCAGGATCTGACCGTCGTGCCACGCGCTCGCGGCGGAGCTGGAACGGGCTGCCATGATCTGTCCGTAACCGTCGAAGCGATCACGGGAGAACGCCGGCTGGATCAGCCTGCGCTGGCGACGGTGCCGGTCGTGTGCGCACGTCGCCAGGTTGTGTCCGGCGAGTTCCCGGGCTAGTTCGAAAAACCGCCCGCCCTTGTCGAAGATGTGGTCGTCCCGGAGGAACTCACGGGTCAATTCGGGATCGCAGACGACGATCGTCCGCAGCGGCCCGACGCGCACGCCGACGACACCGCCGTAGGCCGGAAGCCGACTGAGGAAGTCGAGCGTGCCGCGCAGCAGAGGGAGCGTGTGCCCGAGCAGGGGAACGCCGCCGGGCGCGAGGGGAATCGGGCCCGACCGTGCCGTGATCATTCGCTGGACTCCTCAAGGGTGGGGGCGCCGCCGCCGGTACGTCGCACATTACACATGCTTGACTACTCACCGTGTTTGTCGAGGACAAGGTGCTATCCGGCAGGGTGGGCAGGCCTTACTCCTTCGGTGAGGTCATGCTCGCCGGTCGCGTCCGATCAGGAAGTCGTGCACGAGCCGCCGTCCGCGTCGCCCGATCGCCGAGGACCTTCCGGCGTGCAGCATCTCCTGGACGAGCTGGCGGCCCGCCAGAGTGATCTCCGCCAGCCCGACGTGACCACGCTCGTTCTCTCGGGTGGAGCGTCGCCACCACAACACACACGACGCCGTGAGCAGCGGGATCAGCGCCAACGACCATGCTCCGGGCATGGGGAGGCGCACCACGACCTGACGGTTCCCGGGCCTGGCTTCGGCGGAGGTGCGGAACTGAAAGGGAAACTGTCTGCGCAGCACGGAACGACTCCTTGGGATCATGCGGGATCGGGGGGTTTCTGCGCGCCGGACGGCCCGGCCGCGGATCAGGCAGGCCGCGGCCACGACGACCACGGCGCCGAGGACGACGGCGTCGACGACGGACGAGCGGGCCATCCCCGTCACGAACGCGTCCTTGGCCGCGGTCACAGTCGTGGCGGACGGCCCGCCGTGACGATGGGCGGACGCTGCGAGGATCGCGTTGACGTCCTCCGACCCGTCGTTCCGTCCGAGAAGCTGGTGGAGGCGATGGGAGGACACGGCTGCGAGGATCGAGCCCTGCACCGCGACACCAAGACCCATGCCGACCTGGCGGGCGACGTCGTTGAGCGCCGACCCGAGTCCCGCGGACGCGGCAGGGAACGCGTCCATCACGGTCCCGGTGAGCGCGGACAGGGACAGCCCGCAGCCCACGCCGAGGACGAGCTGGAACACCACGAGACGGTCGTAGCCGGAATCCGCCGTGGTGGTGGCCAGCAAGGCGAACGAGCCGGTGACGCACGCGAAGCCGAGCAGGGTCATGGCGTTGCCGCCCACCCGGCTCATCAGAGGCAGCGTGGCGGCCGAACCGGCGATCATCGCGACCGACATGGGCAAGGTGCGGACGCCTGCTTCCCACGGGCTGTATCCGAGGACGCCCTGCAGGTAGACGACCAGGATGAAGAACGACCCGAAGGCTATGAAGGACATCAACGCGAGCGCGGCCAGGCCCGTCCCGATGCGCGGGACGCGCAGCAGGGACAGTGGCAGCATCGGAGACCGGTGACGCACCTGCCATATCGCGAAGAGGACCAGCAGCAGCGCCGCCGATCCGAACGCCAAGACGATCGCCGTGCTCGCCCAGCCGCGGTCAGGGCCCTCGACGACCGCCCATACCAATGCGGTCAGCCCTAGAGCGGACAGTGCTGCGCCGAGAAGGTCCAGCGACATCCTGCCGGGCGCTCGGGACTCGGGGACGAGCCACCACGCCAGGAAGACGGCGGTGACGGCGATCGGAACGTTGACCCAGAAACCGGCGTGCCAGGACCACCGGTCCACGAGCCAGCCGCCGATGACCGGTCCGAGCAGGCCGCCGATGCCCGCCACCGCGGACCACACGGCGATCGCCCGGCGACGCAGGGCCGGTTCGGGGAACAACCGGGTCACGATCGACAAGGTCGCGGGCATGACCAGCGCCGAACCGAGGCCCATTCCGGCGCGGGCCGCGATGACCTGCGCCGACGTGTCGGCCAGGCCTCCGGCCACCGAGGTGACGACGCACAGCAGCATCCCGAGCACGAACGCCCGTCGCCGTCCGATCCGGTCGGCCACCGCGCCGGCGGCGAGAACGCTTCCGCTCATGGCGACGGCGTAGCCGTCGATGATCCACTGGACGTCCGTCGTGGACAGCCGAAGGTCGCGCTGCAGATCGGGAATCGCGACGTTGAGGACCGTGAAGTCGATCCCGATCAGGAACAGCCCGAGACATACCACCACGGTCGCGGCCCAGCGGCGCCGCATGCTCAAAGCCGGACTCGTGTCCGAATTAGTCCGGCTCATTTGCATCCGGCCAGTCGTGAGAGAAAAGCGAGATGGGTGGCCGGCGGTGGATTTTGGTCGTTGCGTTCGGATATGAGCAGCAGCGGTCTCCCGGCGACGCAAGCCCATGTATTTCCCTCCGCAGTTGGTCCGCCACGCTCGCGTCAAACCGTATCGTCGCCAACACATAGATGCACGGTTACTGTATGACTACCTCGCGTTGACCAGCGCAATCGAAGGTGGGCGAACATCCATGCCTGGAATGTCGCACATATTCGATGTAGTCGAAAGTGTGGTGAATGTATGGAGTGCAAAATTGCGAAAGGTTCGATCGAGGCGAACGGGTTGAAGTTCGGCTACCTGGAAGCCGGCTCGGACGGCGGTCCGCTGGCGCTGTGCCTGCACGGGTTCCCCGACTCTGCGTACACCTGGCGGCATCTCCTGCCTGCGCTCGCCGCGGCCGGGTACCGTGCCGTCGCGCCGTTCGCGCGGGGATACGCACCGACGTCCGTCCCCGCGGACGGCGTCTACCAGAGCGGAGCGCTCGTCGCTGACGCCGTCGCGTTGCACGAGGGCCTCGGTGGAGACCGGGACGCGGTCCTCATCGGTCACGACTGGGGTACGGCGGCGGCCTACGGGGCCTCGGCGATCGCTCCGGAACGCTGGCGCAGAGTCGTGACGCTGGCCGGCCCGCCGCTCGCGGCGACCGGCGACGCATTCCAGCGCTATGACCAGCTCAAGCGCTGGTTCTACCTCTTCTTGTTCCAGACCCCTCTGGCCGAACTGGTGCTGGACCGGCTGTTCATCGAGGGACTGTGGCGAGACTGGTCACCCGACGGTGCCGATATAGCAGCGGATGTCAGTTACGCTGCGGAATCTTTGGCTGCGCCGGAGAACGCAGCGGCGGCAATCGAGTATTACCGGGCGCTTTTCGACCCATCGCTCCACTCCGAGCGCTACGCGCGCGAACAGGAAGCCGTCGCGGCGACAGGTGAACGCCCCGTCCTGTACCTGCATGGCACCGAGGACGGCGCACTCGGCGCGGACATCATCGCTCCGGCCGGAGATCTGAACCGGGTCATGGCTGCGCTGCCGCCGGGCTCGCATGCCGATCTCATCGCGGGCGCGGGCCATTTCCCGCACCTCGATCGTCCTGGCGAGGTCAACCGGAAGATCCTGGACTGGGTGTCCGGTTGACATTGAACGCTCACTATCGCTGAGCCGCGTAGCGAACGGAGCAGGACCTAGCGGTGAGGCATGCGCCGTTTCGTCGAGGCCCTGCCTCCGACGGTCATGATGGTGTTGGTCTCTCCTGCTCGGCGAGCCTGAGGAGCAGTCGCTCCTCGTCGGCGCGATCGAGTCCAGGGACTGGACGGTCAGGGCGTAGGCGCGGGCCGCCCTCGTTCACCAGCCAGTTCCAGGTGTCGCGAACCGTTTCGGAGACGGGACGGCAGGTCAGCCCGGCCCGGGAAGCGGCAGATGAGTCGACGGTCCGCATGCCGTCGTACTCGGGGTCGGGTGGAAGCCACAAGGGGAGTTCGATCCACGGGCTCAAGCCCGCTTGCTCGATGACGTCGGCCGCTGCCCAGACCAACCGGGCGTTGGAGCCCGTGACGTCGATGGCGGTTCGCAGGATCTCGTCCATCGTCGTGCGGTCAGCGGGGCCGGCGACGTTGAAGGTCCCGCCGACCCGGCGTTCAGCGGCGGCGAGCATCCATTCGGCGAGGTCGCGCACGTCGATGTATTGGACGTGCTGGCCCGGCTCACCGGGAGCGACTACGGCCCCACCCCGTTGGATTCGCCGCAGCCACCATGGGAGACGTCCGATATTCTCATACGGGCCGAGGATTAGTCCCGCACGTGCGACTAGAGAACGTTTTCCGAAAGTGGAGTCCACTGCGAGCTCACCGCTTCGTTTGGCGGCCGCATAATCGTCCTGGTTGTCGTTATCCGGATCGCCGTCGACGACCGCGGTGTCCTCGTCGGAGCCGCTCGGAATCGGCCATCGGTAGACCGAGATACTGGAAACGTATCCATAAATGTCGACGCGATCGGCGAGCAACCGTGCCGAATCCTGAACGACGCGGGGAGCCCCGCTCCATGTATCGAGAACGACATCCCACGTCCCGTCCGTGACCGCAGCGTGCAACGCGTCTCGATCGGTCCGGTCCGCGATGAGTCGGGTGACGCTCTTGGGCGTGATCGCGTGGTCGCGCCCCCGGTTGAGCGTGGTGACGTCGTGGCCTCTGGCGAGCGCTGTTTCGACGATCGCTCGCCCCACGAAATGGGTACCGCCTAGGACCAACACCTTCATGCCAGTCATATTCCCTCAGAAGGTCGGTCGTTGAACGGGGTGTTCACTAGACGCGTAGCAGTGAGCGGCCCAAACGAGATGGGCGGCAAGCGAACCGGATTGGTCTACGTCGGGTTTGTGCGGGGCATGCGCATGAGTTCACTGAGGTATGCGTCGAGTTGTGCTGTCATCTCGTGCGCGGTCAGGTGGCGAGCAAGTCGCTGGATCGAGAGACCGTCCACCAGGGCGTGCAGGCGTCGGGCGAGTGTCTCGGCTGGCCCGGCGTCCGGCGCGAGCAGACGCGCGGTATCGAGAAGCTCTACGAGCCGCTGGCAGAGTTCGTGCATCGCGTCGAAGTGGACGCGCTGGACCTCCGCGAGATGAGGGTCGCTCAACCCGAGTGCGAGGAACGAGAAGGCGACGGACGCCTCGGTGGTGCGTTGGGCGTCGACCGGCATGGTCTCCAGCAGGATCTCGCGGACGGCCCGCCGCACGTCCGGGTCCTGCCGAGGTGCCGAGACCCGTGCCGTGACGCGTGCGATCACCTCCTCGCAGGCGAACGCGAGCAGTTCGGCGCGGGTGGCGAAGTAGTGCCGCAGCGCGCCCGGCGACCAGCCTGCCTCGGCGGCGACCGAGCGGATGGAGACGCCGTCCACCCCGTCCCTGTCGATCACGCGCCAGACGGCTTCGGCCAGCTCCGCGCGGCGTTCCTGATGGTCCACGATCTTCGGCACCGCATCATTATCACACGACTGTGCTAAATTATTTGACACGGTCGTGCTGGAAAGGGGCGATGGTGGTCGTTCTGATCGTGGCGTGTGAGGTCGCCTTCTGGCTGCTGCTCGGTCTCGGCCTCACGGCGCGGTACCTGCTTCGCGCCCGTCGGCTCGGCGCCGGTCTGCTCCTGTGCGTGCCGCTCGCCGATGCCGTTCTGCTGGCGGCATCGGTCGTCGACCTGCGGACAGGCGCCGAAGGGTCCCCGGCGCACGGTCTCGCCGCGATCTATCTCGGAGTCTCGATCGCGTTCGGGCACCAGATGATCCAGTGGGCCGACCAGCGCTTCGCTCATCGCTTCGCCGGTGGACCCGCGCCCGGCGGTCAGCCGAAGGCCGGGCGGGCGCATGCGGCCCGTGAACGCCGTCAGTGGCTGCGGCACCTGCTGGCTTATGCCGTAGCAGCGGATGTGCTCGGACTCCTCACTCTCCTCGTCGGGGACGTGGCGAGGATGGTGAACGCGTGGGCGGTGATGGGTCCGTGGGGGATCATTCTCGTCATCGACTTCCTGATCTCTTTCAGCTACACGATCACGCCTCGCAAAGGCTGATCTCAGCCGAGATCGCTGATCGGAACACGGGAGAATGGCAGGGTTGCGGGGGCGCGCCGTGCCGCTCACCTTGGCGCGTAGGCGTGCGCGACGCGGCCGAACGAACGTCCTCACGCCGCCGGGACGGCGGAACTGACGACGTTGAACCTTTCATGCCTGTCGCGGAGCCCTGGGACGGCCCCGCGCCGTGAAAGCCGTCCCAGGGAGTCCCGTCAGGCCGCGGTCACCTTTCCTGGGACGCGGGCCGCAGCGAAAGTGGCCGTACGCCGCACCCGGAAGCCGAGCGACTCGTACAGGCGGATCGCCGTCGTGTTGTGCGCGGCGGCGTGCATGAACGGTGCTTCTCCCCGCGCACGGATCCCCGCGACGAGCGTCCGGACGAGCCGGGTGGCGAGCCCCTGGCCCCGATACGTCGCATCGGTGCACACCGCGCTGATCTCCGTCCACCCCGGTGGATGCAGCCGCTCGCCCGCCATCGCGACGAGCCGTCCTTCACGCCGGATGCCGAGGTAAGTCCCGAGCTCGATTGTGCGGCTCAGGAAAGGACCGGGCTTGGTGCGCTCGACGAGCGCCATCATCTCCGGGACGTCGGCGGCGGTGAGCCGGACCGCCTCGGCATCGATCGAGCCGGTCACGCCGTTGTCGACGAGCTGGACCCCGGCCAGGCTCATCACCACCTCCCAGTTGTCGGGCGGCGCCGACAGGACGTCCACGAGAGGGACGACAACGCCCGGACCGGCGAGCGCCGCGACGTCCGCCCAGTCGGTCGCGTCCGGATGCTCGGGAACGACCAGGAACGGCGAGACGTCGGCCGGGTAGCGCACCACGTTGCCGCGCCACTCGGCGAAGTGGGCATGCGGCCCGGTCAGCGAAGCGTAGGCCGGGCGGTCGAGCGGATGAGGCCGGCTCATGCACACCTCGCAAAGCTCTTCCGGGTCGCGATCACCATGCGGTGGCGGCGAGGCTCGTTCGCATAGTCGCCGATCGCATAGTGCCAAGTCGCCTGGTCGTCCCACGGCACGAAGTCGCCCCGCCGCCAGCCGAAGCGGATCGAGTAGTCCGGCGACGAGGCGCAGTCGAGCAGGAAGGGCAGCAACACTCGGGTCGCGGCCGGTCTAGCGGTCAGGTGGTCGAACGGGTCGCCGATGATGCGCATGGCCGTGACGTGCTGGTGAGGGTTGAGATGCTGGTCGCGGACGAGGGCCCGGTGGCCGATGAAGTCGTGGTGCAGCGCGTCCGCTGCCGCGTCGTCCACGGGACGGGTCAGGTCGGGTCCGGAGATTTCGACACCGAACCGGGGGTCGGCGCGGTGTACCTGGTAGTTCAGGTGCCGAACCGTCACGGCT
This sequence comes from Actinomadura rubteroloni, assembly GCF_002911665.1. Lineage (NCBI taxonomy): Bacteria > Bacillati > Actinomycetota > Actinomycetes > Streptosporangiales > Thermomonosporaceae > Actinomadura > Actinomadura rubteroloni. The sequence continues at coordinate 1,973,687 of NZ_MTBP01000001.1, forward strand.
GAGCTCCCTCGGACGCGAGCGGCGGCAGGGCGAGGTGTTCACGGAGCGTGTCGCCCTCATAGGCGGTGCGGTAGAGGCCACGTTCCTGGAGCTCGGGGACGAGCCGGTCGACGATGTCCTCCAGGGACGTCGGGATCCGGTCGGGGAGGATGTTGAATCCGTCCACGGCCCGGGTCCGGACGTACTCGGCCCACTGGTCGGCGACCTGGGATGGCGTGCCGACGAACGGGGCGTGCCGCGTGGTGACCTCTCGTGCGAGGTCGACGATCGAAAGGTTTTCTCGCTCGGCCTTCTCCCGCCATTGCGCGATGAGCGCCAGCTTTCCCTTGCGCCGCTCGATCGGGAGCGTGCCGCGCGAGGGGTCGAGTTCGTCCTCGCTCGGAGGGATGTCGGGGAGCGGGCCGTGCGGATCGTAGGCGGACAGATCCGTGCCCCAATACTGCTCGAAGTAGGCGATCGCGCGAGCGGGGGACACCTGCTGGTGGTAGATCCAGCGCGCTTTCTCCTCCGCCTCCTGCGTGGTGTCGCCGAGAACGACCGAGGCGCCGGGCAGGATGCGCAACGAGTCTGGAGAGCGGCCGTGCCGGGCCAGCCGGGCGCGAATATCGGCGGCATACGCGACGGCCTTGCCGAACTCGGTGTTCGCTGAGAACACGACGTCGGCGTGCGCGGCGGCCAGCTCGCGACCGCCGTCGGAGTCACCGGCCTGGAACAAGACCGGTCGTCCCTGCCTGCTTCCGGGGACGGTGGCGGTTGCACGGAAGTCCACGAGGTCCGAGTGCCGTTCGACGGGATGGATCGCACCGGGCCGCGCCCAGCTCTTGGCGTCGCCGAAGTCGGCGACGGCATCCGGTTCCCACGACGACCACAGCTCCTTGGCCGCCGCGACGAACTGACCGGCCCGCTCATAACGCCGTTCGTGGTCCAGCCAGCCGCCGTGTCGGAAGTTCGCGCCCGTCCAGGCGTTGTCGGTGGTGACGATGTTCCAACCGGCCCGGCCTCCGGACAGGAGATCGAGGCTGGCGAGGCGGCGCGCGAGGTCGGCGGGGAAGTTGTAGGTGGTGTTCTGAGTCGCGACTAGGCCGATCTTCTCGGTCACGGCGGCCAGGGCCGTCAACTGCGTGATCGCGTCGGGTCGCCCGGCGACGTCGAGCTCGTAGACTCGACCGCGGTTCTCGCGGACGCGCAGGCCCTCACCGAGGAAGAAGGCGTCGAAGAGCCCGCGTTCCAGGAGCTTGACGACCTGGACGAAGGTCTCGATCGCGACGTGCGGTGCGGCGGCCGGATCGTCCCAGATGAGGGATCCGACGCCGACTTGGAAGACGCCGAGGTGGACCTGGGCGTGCGGATCGTACGGGGCGCCGGTGTCGGGGGTCGTGCTCGTCATGTCGGGAATCACCTCACGATGCGGCGGCGAACCGGTTGGCGGGGCGCGGCAGGCCGAGACTGTCGCGCAACGTGGCGCCGGAAGCCGGAGGACGGAACAGCCCCTCGTCGACGAGGACCGGGAGGACGTCGCTGATCAGGAGTTCGAAGTCGGCCGTGAGGGCGGCTGGGTGGAGCCGCACCCCGTCGAACGTCACCGCGAGCGACCGCAGCAGTTCGACGAGCCCGTCGGATGTGCCAACGTGGCGGATCCGCCGCGAATGGGGCCACGCCGCGTCGGCGTCGAGCCGGGCCGCCCGCTCCGCCGCCTGCGCGGTGGTCGCGCCCAGCACGATCTCCACTTCGGCGAACGCGAGAGCCCGGCGGTCCCCGGCGTCCGGGCCGTCCACCAGGACGATGTCGGCGCGATCGTCGACGTCGAGCGCAGCCGGGGCGAGCACTACGACCTGTCCTTGCGGAGGCCGGGGAGTGATCAGCGGTCCCTTGACCGTGAAGGTCGCGCCCTTGAAGTCGATGTGGTGGACCCGGCCCGCGTCGAGATAGCGGCCGGTCCGGGATTCCTTGATGACGGCGTCGTCCTCCCAGGAGTCCCAGAGCAGCCGCGCGGCGTCGATGACGTCGAGCACCTCGCGGCGCAACGCGGCGGCGTCCGGCGCGGGCGCGCCGATCGTGGCGAGGGACGCTTCGTCGCCGGCCGCGCCCACGATCCAGCCGGCTCTCCCGTTGCTGGCGTGGTCCAGGCTCGCAAGCTGCGTGGCGAGGTGGAACGGCTCGGTGGTCGTCACGTGCAGCGTCGGGGCGAGGCCGATCCGATCGGTCGTCGTCGACACGAACGCCGCCCGGGTACCGGCCTCAAGCCGACCGGCCGGAGCCGGCCCGTCGCCCGGCGGGACGGGGGCGTCGGCGAACGTGACCAGCGTGAAACCGGCGGCCTCGGCGGCCGCGACGGACGCCCGCAGCGCCTGGGGGGTGAACACGGAGCCGGGCCGACGGCCGGAGTGCCGCCATGCCGCCGGGTGCGCGCCGTCGCCGTCCAGGTCGACGGCCAGGAACAGTCGGGAACCGCTCATCGTGATCCTTTCGGTCCGGTCACGCCGGAGCACCCGCCGGGACGCGCCAGCCGAGCCGAGGGGCGACCGCATGCCGGACGTCGTGGAGAATCTGCTCGTAGTCGCGCCGGTCGAACTCGTAGGGAAGTTCGAGCCGCAGCTCCGACACGGCGGCGACCGCGCGGTCGGCGAGCAGCCGTTCCACGATCTCCTCCGACGTCCCGACCAGGTCGGGGGCGAAGAGGGTGTGCCGCTCGCCGTGGGGCTTGAGGGTGCGTTCGTGGCGGTCGGCCGCGTAGGCGCGGTAACGCTCGCGGGCGGCGGTGTCCGCGCCGTCGAACGGGACGACGACCCGTCCGAGCGCGACCCGCCCGGACGGCCTCAATCGCCGGTACTCCTCGATCAGCGCGAGTTGCACCGTCTGGAAGTCGTCGCCGACGTCGTCACCGTGGACGATGTTGCCGGTCAGGAGATTCAGCCCGTGCTCACTCGCCCAGCGCGCCGAGCGCAGGCTGGCGCCGCCGTACCAGACCCGGTTCAACAGCCCCGGGCTGTGCGGTTGCAGCCGGGGCCGCTGCACGTTCCCCGGCGAGTGGATGCGCGTGCCCTCATCGCCGAGGTAGTCGCCGCGCAGGTGCTCCAGCAGCCGGGCGATCCGGCCGTAGGACAGGTCGTAACCGCGCCAGTCCCCGTCGTGGACCAGGTCGCCGAGCAGGTCGGCGTGGGGCATCCCGGTGCTGAAGCCGGGCTGAAGCCTGCCGTGCGAGAGGACGTCGAGAGTGGCCAGGTCCTCGGCCAGCCGGAACGGGTTCTCGTAGCCGATCGGGATGACCGCGGTCCCGAGCTGGATACGTTCGGTGCGCTGGCTCGCGGCGGCCAGGAACACGGCCGCCGACGACACGCCGTGTTCGAGGTGCCGCTGCCGGATCCACGCGCCGTCGTACCCGAGGCGCTCGCCGAACTCGAAGAGCCGCAGCGTGTCCTCCAGGCCCGAGCGCGGGTCGTCGTCGGGGTAGTTTCCCGGCGTGAGGAACGCCAGTGATTCGACGGCCATCGTCAGGCGCGCTCGTAGGGGATCTCCTGGCCCGCCTCGACCGCGACGGGCAGCCGGTTCCCGGCGGGCGGCAGCGGGCAGGTCGCGAAGTCGGTGTAGGCGCACGGAAGGTTCGCGGCCCTGTTGAAGTCCAGGGCCACGGTCCCGTCGGCGTCCGGCGCACCGACGTTCAGCACCCGGTTGGCCGCGTACGTGGTGACCCCCGACGTCTCGTCGGTGAACAGGATGAGCAGGTCTCCCGCGTCCTTGCCGGGGAACGCGGTCAGACTCAAAGCGGCGCCGTCCAGCTCGAACTCGACCCGTCCAGGGGCGTCGTAGACGTGCTCAAGTCCCTCCACGGACGCACCGACCGTGGTCGGCACGGGCTCGTCGAACGCGACGTAGCGTCCCGTCACCACCCAGCGCGGGTCTGGCTCGTAGTCGGGCGTGCCTCGGAATTGCAGTCGCAGGGGATGCTCGGGGTGCCGTGGCCGGACGATGTCGTTCCCGCCCCGCTTCGCGACCTCGATCGCCGCGTCCTTCCACAGGGCGAAGACGCTGCTGCGCTCGGCCAGCACACCGAACCGGTGCTCGCCGCGCACGGTCGTCCCGTCGACGACCAGCTCGTCGCCGTCGTCCAGGACCACCACGACGCCGTCCGGCCCGGTGGACCAAGTGCCCGGCGCGTCGGGAAAGCGCTGCGGTTCGTCGCTCAGCCAGCGCAGCCCGGTGATCGCGAGAAAGCCGTGGGGGTCGGCGAGCCGGTCGTGGTGCGCCTGCCGCCAGGCTCGCCATTCCCGGATGAAGGTGTTCTCAGTCGCCTCGATCGTCATGTCCGCTCCTCGTAGTGCTGTGAGTGAACGCCGCCGCCGGGGATGGCGGCGAGCAGGTCCCGGGTGTACGGATGCTCCGGATGGTCGAACAGCTCGTCGGTCGCGCCCGTCTCCACGATCCGCCCGGTCCGCATCACGGCGACCCGGTGCGCGATCTGCCGGACCACGGCCAGGTCGTGCGAGATCAGCAGATACGCGACGCCGGTGTCGGCCTGCAGCTCCGCGAGCAGCTCGAGGACCTGGGCCTGCACCGAGACGTCCAGCGCGGAGACGGGCTCGTCGCAGACCACGAGATCGGGGGAGAGCGCGAGCGCACGGGCGATCGCGACTCGCTGCCGCTGACCGCCCGACAGTTCGGCGGGCCTGCGGTCAAGGATCGAAGCGGGAAGGGCGACGCGTTCCAGCAGGTGCCGGGCGCGAGCCGTGCGGGACGCGCGGTCACCGACGCGGAAAGCGCGCAGCGGCTCACTGATCACGTCGCCGATCGAGAATCTGGGGTCGAGCGAGGCGTAAGGGTTCTGGTAGACGAGTTGCGCCCGTCGCCGCAGGCCGCGCAATCGGCCGCCGCGCGCCGCCGTCACGTCCTCGCCGTCGAAGACGATGCGGCCCGAGGTCGGCTGCGCGAGCCGCAGGACCAGGCGGGCTGTGGTCGATTTTCCCGACCCCGACTCGCCGACCAGCGCGAGCGTCTCGCCGCGGCGGACGGTCAGGTCGATGCCGTCCACCGCGCGCACGGTCCGCCTCTCGCCCGTCCCCTGCGGAAGCCGGAATTCCTTGACCAGGTTCTCGACGGTCACCAGCGGCGTCTCGGCCGGCGACGGTGCGGCGAGGTCCGTGCGAGGTTGCGCGACGGACAGGCTCGGCGCGCTCGCGAGCAGGTGACGGGTGTAGGCGTCGGACGGCGCGTCGAGGACCTTCCCGGCCGGTCCGGACTCCACGATCCGGCCCCGCGACATCACCGCGATCCGTTGCGCCCGGTCCGCGGCCACGCCGAGGTCGTGCGTGACGAGCAGGACCGCGCTGCCCAGTTCCTCGGTCAGATGCTGCAAGTGGTCGAGAATCCGGCGTTGCACCGTGACGTCCAGCGCGCTGGTGGGCTCGTCGGCGACGATCAGCTTCGGCCGAGCGGCGATGGCGATCGCGATGAGCACCCGCTGCCGCATCCCGCCGGACAACTCGTGCGGATACTGACGCGCACGCAGCGCGGGCTCGGGAAGCCCGGCGCGTTCCAGCACCTCGATCGCGTCGGCTGGCGCGGACCTGCGCGTGGCCAGATCGTGTAGCCGCAGCACCTCGGCCACCTGCTCGCCGACCCGCTTCACTGGATTCAGCGAGACACCGGGGTCCTGGGGGACGAGCCCGATCCGCGCGCCGCGCACCGTGCGCAGCTCCTTCTCGGACAACCCGGTCAGGTCCGCGCCGTCGAACTCCACCCGGCCCGCGTCGATCGAGGCGTTGGCGGCGAGCAGCCGGATCACCGCGTGCGCGAGCGTGCTCTTGCCCGAACCGGACTCGCCGACCAGCGCGACGATCTCGCCCGGACGCACGTCCAGATCCACACCGCGCACGGCCGGAACACGGCCCGTCCTGGTGCGGTAGGAGACGGCCAGGCCGCTGATGCTCAGAAGGCTGTCGCTCATCGGCGCGCCCACTCCCCGTCCAGTGCCCGCGCGATCCGGTTGGTGGCGAGCACGGTCGCCGCGATGACGAATCCCGGCAGCGCGGTCAGCCACCAGGCGTTGGCCAGATAGTTGCGGCCGGCGGCGATCACCGTCCCCCACTCCGGCGCCGGCGGAGGCGCGCCGTAGCCGAGGAAGCTCAGCGCGGACACCGCGAGGATCGACGTGCCGAAGTCGAGCGTGGCGAGTACCAAAACCGGGCCGACCGCGTTCGGCAGCACGTGGCGCCCGAGCACTCCATACCAGCGCGTGCCGCAGGAGCGCGACGCCTCGACATATGTCGCCTGCCGCACGCGCAGCACCTCGGCGCGCATCACCCGCGCGAACGTCGCGACGCTCGCTATCCCGACGGCTATGGCGACCTTCATCGTCCCGTAGCCGAGCGCCGTGACCAGCGCGAGCGACAGGAACAGCGCGGGAATCGAGAGCAGGACGTCCACCGCTCGCATCAGCACGTCGTCCACCCAGCGGCCCACGAAACCGGCCGCGAGCCCGAGCAGGCCGCCGACGACGATCGCCACGGCGACGGCGATCAGCGTCGCCTTCATCGACAGGGCCGCGCCGTGCACGATCCGCGAGAACACGTCGCGGCCGAGCTCGTCGGTGCCGAACCAGTGCGCGCCGCCCGGCGCCTGGAACCGCCGCGCCGGAACGCCCGTCAGCGGGTCCCTGGAGGTGAACAGGTCCGGCCAGAAAGCCGCGAGAACGACCAGCACGACCACGACGACTGAGAGCACCAGCCCGGGACGGCGCAGGAAGAACCGCACGACCCCGGCACCGTCCCGATCCTCATCGACCGGGACGCCGAGACCGACGGCCGCCTCGGCGGCGACGCCCTCGTCCACCATCTGGCTCATGCGTCCCCCGTCCGTCCGCGTTGCGCCCCGGGGACGGACGGCTGCTCGGTTCGGCACGCGGCGCGCGGCCACGGCTCGTTCATGCGGGCCTCCCGGCGACGACGATGCGCGGGTCGATCAGCGGATAGACGAGGTCGATGACCAGGTTGACCAGGACGAAGACGAACGACCCGAACACCACGACGCCTTGGACGACCGGGATGTCCTGGCTGCCGACCGCGCCCGCCGTGACGCGCCCGAGCCCGTTGCGGGAGAACACGGTCTCGATGACGACCGAGTTCGCCATGAGCTGCCCGGCCAGCACACCGATGATCGTCAGCGTGGGAAGCGACGCGTTGCGCAGCGCGTGCCGCAGATGGACGCGTGCCCGGCCTGCGCCTTTGGCCCGCGCGGTCTGCACATACGGCTCGTTCAGCGTGTTGAGCAGGCTTTTGGCGAGCACCTGCGAGATCAGCGCGCCGGACGGAATTGCCAGCGCGATGGCCGGGAGCACCAGTCCGCGCAGGCCGTCGTTCCCGAACGCCGGGAACAGATGGGCGCGGAAAGAGAACAGCTCGACGAGCATGAGCCCGACCCAGAACGTGGGCACCGACACCCCGAGCGGTGGCAGCGACAGCAGCAACTGCCGCAGCCACCGCATCGACGTGTAGGTCGCGAGGACCGCGAGGCCGCCTCCGACGAGGATCGCGAGGAACAGTCCGGCGGTCGTGAGCTGGAGCGTCGCGGGCAAGGCGTCCGCAAGCGTCGAGGTGACCGGTCGGCCGGTGGCCACCGAGTCCCCGAAATCGCCCCGGACCGCCCTGCCGAGATACTCGGCGTACTGCACCAGTACGGGCTTGTCGAAGCCGTACTCGTGCTTGAGCTGAGCGATCTGCGCCGGATCGGACGACGTCTGGTCGAGCCCCTGCCCGGCCATCGCCGAGACCGGATCGCCGGGCAGGTAGTCGAGCACCAGGAACGCGACCGTGTAGGCCGTCCACAGCACGCCCGCCGCCTGCGCGACCCGTCTGATCACGTACCGGCGCATCGCGCTCAGCCGATCCAGGTGTCGTGGAGCTGGATGCGGCTGGACGCGTCGAAGGTGAGGTCGTGGACCTTCTTCGCCACGCCGAGCTCGGTCTGCAGCTCGACCACCGGGGCGACGACGGCGTGCTCGACGATCCACTGCTGGGCCTGCCCGACCAGCTTCGCCCGTTCGGCCGGGTCGGTCGCCGCGACCTGCCGGTCGAGCAGCTTGTCCAGCTCGGACGGCGGCAGACGGTAGATGTTGGCGAGGGCGGTGGAGTACGAGGTGCGGAGGATGTCGGGATCGGCGCGGGTGATGTTGCCCCACAGCGCGTCGAAATCGCTCTTCTGCTGGATCACCTGGAACTGCGCGACCTGGATCAGCTTGAGTGTCACGTCCACGCCGACGGCCTTGAGCTGCTGCTGGATCAGTTCCAGCGACGGCTGGTTGGTGGCCGCGACGGGAGCCCACGTGATGGTGAAGCTCAGTTTTGCGCCGTTCTTGCTGCGGATCCCGTCGGGGCCGGGCTTCCATCCCGCCTCGTCCAGGAGCGAGCCGGCGCGTGCCTTGTCCAGTGCCAGCCTCGAGCTGAGGTCGGTGTAGGACGGCGTCGTGTGCGACAGAACGCTCGTCGCGGGCTTGGTGCCGCTGGGGAAGACCGTGCCGGCGATCTGCGCCCGGTCGATCGCCAGCGAGATCGCCTGGCGGACCTTCTCGTCCTGGAACAGCGGCCGGGACTCGTTGAATCCGAGGCCGAAGACGACGCCCGGGTTGGCCCGCGCCTGGAGACGGACGCCGGCCCCCTTCAACGCCGCCTCGTCGGCGAGGCCGACGCTGCCGATCGCGTCGAGCTGGCCGGACTGGAGACTGCCGGTCCGCACGCCCGACTCCGAGACGATCTTGAAGACGAGCTTGTCGAGATACGCCTCGCCCTTCTTCTTGAAGAGGGACGAGCCCCAGGCGTAGCCCGTGCGCCTGGCCAGGGCGATCGACTGATTCGGCACGTACGACGACAGCGTGAACGGCCCCGACCCGCTGACGCCCTTGGTGCAGCGCTCCTCCGGCGTCTTTCGCACGGTCGCCGACGACTCGATGCCGAGCGAGAAGGTCGAACTGGCCTGGAGAAACTGCGCGTTCGGCTGTTTGAACGTCACCTTCGCGGTGTGGTCGTCCACGACGGTGGTGCCCGCGTACCCGGCGAGGTAGCTCTTCGCGAGCAGGGCGCGGATGCCGAGTTTCGGCACCGCGTCGAAGTTCTCCTTGACGACCTGGGCGGTCAGCGGTGTGCCATCGCTGAACGTCACGCCGGGACGCAGTTTGAACGTGAACGCCGTCGCGTCCTTGCTGACCGTCCAGCTCTCGGCGAGCCAGGGGACGATCTTGCCGGTGGCCGGGTCCTGGTCGGTCAGGGAGTCCACGAGCTGACGCGTGGAGTAGATCGTGTCGTTGCTGCCGACCTGCTGCGGATCGACGCACCCGGCGTCCGAGCCGACGGCGAAGGTGAGCGTTCCGCCGCTGGACGGCGAGCCCGTCCCGGTACCGCCGTCGCCGGAGCCGCAGGCGCTCAGAAGCAGCGCGCTCACGGCGGCGAGGGATCCGGCGATCGCCGAGCGCCCGCGATGGCGCGGTGGGGGGCTCGGCGTTGAGTGCAGCGTCGGACTCACGGAAGGGTCTCCCGTCGGGGGTCGTGCCGACCGGCGGTGGTGCGCGCGAACTCGGCGTGAAGAGGGGTGGAGGGCGGCCCGGGACCGCTCCAAACGGTGCGGCTGGCTGGCGTCGTCACCGTAACCACGATGCGATGCAGTCGTCAATACCTACCTGCAAAGTAGGAAATTGGCGACATGTCCAGTGGTATCGCGGCGGATGGCCGCCTGGTGCTCGGAATGCCGCGCGCGCTCGGCGAGCGTTCCATCGCCTGGGCGCCAGGGAAGTCGCTCGGTGTCGAGCCGGTCCGCACCGGGGGTGGGGCGGTCGAGTCGTCCGGATCCGGTCGAAAGTGGAGCGGCGATCCGATCTATATCCTAGTATTCCGACAAATTTGATAGACAATGAAGGGCGGCGCCACGATGAGCACTCCACGTCCCCGGTGGACCGCGCCGGCCCGGCGGCGGCTCGCCGCCGCCTCGGCCGTCGCCGCGAGCCTTCTGCTCGCGGCGTGCGGAGGCTCGGACGGGTCCGCCGGCTCGGGTTCGGGCGACACCGTGACCATCGGCACGACCGACAAGGTGTACGCGCTGGACCCGGCCGGCTCGTTCGACGCCGGGTCGGGAGCCGTCATCGCGCAGGTGTACGCGACGCTGCTCGACCGTCCGGCCGGTAGCAGCGTCCTGAAGCCCAACCTGGCCGCGTCGGCGGCGTTCACCGGGCCGAAGGTCTACAAGGTCGTCCTCAAACCCGGGCTGAAGTTCGCCAACGGCAACGCGCTGACATCGCAGGACGTCAAATTCAGCTTCGACCGGCAACTGAAGATCGCGAGCACCAACGGCCCGTCCTCGCTGCTGTACGACCTCGACCGGGTGGAGACGCCGGACGCCACCACCGTGCTGTTCCACCTCAAGGCCGCCGACGATCAAGTGTTCCCCCAGGTCCTGGCCAGCGGCGCCGGAGAGATCGTCGACCACACCGTCTTCTCTCCGACCGCTGTCACTCCGGACGCGGCGATCGTCGCCAAGAAGCCGTTCGCGGGGCCGTACACGATCGGTAGCTTCACGGCCAACCAGCTCGTGCAGTTCCGCGCCAACCCCAACTACCAGGGCATCCTCGGCAAGCCGTCGTTCCCGACGGTGAACCTCAAGTACTACGCGCTGGAGGACAACCTGAAGCTGGACCTCCAGCAGGGTGGCGTCGACCTGGCCTCCCGCACCCTGTCCATCACGAACCTAGACTCGCTGAGCAAGCAGAAGGGCCTCACCGTCTACCACGGTGCGGCAACGGGCTTCCGGTACATCGTGTTCGACTTCAAGACCCAGCCCTACGGGACGGGCACGAGCCAGGCCGACCCGAAGAAGGCGCTCGCCGTCCGGCAGGCGGTCGCCCACGCGGTCGACCGGCCGGGCCTGGCCGCGCAGGTGTACAAGAACACCTACCGGCCGGTCTACACGTTCCTGCCCGACGCGGTTCCGACCGGCAGCCCGGTGCTCAAAGGCCTCTACGGCGACGGCAACGGCGGGCCGGACAAGATCAAGGCCGCAGCCGTCCTGAAGGCGGCCGGTGTCACGACGCCGGTGACGCTCCAGCTCCAGTACAACACCGACCACTACGGCGCCTCCAGCTCGGACGAGTTCGCGCTGATCAAGAACCAACTGGAATCCACCGGACTGTTCACCGTGAAGCTGCAGTCCACTGACTGGACGCAGTACGCCAAGCAGCGGGTCTCCGACGCCTATCCGACGTTCCAGCTCGGCTGGTACGCCGACTACCTCGACGCGCAGGACTTCTTCCAGCCTCTCTACGGCAAGAACGGATTCATCGGGAACCACTACGAGGACCCCGCGCTCATCGACCTGATCGACGAGCAGGCCACCACGCCGGGCGACGACAAGCGCGCCGCGCTCTCGCTGCGGATCCAGCAGGCGCTCGCGGCGGCGCTTCCGGTCGTCCCGCTGCTGCAGAGTTCGTCGAACGCGGTCGCCGACGAACGGGTCGGCGGAGTCCAGGAGACGCTGAAGACCGGCGGCCTCCCGTTCGGGGCGCTGAAGAAGGCGTCCTGATCCGATGACGACCCTCGTCGAGGCGCCCGGCGAGGACGCGGGCGCCGAGCCCGAGACGACCCGGCCGCGCTCGCGCGGCCTTGGGCTCGGCCGCTACGTCCTGGTGCGGTTCCTGCTGATCCTGCCGACCGTCTTCGTGCTGACGACCGTCGTGTTCTTCCTGATGCGCGTCATCGGCGACCCGATCACCGCCGCCTACGGGGACCGGCTCACCGCCGCGCAACTCCACCAGCGGATCCACGAGGCGGGCTACGACCGCAACGTGCTCGCCCAGTACGTCGACTACCTCCGCGACATCGCGCGGGGCGACTTCGGCACGACGTTCACCGACCACGTGCGGGTCGGCTCCATGCTGACGACCTACGGCACCGCCACGCTCGAACTCGTCGTGTACTCGCTGGTCGTGGCGCTCGCCGTCGGGCCGGTGCTCGGCACTGCCGCCGCGAGGCTGCGGGATCGCGGCGCCGACGTCGCCTTGCGGATTTTCGCGATCCTCACTTACGCGATGCCGGTGTTCTTCGTCGGACTGCTGCTCAAGCTAGTCTTCGCGGCCCGGCTCGGGTGGCTGCCCGTCAACGGGCGTCTCACCACCGCCGACGAGATCGAGCTGGAGGTGCGCGGGCACAAGAGCGGGATCTATCTCTTCGACGCGATGCGCGCCGGCGATGGCCCGATGGCCGCGGACGTCCTCCAGCACGCCGTACTTCCAGCAGTTGCGCTCGGACTGCTCAGCACCGGCATCTTCCTCCGGCTGTTCCGGACGAACCTGATGAGCACCCTGGACGCCGATTACGTCCTCGCCGCGCGCTCACGCGGAGTCGGCGAGTGGCGCTTGACGACCCGGCACGCGGCACGGCCCGCGCTCGTGCCGATCATCACGGTGATGGGCCTGCAGGTCGCGTCCCTGCTCGGCGGCGCGGTGCTCACCGAGATCACCTTCGAGTGGAAGGGACTCGGCTACGAACTCGCGCAGTACCTCCAGGCGCGCGACTACGTGGCGGTCCAGGGCATCGTCGTGGTCCTCGCGGTGATCGTGGCCGTCGTGAACTTCCTCGTGGACGTGCTCGCCGCCGTCATCGACCCCCGGGTGAGGTACTGAGATGGCCGTTCGACCGAGCGCACGCCGACGGACACCCCGCGCCCGCGGCTACCAGCGCGGGATGCTCCTAGCCGGAGGGGCGATCGTCGGCGCCGTCGTGGTCGTGGCGGTGTTCGCGCCGCTGCTCGCGCCGTACGGGTTCGCGCAACTGCGGGACGCCCACGGCTACTTCGGCGCACAGCGCCCGCCCTCGGCACAGCACTGGCTCGGCACGACCGTCGGTGGATACGACGTGCTGTCCCGCGTCATCTGGGGGTCGCAGACCGCGCTCGAAGTGATCGTCGCCGGGACGGTCGTCGCGCTGCTGCTCGGATCGCTGTTGGGCCTGGTCTCGGGCTACGTGGGCGGGAGGGCCGACGGGTCTCTCGTCGCGCTGACCGATGCGATCTACGCGTTCCCCGCGCTGCTGCTCGCCATCGTTCTGGCGATCGTCATCAGCGGCGGCTCGTCGGGACGGTGGTCCGGGATCTTGTCCACCGCCGTCACGGTCACGATCATCTTCTTGCCGCAGTACTTCCGCGTCGTCCGCGCGGAGACGACCCGGCTCAAACACGAGCCGTTCGTCGAGTCGGCCCGCGTCGTGGGCGTGCCGCGGCGGCGGATCCTGGTCCGCCACATCCTCGTCAACGCCACCCGGACGCTGCCGCTCATGGTCACGCTGAACGCCGGGGGAGCGGTCGCGACGCTGGCCGGCCTCGGGTTCGTCGGCTACGGCATCGAGCCGACGGCGGCCGCCGAATGGGGCTACGACCTGAACCGCGCGCAGTCCGACATCGCCGCGGGGATCTGGTGGACGGCCCTGTTCCCCGGCCTCGCGATCGCGCTCACGGTGCTCGGCATCACGCTGTTCGGCGAAGGGCTCAACGACGTCCGCGACCCGAGGCTGCGGGCCCGGCGCAAGCCGCGCGGCGAGCCGTCGCCGGGTCCGGCGGAGGTCCGTGAGAGCGCCGGGCTGCTGGACGTCGAGCACCTTTCGGTGAGTTTCGCGACCGACGGCGGCACGGTGGACGCGGTCGAAGACGTCAGTCTCACCGTCGCACCCGGGGAGATCCTCGCCATCGTCGGCGAGTCAGGGTCGGGCAAGACCGTCACGGCGCGGTCGGCGCTCGCGCTGCTGCCTGATACGGCGAGCGCACGCGGCGTCGTGCTCGTCCGAGGACACGACGTGCTGCGGGCGGGACGGCGCGAACTCCGGCGCGTGCGGGGCCGCGACATCGCCATGATCTTCCAGGAGCCGGGGACGGCACTGAACCCCGTCCACACGGTCGGTTGGCAGATCGCCGAGGCGCTGCGCGCGCACCGCTCCATCAGTCGGCGCCGAGCGCGCGCACGCGCGGTGGAACTGCTCGACCGCGTCGGCATTCCGGATCCGGACCGGCGGGTGGGCCACTATCCGCACCAGTTCTCCGGCGGCCAGCAGCAGCGGATCGTCATCGCTCTGGCGCTTGCCCTGGACGCGCCGCTGCTCGTCGCCGACGAGCCCACGACGGCGCTCGATGTCACCGTGCAGGCCGACATCCTCGACCTGCTGCGGGACTTGCGCGACACGCGCCATGTCGCCATCGTCCTGATCACCCACAACATGGGTGTCGTCGCCGACCTCGCCGACCGCGTCGCGGTGATGCGCCGTGGACGGCTGGTGGAGCAGGCCGACGTCCGAACTCTCTTCGCTGCGCCACGCCACGAGTACACCCGGGCGCTCCTTGCGGCGGTGCCGCGGCTGTCCGTCGAACGTCCGGCGTCCCCGCCGCCGTCCGACGAAATCGTGGTGGAGGCGCGCGGCCTGGTGGTCGAGTATCCGGGACGGCTGGGCCGTCCGGCGTTCCGTGCGGTGGACGGCGTCGATCTGAGGATCGCGCGCGGCGAGGTGCTCGGACTGGTCGGCGAGTCCGGGTCCGGCAAGACCACGATCGCGCGCGCCGTCGCCGGGCTCGTCCCGGTCGGCGGAGACCTGCGCGTACTCGGCGTCGACCTGGCCGGATCGCGCGGGCGGGACTTCCGGGCGGTCCGCAGGCACCTCGGCTTCGTGTTCCAGGATCCGGCGACCTCGTTCAACCCCAAACGCACCATCGGGGACGGGATCGCCGAGCCTCTCCGCGCGCACGGCGACCCCACGGCCGCCGAGGTCCGGCGCCGGGTCCGTGAACTGCTCGACGCGGTGCAACTCGACGCGGGCCATGCCGACCGCTATCCGCACGAACTGTCCGGCGGGCAGCGGCAGCGCGCCGCGCTCGCCCGCGCGCTCGCGCTGCGGCCCCGGCTGCTCATCGCCGACGAACCGACCAGTGCGCTGGACGTCTCCGTCCAGCAGCGCGTCCTGGACCTGTTCGCCGTGCTGCAGAAAGAACTCGGGTTCGCCGTGCTGTTCATCAGCCATGACCTCGCCGTCGTGAACGCTCTCGCCGACCGGGTCGGCGTTCTCTACCAAGGTCGGCTCGTCGAAGAGGGCGATCGGCAGCAGGTGCTCGCCCGGCCTGCGCACGACTACACACGGCGGCTCGTCGCCGCGTCGCCCGTCCCCGATCCGGTCGAGCAGGCCGCTCGGCGCGCACACCGCCTGGCCGACGAGGCGAAAGCGTGAGCGGCCACGGGCTCGCGTCCCTGCGCATCATCGACGGGCATGACGACCTGCCGATCGCGCTGCGCTTCCTGCGTGGCGGCTCGATCGCCGACGTGGACTCGGGGCTCTCGATTGCGCACCGACCTTCTCCGGCTGCGGGCGGGTCAGGTGGCCGGGCAGCTCTGGTCGGTTTTCGTGCCGACGGGACTCGAACCGGGCGCGGCCGTCCAGATGGCCCTTGAACAGCTCAACCTCGTGCACCGGCTCGTGGCGCGTCATCCGGACGTGCTGCGTCCCGGCGTCCCGGCGGGCTGGGATGCGGCTTTGGTGAGCGCGGGGTGTGGTGGAGATGGCGTGGGTCAAGCGGGAGGGACGCGGAGAGCGGCGAAGACGAGTTCGCGACGGAGATGGAAGCCCAAGGACTCGTAGAGGCGGATGGCGGTGATGTTGCTCGCGGCGGCGTGGAGGAAAGGCGTCTCACCTCGGGCGTGGATGCCGGCGATGACGGCGCGGACGAGACGGGTGGCGAGGCCGTGGCCGCGGTGGTCGGGGTCAGTGCAGACCGCGCTGATCTCGGTGTGGCCGGGCGGGTGCATGCGTTCACCTGCCATCGCGATGAGGCGGCCGTCGCGGCGGATGCCGAGGTAGGTCCCGAGTTCGATGGTCCGCGACGCGAACGGGCCGGGCTCGGTGCGCGCGACGAGTTCGAGCATCTCGGGCACGTCGGCCGGAGTGAGCACGACGGTCTCAGGATCGGGTTGGCCGCTGGCGGCCGCGCCGACGAGCTGCACGCCGGGAATGGTGAAGATCCTTTCCCAGTCCTCGGGGAAGGAGCTCACGCCGGCGACGATGAACTGGCCGCCCGGTCCGGCGAGCGTGGCGGCGTCGGCCCAGTCGGATGCGGATGGCTCGATGGGCAGCGCTCCGAAAGGTGACACATCGGGGGAGTAGCGGACGGCGCTGCCGTGCCGCTCGGCGAAGGCCGCGTGCGGGCCGTCCAGCGAGGAGTGCACGGGGTTGTCGAGCGGGTGCTGCGGCGTCTCGGGGTCGCCGTACGGGGGCTTGGCGCCAGCTTCCAGCATGGTCTCTCCTCACCGAAGGACGTCCGCGCGCTCGACCTGACCTGCGAGCGGGCCGAACCGTGTCCGGATGGCGGGTCCGGCGGCGTCGTGACGGTCGGCGTCTGCATCGTGCCACGTGCTCCCGCGTGCTTCGGCCGTGGGGGGCCGTCGTTTCCCGGAACGGTCCGGCGGAGCGCGTCCAGTCGCCGTGGCGGGACAGGGCGTCACGAAGAACGCAGGTCGCGGCGGAACGTCCGGTAGAGCGAGGGGGAACGGACGTAGCGGCGGAACGGTCGGTGGGCGAGGGAGAAGGGACGCCGCGACAGAACGGCCGGTGGGGCGAGGAAGAGCGGAAGGGGCGGGGGGGGACGGGCGGTAGGACGAGCAAGAACAGACGTGGCGCCGGAACGATCGACGGGATGAGCGAGTAACGGCTGGCCTAGGAGCACTATCAAGGCCCGGGACTCAGAGGTCACGATGAGACGGCCCTCGGCAGGAACGGCGTGTGGCCGGTTCCGGCGGAGCCGGTCTGAGGGAACAGACCGCGCTGGACGAGACGGGGAAGCACTCCCTCCCCGAACCAGTACAGCTCCTCCAGATGCGGATAGCCGGACAGGACGAACTCGTCGATCCCGAGCGCCGCGTACTCCTCGATGCGGTCGGCCACCTCGCTGTGGCTACCGACCAGCGCCGTCCCCGCGCCGCCGCGTACGAGCCCGACCCCGGCCCACAGGTTCGGGGCGATCTCCAAAGCGTGCGGATCGCGCCAGGTGCCGTCCGCGCGGCTGCGCTCGTGCAGTTCCCGCATCCGGCGCTGCCCGGTGGACTCGCTGCGCGCGAGGTTGGCCTGCGCGGCGGCGACGACGTCCTCGCCGAGCGCGTCCACGAGCCGGCCCGCCTGCGCCCAGGCGTCCTCGGCGGTGTCGCGGGTGAGGACGTGCAGCCGGATCCCGAACCGGAGCCGCCGGCCGCGCGCGGCGGCGAGACCGCGGATCCACTCGATCTTGCGGGCGACGGCGTCCAGCGGCTCGCCCCAGGTGAGGTAGACGTCGGCGTGCTCGGCCGCGACGGGACCGGCCGCCGCCGACGAGCCGCCGAAGTACAGGGGCGGCACCGGGTCGGGGACGGTCGGCAACCGCGCCGCGTCGATGTCCAGGTGGGCGCCGCGGTGGGTGACCGTCTCGCCGGCCCAGAGCCGACGGACGACCGAGAGGAACTCGTCGCAGCGGGCGTACCGCTCGTCCTTGGACAGATGGTCGCCGTACGCGCGCTGCTCGTGCGCCTCTCCGCCCGTCACGACGTTGAGCAGGAGCCGTCCGGGCGCGTGCGCCGCGAACGTCGCCGCCATCTGCGCGGCGAGCGTCGGGCTGATCAGGCCGGGCCGGAACGCCACGAGGAACGCGAGGCGTTCGGATTCGCGCGCCAGCATGGCCGTCGTCAGCCACGCGTCCTCGCACCACGCGCCGGTGGGCGTGAGCGCGCCGGCGAAGCCGAACTCCTCGGCGGCGCGCGCGATCGACGCCAGATAGCCGATCGAGGCGCGCCGGTCGCCGGACGCGACGCCTGCGGGCTGCCCGTGGCCGCCGCCGACGATGAACCGCGAATCGCCGTAGGTGGGCAGGAACCAGTGCAGCGTGAGGGACATGGGCCGGAAGTCCTTTCTCAGAGCAGACCGTGGCGCGGCGGCGGGGTGCGCGACAGCAGCCAGCGGCCGACGTGCTGCACTTTCCACCGGCCCGGGTCGTGCAGGGTGTGCGTACGGGCGTCCCGCCAGTGGCGGGACAGGTTGAGGGACGCGGCGGCCGACCGGGTGCCGCCCAGCTCGAACAGCGCCGACGACGCGTCGACCGCCGCGCGGGCGGCGGCGACCTTCGCGACGGCGGTCGCCACGGACGCGTGGGCGGCGGCGTCGGCGGTCGGTTCGGGCTCGGCGGCGTCGATCGCGGCGGCGGCCTCCCGCAGCAGCGCCTCGGCGCCCCGGACGACGATCTCGATCTCGCCCGCCTGCTGGACGACGAGTGGGTCCTCGGCGGCGGTGTCGGCGCCGCTCTCGAACCACGGCCGGGCCTTCGCCACCGCGACGACCGCCGCGTCTAGTGCGCCGCGCGCGATGCCAGCGTCGATGGCCGCGTGGAGAAGCTGGGCGCGGGCGCCGTAGGTCGTCGGCCCGTCGAACAACGGCGTGTACGGGACGACTTGGTCCGCGTCGACCCGTACTGACGCGAGCCGGACGGTGCCGCTCGCGGTCGTGCGCTGTCCCATGCCGTCCCAGTCGTCCTGGACCGTGACGCCGGGTGTTTCGCGGCGGATGTAGGCGAGCGCCCGCACGACCCCGCCGCCCGGCGGGGGCGGGGCGTCGGCCAGGACGGCGCGCACGACGAGCCAGTCCGCGAAGAGCGCGCCGGTGCTGTAGTACTTCTCGCCGTCCAGCACGTAACCGTCGGACACGGGACGCAGCGTCGTCGCGTCGTCGGCCGCCGTGCGCCCGCCCCGCTCGGATTGCGCGTTCGCGAACCGCGCCCCGGCCAGCGCCTCGGCGAAGTAGCGGGCCTGCTGCTCCGCGGTCCCCTGCCGTCGCAGGGCGTCGAGGAACACGAAGTGGCTCTGCGGAATCTGCGCGAGGCTCGCGTCGGCGGCGGCGAGCGTCCGGAA
The DNA here is from genome assembly GCF_002911665.1 of Actinomadura rubteroloni. Lineage (NCBI taxonomy): Bacteria > Bacillati > Actinomycetota > Actinomycetes > Streptosporangiales > Thermomonosporaceae > Actinomadura > Actinomadura rubteroloni. The sequence goes on from NZ_MTBP01000001.1 coordinate 1,992,612, forward strand.
CACCTCGGCGAGCGTCGGCACATCCACCTCCGCCCCGCCGAACCGGGCGGGTACGGCGATGCCGAGCAGGCCGGACTCCGACAGCTCCGCGACCTCGGCGGCGGGCGCCCGCCGCTCGGCGTCGCGCGCGCCCGCGCCCGCGGCGAACGCGGCGGCGAGCTTGCGGGCGACCTCGACGGCCTCGTCGGCGGAACGGATGACATGGGCCATGCGGGGATCTCCGTCCGGACCCGGCGGACGGCCCGTGCCGCCCGCCGGGCCGTGTCGTCAGCGGTACAGGGAGAACTCGGGCGCGCGCCGGTTCAGCGTCCAGTCCCCGACCTCGCGGGCCTTGTACGCCACCGGGTCGTGGACGGTGTGCGTCCGCAGGTTGCGCCAGTGCCGGTCGAACCCGTACGCGCTCGTCGTGGCCCGAGCGCCCTGGATCTCGAACAGCCGGGACGCCGCAGCCAGCGACACCTTCGTCGTCAGGTACTTCGCCTCGTAGATCGCGACGGCGGCCTCGGCGCGCTCGTCGGCGGTGAGCGACGGGCCGACATCCAGCGCGTGCTGGAGCGCGTCGCCGGCGCGGTCGGCGAGCAGCGCCGCCGCGCGGATCTCGCTGCGCAGTTCCCCGACGGTCTGGAGGACGTAGGCGTCGTCGGTCGCGCTGTCCACGCCCGAGGTCTCCCAGGGCGCGGCGTGCAGGCGCGTCCAGTCCAGGGCTTCGTCCAGCGCGCCCTCGGCCGTCCCGATGTAGAAGTTGACGAACGCGAGCTGCCAGTGCGGCGTGACGAGCGTCTGGTACGGGGTGAGCGTCCGCCCGGTGAGCGGGTCGTCGCCGAGGATCTCCGACCGTTCGACGCGCGCGTTGTCGAACTCGACGCCGCCGGAGTCGGTGAGACGCTGCCCGATGTTGTCCCAGTCGCCGAGCGCGCGGAACCCGTCGCGTCCGGCGGGCAGCGAGACGAACACCAGCTCGCCCTCGAAGACGGCCGTCACCGAGAGCTGGTCGCCGAGGCTCGCGCCGGACGCGAAGGAGCGGCGGCCGTTCAGCCGGAACCCGTCGCCGTCGCGGGTCAGGACCAGGTCGGAGCCGCCGCGCGGATTCTGCACCCCGCCCCAGAACAGCTTTTCCCCGGCGTTGCGCCGCGACTGCGCGTCGGCCTGCTCGGGCGTGCCGAACAGCGGCGCGATGCGGGTCTGGGCGTAGTGGTAGCCGATCAGGTGGGCGATGGACGTGTCGCCGCGCGCGATCACGCGGGTGATCTGGGACGCCTGCGCGTAGGTCAGGCCGTCACCGCCGTACTCGACGGGTTCCTGCACCTGCAGCAGGTCGTGGCCGCGCAGCAGCTCGACCTCGGCGCGCGGCGTCCGGTTGGCGCGGTCGCGTTCGGCGGCGGTGGCGCGCAGTTCGGCGGCGACGGTCTCGGCGCGGCGCAGCGCCGCGGCGTACCGGTCGGTGTCGTCGGCGCTGGTGGTGACGTGGTCGGTGAGCCGGGTCTCGACGGACATGCGTGATCTCCTTGGAAAGGCGGAAGCGAGCAGGTCGTGGAAAGACGGTTCACGGACACAGGGCACTGCAGGTCCTGCGCAGGTCGATGTGGCGGCGGCGGACGAGGCGCATCGGGCGTCAGGAACCGATCCGGACGGGCTCGGCGGCGTCGGCGTCGGCCTCCAGCTCCCGGACGAGCGGCAGCACGCGCTTCCCGAAGTACTCCACGTCCTCCAGGTAGTGCAGGAAGCCGAGGAGGAAGAGGTCCACGCCGCGCCGCTTGTAGGCGACGATCCGCTCGGCGATCTGCTCGGGCGTCCCGATCAGCCCGGTGCGGAACCCGTCGTTGTACTGGACGAGATCGGCGAACTCCGAGTCCTCCCACATGCCCTTGCCGTCGGACGTGGAGCGTCCGGCCTGCTTCACCGCGGCACCGAACCCCTCGACGGCCGTCCGGTCGGCCTTGGCGACGATCTCGCGCAGCACGTCGCGGGCCTCGGCCTCGGTGTCGCGGGCGATGAGGAAGGCGTTGAGGCCGAACCGCACGCGGCGTCCGTGCCGGGCCGCCTCCGCGCCGACGTCGGCGATCTGCTCGGAGACGCCGTCGAGGTCGCGGCCGTTGCTGAAGTACCAGTCCGACACGCGGCCCGCCATGAGCCGGGCGCTCGTGGAGTTGCCGCCCTGGAAGATCTCCGGGTGCGGCCGGCCGGGTCCGGTGAGGGGCTTGGGCCGCAGGTCGAAGTCGTGCAGGCGGTAGAAGTCGCCGCCGAACTCGGCGTGCTCGGACGTCCAGATCTCGCGCAGGACGCGGATGAACTCCTCGCTGCGCCGGTACCGCTCGTCGTGCTCCAGCCACGGTTCGCCGAGCTTGGTGAACTCGTCCTTGAACCAGCCGCTGACGACGTTCACCGCCGCCCGTCCGCCCGAGATCTGGTCGGCCGTCGCGATGAACTTGGCGAGGACGCCGGGATGCCAGAGCCCGGGGTGCACCGCCGCGATCACCTTCAGCCGCTCGGTCGCCAGGAGCAGGGCCAGGCTGAAGCCGGTCGACTCGTGCTGGTACGCGGCGCCGTAGGACGCGATGTACCGCACCTGGCTCAGCGCGTACTCGAACCCGTTGTTCTCGGCGAGGACGGCCAGCTCGCGGTTGTAGTCGTACCCCCAGTCGGTGCGCTGCTCGATCCTGCTGACGACCAGGCCGCCGCTGACGTTCGGCACCCAGTACGCGAACTTCAGCGGTTCCGGTTTCTCAAGTTTGTCTATCGACATAGTCTAGATTCTGGTCAAGTCGCCCGACCTGGGTCAATGTCATCTTTCCGAACGGGCGATAAGCCGAACCTGTCAGCGGGACCGCGAGGACGGACGATGCGGATCGAACAGCTCGAATGCGTCGCGGCCATCACCCGGCTCGGGTCGATGCGCCGTGCCAGCGAGTCCCTGCACCTCTCCCAACCCGCGCTGAGCCAGACGATCAGCAACCTGGAGCGCGAACTCGGGGTCACGCTGCTCGACCGGCACCGCGCGGGCACCCGGATCAGCGCGGAGGGGCGCGAGCTGCTGCCCTGGATCACCGAGGTGATCGACGCGGTCCAGCGGCTGCGCTCGGCCGCCGACGACCAGTCGAGGACACGGCAGATGATCCGCGTCGGCACGGTCAACGCCGCGACGGTCCCGCTCGTCACCCCCGTCATGCACGCGTTCCGCGCCGCGCACCCCGAGACGCAGGTGGAACTCGTCACCGCGCAGCAGACCGAGATCCAGGACGCGCTGCGCGGCGGCGGCCTGGACCTCGGGCTCGTCAACCTCATGGACGGCGACGACGTCGCGTCCGACCTGGCCGCGGTCGAACTGCTGCGGGGCCGTCCCACCGTGTGCTGCCGCGCCGACAGCCCGCTGGCGCGGCTCGAAACGATCGGCACCGACGCGATGTTCGCCGAGCCGTTCATCGCGATGCGCGCCGGATACGTGATGCACCGCTACGTCCACCGTCTCCTCGGCGGACGTCCGCCGGCCTTCGCCTACTCCGTGGACGGCGCCGAGATGGGCAAGGTCATGGTCGCCGAGGGCCTCGGTGTCACGCTGCTGCCGGACTACAGCGTCGCCGACGACCCCCTCGAACGCCACGGCGTGATCACCTACCGTCCGCTGGACGCCGACGTCCCGGACGTCGTTCTCGTGGCGCAGCACGCGCGGACCCGCCACCTGGCCGGCGCAGTCCACCGCATGACGCGCCTCCTGACGGCCCAGGCCGCGCGCTGGCGCCCGCCCACCGCGCGGAACGGCGCGTGCGCGGAACGACCACACGTCCAAGGCGACGATCCGCATGGGGCCGGGCCGGGATGAGGTGGGTCAGCCGGACGCGGCGGAGTTCCCGCGCCGGAGCGTCTGGGTCGGCGTCTCGCCGAAACGCTGGCGGTAGTGGTTCGAGAAACGGCTCATGTGCACGTATCCGGCGGCGTGCGCGACCCGGGTGACGACGCTCGCGCCGGGCCGGGCGGTGAGCAGGTCCCGGCGCGCCTGATCGAGCCGCACACCGCGCAGGAGTTGCGTCGGCGTGAGCCCCCACCGGTTCCGGCAGACGAACTGCAGGTGCCGGACGCTGATCCCGGCGGCGCGGGCCATGTCCGCGACCCCGATCGGCTGGTCGTAGTGCGCCTGGATCCAGTCGTGGATGACGTCGGCGAGATGGTGCGGTGACCGCCGCGGCGGCTCGGTGAGTTCGGCCGTGGCGGTGTGCGGCAGGCCGAGCAGCACCGCGGTGAGCAGAGAGTCCTCGAGGTTGCGCGCGGCGAGCGGATGCAGCCCGGCGGCGGTCGCGTGGTCGAGCATTGCACAGACGTGCCGCCAGGTGCGGCGGACGATGTCCGGGGACGCGGCGGCGCGGCCGGAGTTGGCGAAGCGCAGCGGCGCCGAGGCGTCCCGGCCGAGATAGTCGCGCAGATGGTCGGCCAGCCGTCCCGTGCTGGTCGCGATGACCAGGCATCCGCGGGTCGGGTGCGGCGTCATGCGCATGCGCTGCTCATGGGACAGGACGAGCGTCCCGTCGGCGACGGTCCGCTCGCCGTCCCCGCAGTACTCGACGCCCATCGGCGCGTTCGGGGCGCACATGGCGAACTCGCCCTCGGTGGGCGGCGTCTCGACGACGACGCCGCTGCCGCCGTAACGCACCCACACGAGATTGACCGAGCCCACCGAAAGGCCGTTGACCATTCCGTCGAGCGGACGCCCCGGTTCGAGCGCGTCGAGCGTGTGCCCGACGGCCAGCGGTTCGACGGCGCCGTGCAGTTCGTGAATGTCGGTGCTCGCGACCCGCTGGTAGGCGGTGAGAAGCGGTGGCGAAAGGTCCGCCGGGCAATTGTCGTCCGCGCGGGCGGACTCGGGCAGCTCGATTCGCGTCATGTGTGGTGTCGTGCGTGGGGGACGGTCCCGTCAGGATAGTCGACCGGCGCGGGCCGTACGCCCCGCGCCGCCAAACGCGGAAAGACCTCGGTGGCGAAGTAACCGAGTTCGTCCGTGTAATTGAGGAACGAGAGGGCGATCCCATCGAATCCGGCCGCGGCGAAGGCGGCCAGGGTGTCGGCGACGTCGTCGGGGTCGCCGACGATCGGGCAGCTCCCGTGCCCGGCGGCGAACCGGTCGCGGAAGACCTGGAGCATCTCGGGCGTGAACGACTGCGCGTGCAGGCCCTGCAGCCGCATGACCTCGTCCACGGCGGGCCAGTCGGCGTGCTCGTCGGCGTAGTAGTGCAGGTGGTCCTCCGCCTCGGCGCGGCTCGGACGGCACACGACGTGCCCCAGCGTGAACACGCCGACCGATCGGCCGTGCGTCGCGGCCTCCGCGCGGATCGCCGCGACGACCTGGGCGCCGTCGTCGGGACCGGCGACGACCGTGAACGCGCGGTCGGCGTTGCGGGCGGCGAAGGACCGTCCCTGCGCGGACGACCCGGCGTTGATGACGGGCAAAGTGCCGCCGTTGTACGGCTTCGGCGACCCGACGACGTTCCTGAGCCGGAAGAACCGGCCCTCGTGGTCGAACGGTTCGTCGCTGGACCAGATCCGGCGGACGACGTCCCACCACTCCTGGGCGAGCGCGTACCGGACATCGTGGTCGTCCGGCAGCGACAGGCCGAACATCTCGTACTCGGGAGCGTGCCAGCCGGCGACGATGTTCAGCCCCGCCCGGCCCGCGCTGAGGTGGTCGGCGGTGGCGAGCTGCTTGGCCGCGACGACCGGGTGGTGGAATGCCGTGTGGAGGGTGACGAAGACGCGGACGCGCCGGGTCGCGGTGAGGAGCCCCGACGCCCAGACGAGCGGGTCCAGGACGCTGCCGTGGAAATCGGTGTCCTTGCCCCAGTCGGTCCAGCGGGCGACGGGCAGGAGGAAGTCGATTCCGGTCTCGTCCGCGAGCCGGGCCAGCCGCAGGTTGTTCTCCCAGGTCGCCCGCCAGCGTTCGGGCGCGGTGGTGATGGCCAGACCCGATTCGGTGTTGGGAGAGAACAAGCCGATCTGGAAACCCACGGCTTCCGCCTTCCGCCCGCTGTCGGTTTTCGCATTCCCGCCCCCAGTATCGGACTCGGGATGTCCCGGGGCAATGGGCGCGAAGAAGCGCGGGCGGATGGCCGTATTCAGCCATTCCCTTGATTGTCGCCGGTCGGCGGCGGGCGGTGACGGAGAAGGCGCGCTCAGTTCCGGGGCGCCACCGGAATGACGCTCACCGCGAGCCGGTCGAAGGGTCCGTCGGGGCGGGGGCCGATCCGACGGCCGCGCGCGGTCGCGTACACGATGACGTGCGCCGCGCCGCGCTCGCGCGCCCAGCGCGTGGCGTCCGCGACGGCCTCGGACAGGTGGACGCCGCACGCCTCGGCCGCGCGCGGGACGGGACGGCCGGCCCCGGTCCCCGTCTCGACCCGGACCTGGAAGCAGGGCGGCCGGCCGCAGCAGGGGGCGGAGCAGGACGGGAGCGGGGCGAAGGGGGAGCCGGTCGGCATCGGTGCGCTCATTCCGGGGCGTGGTCGGACGGGTGCGAGCGGCGGCGCGGCGTCCCCGTCCGGTCGTGCCGGGAGGCGTTCCGGGCGGGTGGGAGACGCCGGGGATCCGCCGGGTTCGCGCACTGGCATGGCTCCGTCTCAGGGTCGCGGGTCGATCGGAGGCATCCCGCGCGGCATGGGACGGGAGCCCGGAGCGGCCGGTCGGGGCGGCGTGTTCGTCGTCCGCCGGTCCGGCGCGGGCGGGGAAAGCCGGTGCCCTCGGCCCGGCCGCCGCTCGATCATCATGCCGGACGCCGTGACCGTCGGCAACGCAACTGGGTTAGCACACCCACTTGTAGCGTTTTCTGGATATTGAAATGTCCGCGACCGCGCCGTTGGCCGATTTCGCCGTCTTTCCATGCCGGACCGCCCGGCGTCAGTTCGCGACGACCCGGAGCGTTCGCAGCGACGGGTCCACGGCGTCCGGGACGAGCATTCCCGCGGGCGGCCCGCTGGCCAGGTAGTCGAGGACGGCCTCGGTGATCAGCTCGCCGGGTGTGAGGACGGGCACGCCGGGCGGATACGGGCTGACCAGCTCGGCCGCGACGCGTCCGGCCGCCTTCTCCACCGGGACCTGCTCGGTCGCGGCGAAGAACGCGTCGCGCGGGAGCATCACGGTCTCCAGCGACAGCGTCTCGGGATCGGGCAACCGGACCTGCGGCTGCGGCGAGATGCGGTCGAGGTCGGCGGTCAGCCCGCGCAGCGCGTCCACGAGCCGGGCCTCGGTCGCGTCGTCGTCGGCGTGGGTGAGGCGCGCGTTGATCCGGCACTGGTCGGCGGCGCCGACGTCCACGTGATAGGCCGTCCGCAGCCACTCGGCCGCCTGCATCCCGCTGATGCCGAGGTCGCGCACGTCGATGCTGATCGCGAGCGGGTCCAGGTCGGCGGCGTGGTGCGGCCCGACGACCTCCCGCCCCATCGGCCGCAGCCCCGGCACGTCGGCGATCGCGGCGCGGACGCGTGCGGCGCGGGCCAGCGCGGCGTCCAGCAGCCCGTGCCCCTGCTCCACCATCTGCCGCCGCCAGCCGTCCAGCGACGCGTAGACCAGGGACGATGCGCTGGTCGTCCCGAGGAGGTCCTCGCGGAGCTTGAGGACCGCCGGGTCGATGCGGTCTCCCTGGAGGTGGAACACCGAACTCTGCTCGATCGCGCCGCCCATCTTGTGGACGCTCGTCACGACGAGATCCGCGCCGCACGACATGCCCCACGCGGGCAGGTCGGGGTGGAACGGCAGGTGCGCCCCCCACGCCTCGTCCACGATGAGCGCCACGCCACGGGAGTGGCACAGCTCGGCGATGCCCGCGATGTCCGCGCAGGTGCCCCAGTCGGTCGGCGTGATCAGCAGCATGCCCTTGGCGTCGGGGTGGGCGTCGAGGGCGCGTTCGACGTCGGCGGCCTCCGGCGGGTGCGCCAGGTGCCGCTCGGCGTCGAAGTGCGGATGGACCCACACCGGGTCTGTCCCGTTGATGATCACGCCGGACACGACGGACTTGTGCGCGTTCCGGGAGACGAGCAGCTTCTCGCCGGGCCCCGCGACGGCGAGCATCGCGGTCTTGACCGACAGCGAGCTGCCGCACGTCGAGAAGAAGGAGCGGTCGGCGCCCACGGCGTCGGCCATCAGTTCCTGGGCCTTGCCGAGCACGTTCTGGGACTCGCGGCGGTCGTCGAGCCCGTTGAGGAGGAGGACGTCGGACGCGAACACGCCCTCGCCGAGGACGTCCAGCACCCGGGGGTCGACACCGCGCCCCTGCTTGTGGCCGGGCGGGCCGAACACCACGTCGTCGCGCTCGCGGAACTTCGTCAGCGCGTCGAGCACGGGCGTCTCGGAGTGGTCCATGTCCTCCTCCTCCGTCGGGGGCGCGGAAGACCGTCCGCCTACCCGGCGTACGGGCCGGAAAACCGGACGGTCAGAAGGGCAGGCCGAAACCGCAGGACACGGGCTTGCGGTGCGCGGGGTCCAGCGTGTTGGCGATGTACCGCGCCACCGCCCCGTCGTACGCCAGGCCGATGTGGCCGACGCCGTCGGACGGGCACCAGTCCTGGACGTAGGTGTTGGTGACCCCTTCCTCGCGGACGAACGCGGTGTCGGTCGGCGTGACCAGCTCGTCGGACTTGCTGGCGATCACCGTGTACTCGACGCCCGGCTGGGCGATCGCGCCGGACGTCAGCCGCGCGATCTCGGGCGCGCCGGTCGTGAGCTGGGTGCAGGCGACACAACCGGCGCCGGCGAGCACCTGGTTGACCTGGGACATGATGCCGAGCTGCTGCGCGAGTGTGACGAGCCCGGCGAACGTCGTGCCGTGGGTCGGCGGAGCGAGCGCCACCACCTGCTTGATCTTCGCGGCGTAGCCCGGCAGGAACTTCGGGATGGCGAGCGAGAGGTAGCCGCCTTCGGAGTGGCCGATCACGTCGACCTTCGACGCGCCGGTCGAAGCCAGGATCTTGTCGATCCGCGCGGCGTTCTCCTTCGCGGAGGCGTCCACCGACACCAGGCCGCCGACCGGGATCGGGGGCAGCGCCTCGCCGTACGTCTCGGCGTAGACGCAGTAGCCCTCGCCCATCAGGAAGGGGCCGAGGGTGAGGAAGTTGCCCGGCCCGTTGCCGCCGAGCCCGTGGAGCAGCAGGACGGGTTCGGGGTGGGCGGCGGACGGGCGGCAGTTGTAGTCGTTGAAGCCCGACGAGGGCGGGGCGGCGGCGGCGCGTCCGGCCATGAGCGGGACGAGCAGGGCGAACGCGGCCAGGACGGCGGCGAGACGGCGGCGCATGGGACCTCCGGCGCTGGGGGGAGACGCCATTAGAGCACGCTGCCGTGTTACGAACAAGAACTCTTGTTGATAACTCGCGCGCCGGTAGTGTCGGGGTTGTGACACACGCGGAAGCGGCCGACGCGCCGCGCGGGCGCCGGATCCGTGGACTGGACGCCGAACAGCGCCGGGAGCAGCGCCGCCGCCAGCTCCTGGAGTCGGCGCTGGAGCTGTGCGCGGCGCACGGGTACCACAACGTCTCGATCGAACAGCTCTGCCAGCACGCCTACGTCGGCACCAAGAGCTTCTACGAGATCTTCCCGAGCCGCGAGGACTGCTACATCGCGCTCGTCGGCTGGATCAGCGAGCAGATCATGGGCGAGATGACCGCGCACCGGGCCACCGCGCCGCCGGACGCCCCGGACGCCGAACGCGCGCTCATCGCTGCCTTCGCGCACGCGCTGGTGGACGATCCGCGCCGCGCGCTCGTCACCTTCGGCCAGGCGAGCGGCGTCTCACCGGCCGTCGAGCGGCTGCGCCGCGCGAACCGGCGCTGGGCGGCCGAGTTCGTGGAACGATTCTGGCGCGACTCGGGGACGGTCGGCCCGGACGCCGACGTCCACCGCATCACGATCGGCCTGGTCGGCGGCCTCTTCGACCTCGTCGCCGACTGGCTCCTCGCCGACGACCCGGCCGTGGACACCCTGATCGAAGACCTTCAAGCGTTCTACACGGCCGTCCGCACAGGCGTAGCCGCCCGCTGAACAGTCGGCCTCCGGATGGCAGGCGTTACTTGATGAAGCCTTGTTGGCGCATCCAGTCGCGGGCGACGAAGACGGGGTCGTTGCCGTCGACGTCGGCCTTGGCGTTCAGCGCCGTCATGACCGGCGTGGTCAGCTTGGGCGCGATCTGGGCGAAGATGCCGGTCAGCTCGGGGTGGGCGCGCAGCAGCGGCTCGCGGATCGTGATCGCCGGGTTGTAGATGGGGAAGAAGCGGCGGTCGTCGTCCAGCACGGTCAGGTGGAGCGCCTTGTTGCGGCCGTCGGTCGCGGTGACCTCGCCGAACGTGCAGCGGCCGTGCTGGACGGCGTTGAAGATGACGCCCGTGTTCATCTGGAGGACGTTCCCTGACGGGACGGTCGACCCGTAGTTCAGCCCGTACGCCTTGAACATGCCGCGCATGCCGTCGTTGCGGGAGAAGAACTCCGACTCGACGCAGAACGTCCGCTGCGCGACCGGCACCTTCGCCATGTCCGACAGCTTCGTCAGCCCGTACTTGCGCTGGGCGGCGGCGTTGACCGCGAGCGCGTAGGTGTTGTTGAGCGGTGCGGGCGGAGCGAGCCAGGCGATGTGGTTCTTGCGCACGTCCAGGTCGCGGACGGCGGTGAACTGGCGCCCCGCGTCCGGGATCGGGTTCTCCTGCCCGAGGTAGGTGATCCAGCCGGTGCCTGTGTACTCCCACATCAGGTCGTTGTTGCCGGTGGTGATGGAGCGGCGGGCGGACGCGCTGCCCTGCACGTTCGTGTGGTCCTTCACCTTCGCGCCCGCGGCCTTGAGCGCCAGCACCGCGATCTTGCCGAGGATGAGCTGCTCGGTGAACTCCTTGGACGTGACGCGGAACGTGACGTCCTTCAGGCCGGGGATCGGCCGGATGCTGCCCGGCTCGACGTCCGGGATGAACGCCGAGGCGGGTTTCAGCCCGCAGCCGGCCAGCGTCAGCGCGGCGCACGCGGCGAGAGCGGTCCGCGACCGCCGTCCGGTGAGCATTCAGAGTCCCTTCGGGGCGAGGAGCCGCGTCGCGACGCCGCCGAGCCAGTCGATGAGCAGCGCGAGCAGCGCGATGAGGACGCAGCCGGTCAGCAGCACCGGTGTCCGCTGCGTGGTGACGCCCGTGGTGACGAGGTCGCCGAGGCCGCCGCCGCTGATGAAGGAGGCGATGCTCGCGGTGCCGACCATCAGCACGAGCGTCGTCCGTATCCCCGCGAGGATCACCGGGGCGGCGAGAGGCAGCTCGACACGGCCGAGGACGGCCGGCGCCGACATCCCGATGCCCCGTCCCGCGTCGGTGAGCGTCGGATCGACCTGCTGCAGGCCGACCATCGTATTGCGCAGCGCGGGCAGCACGCCGTAGGCGACGAGCGCGACGATCGCCGTCCAGAACCCGATGCCCCAGAGCACGGCGAGCAGCACGACGACGCCGATCGCGGGCGCGGACTGCCCGATGTTCGCGACGCCGAGCACGAGCGGAGTGGCGCGGCGGACGCGCGGACGGCTCAGCACGATGCCGAGCGGGATCGCGATGACCAGGACGATCGCCGTGGACGCGAGCGCCAGCTCGATGTGCTCCCACGTCTTCTGCGCGACATAGTGGGGCGCGAGGACGCGTTCCTCGATGCTGTCGAGGTGCTTGTTCTCGACGTAGAGCATCCAGCCGAGGCCCGCCAGCACGATGAGCAGCGGCTGGAGCAGCGCCCGCCAGGACCGTCCGGCCGGGGTGTGCAGCGCCTCCTGCGTGCCCGTCCCGCCGGCGGCGTCCTCGGTGTCGCCGAGCGGCGGCGCGGTCACGAGCCGGCCCCCGCCCGCTCGGCGGTGCGGCGCATCTCGCGGATCGCGTTCTGCACGGTCGCGAGCGTGACCGTGCCCTGGTAGACGCCGCCGCGCCCGACCACCGGGACGCACTCGTGGTCGCTCTGGATCAGCGTCTCCAGCGCCTGCTGCAACGTGTTGCGGCCCCGGATCGGGTCGGCGACGTCCTCGCCGCGCTCGCCGACGGCGCCGGTCACGCCGTCCAGGTTCGCGGCGGTGATCCAGCGGACGGGACGGCGGCGCTCGTCCAGCACGATCGCGAACCCGGTGTCGCCGAGCCGGTCCCGGACGGCGTCGGCGTCGTCGCCGGGGGCGGCCTCGGGCACCTGCTGGAGCGGCACGTCCGCGACACGGCTGAACCGCAGCAGCCGCATCGCCTGGCCGCCGCCGACGAACTGCTCGACGTAGGCGTCCGCCGGGTTGAGCAGGATCTCCTGCGGGGTGCCGAACTGCGCGATCCGCGACCCCTTGTCGAGGATCGCGATGCGGTCGCCGAGCTTCAGCGCCTCGTTGATGTCGTGGGTGACGAACACGATCGTCTTGCCCAGCTCGTCCTGGAGGTGCAGCAGCGAGTCCTGGAGATGCTCGCGGGTGATGGGGTCGAGCGCGCCGAACGGCTCGTCCATCAGCATGACCGGCGGATCGGCGGCGAGCGCGCGGGCGACGCCGACGCGCTGGCGCTGCCCGCCCGACAGCTCCCGGGGGTACCGGTCGCGGTACTGGTCGGGGGGCAGGTCGACGAGCTCCAGCAGCTCGTCCACGCGCTCGGCGATCCGCTTGCGGTCCCACTTCAGCATCTGCGGGACGAGACCGACGTTCGTGGCGACCGTCATGTGGGGGAACAGCCCCGCGTCCTGGATCACGTAGCCGATGTGCCGGCGCAGCTCGGTCGGGTTGAGGCCGAGCGCGTCCCGTCCGGCCACGGTGATCTTCCCGGACGTCGGCTCGATCAGCCGGTTGATCAGCCGCATCGTGGTCGTCTTGCCGCTGCCGGACGGGCCGAGCAGCACGACGATCTCGCCGGGCGGGACCGTCAGCGTCACGTCGTCCACGGCGGGCGTCTTCTGCCCCGGATAGCGCTTGGTGACGTTGATCAGTTCGATCCCGGCACGGTCGGTGGCCGGGGCCGCGCCGGAGGCGGGGGAGTCCGGGGTCTCGGGGGAGCTGTCAGGCACGGATCCCTCGCGGTGTGGTCAGACGGCCGATCACGAGGAAGCAGCCGTCGAAGAGCAGGGCCAGGACGATCACGCCGAGCGTCCCGGCGAGCGTCATGTTGATGGAGTTCGCGCCGCCGAGGCGGCCGAGCCCGGAGAAGATCTGCTCGCCGAGACCCGGCCCGGACACGTACGCGGCGATCGCGCCGATGCCCATCGCGAGCTGCGTGGCGACGCGTGCGCCGGTGAGGATGACCGGCCAGGCGAGCGGCAGCTCGACGCGCAGCAGGATCCGGCCGCGCCCCATGCCGATGCCGCGCGCCGCGTCCACGAGGGTGCGGTCCACGCCGTTCAGCCCGACGATGGTGTTCCGCACGATCGGGAGCAGCGAGTACAGCGTCAGCGCGACGACGCTCGGCGCGACGCCGAGGCCGAGAGGGGTGATGAGCAGGCCGAGCAGGGCCAGCGACGGGATCGTGAACACGGCCCCGGCGGTGCTGGTGGCGAACCCCGACAGCCGCGGACTCCGGTAGACGAGCAGCCCGACGGCGACTCCGAGGACGAGCGCGGCCACCACGCACTGGAACACCATGCTCGCGTGCTGCCACGTCTCGAACACGAGCAGTTCCTGGCGGCTGCGCAGGTACTCCCAGAAGTTCACGGGTGATCACTACCACCGCGTTGTTCGGATCACACCTCCGTGACCGGATCGTGCCCTTCTGGCGGGAGCGCCGCCCACCTCCACACCCCATCCGCCCCACCCGCCCATAACTCGCCGACCTAGCGCCGCCACGACGAACCACGCGTTGCGCCGACGAGCCACGCGCCGCCACGACGCGCCACGCGTCGCCTCGGGAACCCTCGCGTCGCCACGACGAGCCACGCGGCGCCTTGAGAATCGTGCGTCGCCACGGCGCGCCACGCGAACTGCGCGCCGCACGACGAGCGACGCGTCGCCACGGCGCGCTACGCGTCGCTATAAGAGCGATGCCTCGCCACGACGAAGTTCGCGTTGCGTCGACGGGCCACGTGTCAGCTCGACGGGGTACGCGTTGACACGGCGAACTACGCGTGGCCACGGCGCGCAACGCGTCGTTACGGGAAACGACGCGTCGCCATGACGAGGTACGCGTTGCGTCGACTGGTCACGTGTCGCTTCGGGGCGCTGTGGCAGGCGGCGGGGCGGTACGGCGGGTTGCGCGGGTGGGTCAGGGCAGGTCGAGGGCTTGCGCCAGGGCGCGGAGGGCGGGGAGTGGGTCGGTGTCGTTCGTGGTGAGGGGCTGGAGGGCGACGTGGTTCGCGCCCGCGTCGAGATGCCGTGTCACCGCTGCGGCGACCGTGGCGGCGTCGCCGTGCGGGGCGAGTTCGTCGATGAGGGCGTCGCTGCCGTCGTCCGCGATGTCCGCGTCGGTCCAGCCGAGCCGCCGCAGGTTGTTGGTGTAGTTGCCGAGCTTGAGGTAGGGGTCCGCGATCTTCGCGCGGGCCGTCGCGCGGGCGCGGGCGGCGTCCTCGTCCACGACGACCTTCTGCTCGGGCGCGAGAAGCGCGTCCGGGCCGAGGATTTCGCGCGCCCGCCGGGAGTGTTCGGGCGTGACGAGATAGGGGTGCGCGCCGCGCGTCCGCTCGGCGGCCAGCCGCAGCACCTTCGGGCCGAGCGCCGCGAGGACACGGCCGCGCACGGGCACGCCGCCCGCGTCGAGGCGGTCCAGGTAGGAGACGATCGTGTCGTACGGACTCTGGTACTCGCGCGTCGCCTCGGGATGGCCGATGCCGACGCCGAGCAGGAAGCGTCCGGGTTGGGCTTCGGTGATCCGGCGGTAAGCCGCCGCGACGTCGTCGGCGGCCGTCGCCCACATGTTGACGATGCCGGTCGCGATGACGATGCGGTCGGTGGCGGCGAGCAGCCGCTCGGCGCCGCCCAGGTCCGCGCCGGGCGAGAAACCGAGCCAGATCGTGCCGTACCCGAGTGCCTCGGCCTCCCGGGCGAACTCCGGGCTCGTCTGCTGCCAGGACCGCCAGATGCCGAACCGGCCGACGTCGATGTCCGTCATGTCTCCTCCGCTTCGCGCGACCGGGAAGGGCCGTCCTTCCACGGACGCAAGAGCGTCCGTCGCGCCGACGTTGTTCCGTGTACCCGCGCGCGGTCGATCCCGAAGCCGTCCGCGGGCGATCGCCGGGTCACGTCTCGGCGGGCGACGACCGGAGGTAGCGCAGGAAGAGGTAGTCGCCGTCCTGGACGGCGTGGCGGAGCGTCATCCGCTGCATGTCGATGATGCGGCCGTTCATGATGCGCGGCGCGTCGCCCGCGACGAGGACGGGGCTCAGCGTCAGGCACAGCTCGTCCACGCGTCCGGCCGCGGCGATCTCGGCGAGCAGCGTCGGCCCGCCCTCGCAGAGCTGGCGGACGAGCCCGCGGTCGGCGAGGTCGGCGAGCAGCGCGGGGATGTCGGCGTGGTGCTCGCCGTGCATCAGCACCCGGGCGCGCGTGCGCGCTTTGCGCAACCTGTCGGCCGGCGCGGACGCGCAGGTATAGAGGAGCGGCGGGACGGGCGCGTCGGCGAACAGCGGGCCGTCGAAGTCCAGGTCGAGGCTCCGCGACACGATCGCCAGCTCGGCCGCCGAAGCCGGGTACTCCCCGTACTCGCGGATCGTGGTCGCCCCCATGACGACGACGTCGGCGAGCGTGCGGAAGCGGCGCATCAGCTCCCAGTCCGCCGCGTAGCCGAGCGCGCCCGTGTCGCCCTTGTAGCGGATCGCCCCGTCCAGCGACGAGATCATGTTGGCGCGCAGCCACGGGGTCGTGGCGGGATAGGAGTACTCCTCCAGCATCGCGTCCATGTCCATGCCTGCACTCTAGGCGGACGGTCCGGAAACGCCCGTGTCACGGTGCGCGCATCGCGCCGTGGCGCTCCGTAGCGTTCCGTGCCATGAACGAGATCCTCGTGGGCGTGGACGAATCGGAGCAGAGCACGGCGGCCGTGGCGTGGGCCGCGGCGGAGGCGGGACGGGCCGGCGCGCGGCTGCGGCTCGTCAACGTCGCCGGGCCGTGGCTGCTGGCGGACAGCGGCGATCCGCGCGTCCGGGAGGCCCGCTCCTGGCTGTTGCAGGGTGGCCGGGACGCGCTGGAACGCTGCGCGGCGCACGCGCGCTCCGTCGCGCACGACCTCGAGGTGCGCGTCGGGCAACTGCCGGGGCAGCCGGCGGGCGTGCTCGTCGAGGAGGGACGCGGCGCGCTGATGGTCGTCGTCGGCTCGCACGGCGCGGGACGGCTCACCGGCGTGTTCCTCGGCTCGGTGGCGTCCCAGATCGCCTCGCACACGGCCGTGCCGGCGGTGGTCGTCCGCGAACAGGGCTCGTTCTCCTACGGCGAAGTCCTCGTCGGCGTGGACGGCTCGCCGACCTCGGACCGCGCCATCGACGTCGCCTGCGCGATCGCGGCGCGGCGCGGCGCCCGGCTGCGCGCGCTGCTGGTGTTCGACGAGCCGCTGCCGGTCGGCGGCGGGGCGCTGATCCCGCCGGTGGACGAGCCCGACGCCGCCGACCGCGAACGGGCGCTCGCCGAGGCGCTGGCCGGACGGCAGGAGCACCATCCCGACCTGGAGATCGTCCAGGAGGTCGTGGCGGGCCGTCCCGCCCGCGTCCTCGCGGGGGCGAGCGCCCGCGCCGACCTTCTCGTCGTCGGCTCGCGGGGTCGCGGCGGGTTCACCGGCCTGCTGCTCGGCTCGGTCGGCCAGGCGATGCTGCACCGCGCACACTGCCCGGTCGCGGTCGTCCCGCCGGCGCGGCACTGACCGATCGGAGCGCCGTGCGACGCCGCTTTGTGAGTCGGGTGACAACGGCGGCCGATCACCGCGTGTGGATGCTGAGTGTCCCCTGACCGAACGGCGCTCTACGGTCGGGATTCCCGGGGATACGGAGGTGCGCGGTGACCGCGACGAAGACGGAGAGAGACGGGGGGTGGCCGGTGTCGATCTCCGCGGAGCCTTGGCGGGAACTGCCCGACGGGGCCGCCGTATGGCTGCGGAGCCACCTCGCGGCCGTCGAGCAGTACATGACCGACGGCGTGCTGCGCGAGGTGCCCGAATACGCGCGGCCCGGCGACCCGCAGTACCGGCAGGTCGTGGAGGCGGCCGTCGGGTTCGCGATGGAGCACTTCGTCCGGCTGATCGACGATCCGGAGACGTCCTGGGACGACGTCCACAAGGTCTACTTCGACGTCGGCTACGGCGAGGCCGTCGAGGGACGCAGCCTGGAGCACTTCCAGAACGCCATGCGCATCGCGTCCCGGCTCGCCTGGCGGTACCTGTCGACCGAGTACGAGCGCGAGAACCGTCCGCTGGAGTTCCTCAGCGCGATGGCGGAGGCGAACTTCGCCTACCTGGACGAGCTGTCGTCCGCCGCCGCCGACGGGTACGCGCGGGCGAGGGAGAAGGCGGCGGGGGAGCGGGAACAGCGCCGGGCGCGGCTGCTGTCGCTGCTGCTGTCGGACGCGCCCGTCCCGCCGAACGTGATCGCCGAGCAGGCGGCCGTGGCGGGCTGGCGCCTGCCGCGGCGCCTCGCGGTCGTCGTGCTGCAGCCGTGGCCGGGCAACGGCGGCGAGGGACCGGCAGGCCTGCCGCCGGAGATGCTCGTCGGGCTGGACCAGGGGCGGCCGTGCATCATCGTCCCCGACCCGGAGGGCCCCGGGCAGGTGGACCGGCTCGCCGGAACGCTCGCCGGATGGACCGCCGCCGCCGGGCCGACGGTCGCGCCCGAGGAGGCCCGGATGTCGCTGCACTGGGCGCGGCGCGCGCTGGACCTCGCGCCGGAGCCGCGCGACGCGGGCCGTTCCCGGCCCGGCCGGCTGATCCGCGCCGAGGAGCACCTTCCCGAGCTGCTGATCCAGGAGGGCGGGCCGCTCGTGGACGTCGTCGCCGCGCGGCGCCTCGCCCCGCTCCAGTTGCGCAACCGCTCGAAGAAGGGGCTGAGCCTCGCGGTCACGCTGCTGGAGTGCCTGAAGAACGGGTTCAACGCGACGGACGCGGCGGTGGCGCTGAACGTCCACCCGCAGACCGTCCGCTACCGGATGGCGCAGCTCACCGAGATGTTCGACTTCGACATCGAGGACCCCGAGATCCGGCTGGAGCTGATGCTGCTCCTGCGCGCGTGGATCCGGCAGGTCCGGGTCGGCCCGGAAACGACCGGCTGAGCAGAAGGGAAGACCCCTTCTCCCTCCCGAACGGCGCGCTGCGAGAGGAAGAAGGGGTCCGTCTGGGGACCCGCCGGGCGGGCTTCAGGACCGCCCGGGCTCGTCGGGCAGCAGGGAGAAGCGGCGCTTGCCGCGACGCTTGGCGGCCCGTCCCGTCGCGGGCGCGGACTTGGCGGTCTTGGCCGCCGACCGCCGCGCACTCCGGGACTTCAGGGACTTGGCCTTCGCGCGCTCGGGCTCGGGCGCCGCCGCGGGTGCGGGCTCCGGTTCGGACTCGGCCGCCGTTCCGGCTGCGGGTTCCGGCTCGGAGCCGGTCACCGGGCCGGACGGGGCTTCGGCTTCCGACGCCGCTTCGAGTTCCAGCGCCGTCTTGAGCTCCGGCGTGATCCCGGACTCCGGGATGGCTTCGGGCACGGGAGCCTGCGTGGACGCGGGCTCGGGCGCGGCTTCGGGCTTGGGCTCCTGCGTGAAAGCGGGCGCGAGTTCGGGCGCCGACGCGTTCTCGGGCGCGGGCGCCTTCTCGGCGGCGGGCAGCTTCTCAGCGCCCGACTCCTTCGCAGCGGCGGGCAGCTTCTCGGCGCCGGATTCCTTCGCGGCGGCGGAGGTCTTCTTGGCGCCGGACGCCTTCTTCGCCGCGGACGCCTTCTTGCGCCTGGGCGTCTTTCCGGGCGCGGGCGCCGGCTCCGACGCGGACGCGGCCTTGGACGAGTCCGGCAGCGTCGCCGTGGGACGGGGCAGCGCGAGCGGCACGTCGGCGGCGGTGGCCGCGGCCGCGAACCGCCGGACGGGCTCTCTGCCGCGCGACCGCCGGACCATCCGCACGCGCAGCATGAGGAGGATCTGGCCGGCGAGAAGCGCGGCCATCCAGCCGGCGGCGCCCGGCCCGATCCGCTGGGCCAGGGGAAGCGCCGACTCGGCCGAACGCAGCGCGGTCCTCGTGGAGGCGACGGCGACCTGGTCCGGTGTCGCGGTGGCGACCTGCGGAGCGGACACGGGCGGCAGCGCGACTTCCGGCGCGTCCACGCCCGGCTCCGGGGGCGCCGTCGGGGCGCCGGTGAACGGCAGCGAGGGAATCGCGCCGCCGCCCCCGTTGGGCGTGCCGTTGTTCCCCGGGTCGTGGGGAGTGTTGGTCGGAGGCTTGCTGTGCGTGGGCTTCGGCGTGGGCTTCGGCTTCGGCGGAGTCGTCGGCTTGTCGACGGTTCCGGGGACGACCTGGAACGACTTGGCGTCGCTCGCGGCGGTCACCAGCCGCGGCCCGGTGACGACGGCGTCCACGGTGATCGACCGGGCCGAGGCGCTCGACGGAACGGTGATCTGCGCGGTGACCGACTTGGGGGCCAGGTAAACGGTGCCGAGCGTGCCGCTCGCCGGGCTGACCTGGGCACCGCCGGCCGAGATGGTCCACCGCGTCATCGTGGAGGGAACGGGCTCCTCGGCCACCACCGTCATCGTCGCCGTGACGTGTGCGCCCGGCCGGACGCTGCTGTCGGAGAGTTGGAGCGTGACATGGACGTGCGCGATCAGATCCGACGGATCGTCGGTGGTGTCCGCCGCCGCGAAGGCCCCGGGGGCCATACCGCCGACGGCGAGGATCGCCGTGGCGCCGAGCGCCGCGATGAGCGGTCTCCGCGCCGACAGGAACGTCACGTCCCGCCCTCCCTCGTGTCGTGCGCCGGATCGGCGCCTAGCGAAGCCGATCACGCCGCAGGTGGACGCGGCAAGGGAGTGCGGCCGAGTTTGACGAGCTCCGCGTGTTTCGCCCGGCGGCCTTGTCCGGCGGCGAGCATTTTCGTTCGTTCTCGCGAACGACGGCGCCCGCCGGGATCAGAAGTACTCACCTTCTGACAAATTCGATACTGAGTGTTTCCGAGATGTCACCTCCCGGAAAACTATCGGGTTTCGTTAGGGCACGGGGCGCCTGGGCGATATGTCTTGTTGATCCTTCCGGAGCGTCGCTACGCTGGCGCACTCGAATCCCCGGCTGGAAGGTGTAGGAGCGGATGGCCCTGTTCAGTACAAGGCACTCCGCCGTCACCGGGCTTCCCGCCGCGGACGGACGGCGCGTCCGGACGCCTCGTCCGTCCATGATCGTCGGCCGCGTCCGGGGGGCCGGGTGCCCCCACGGGCCGTCCCGCGGCCGGGACGTCGGCAGGGACCGCGTCCGGGTGGCGGTACCGGGCGGGGGATTCGACAGGCCGGGCTCTCCGCTTCCGGCCGGACGCATTTCCGGTTGCGGAAATTACGTGAAGATGATTCAAGGACCGCGATGTGCTCGAACTGCCTCCGCGGACCGGCCGGGAGGCCCGGCGAAGATGGCCTTCTTGCTCCTTTCAGAAAACGAGGTTGTCATCCGATGCCAAGAAATTCGGCAGCCGACGACGGCCCCTTGTGTCCGTTTTCCGGCCGTCGCTAACGTGACCGGCCCGGCGGCCTGATCCGGCCACCGGCCCGACCGAGGAGAGTCCCCCGCATGGAGATCGAGTCATGACCGCGACACCGGTGTCGCTCGCCGCCGGCGGGCTGCGCCAGACGGGGCGCCTGTTCGCGCTCGCGGCCACGGTGTTCGGTCAGATGTGGCGCCGTCCGTTCCAGGTTCGCGAGTTCGTGGAACAGTTCTGGTTCATCGCGGGGGTGACCATCCTTCCGACCGCGCTGGTGTCGATCCCCTTCGGCGCGGTGATCGCGCTTCAGGTCGGGTCGCTCACCCAGCAGCTCGGCGCGCAGTCCTTCACCGGTGGTGCGAGCGTGCTGGCGGTGATCCAGCAGGCCAGCCCGATGATCGTCGCGCTGCTGGTCTCCGGGGTCGCGGGATCGGCGATCTGCGCCGACATCGGTTCCCGCAAGACCCGCGAGGAACTGGACGCGATGGAAGTGCTGGGCGTCTCCCCGATCCAGCGCCTGGTGGTCCCCCGCGTCCTCGCGTGCGTCGCGGTCGCGTTCCTGCTCAACGGGCTCGTCTCGGTCGTCGGCGTCGGCGGCGGCTACTTCTTCAACGTGATGATGCAGGGCGGTACGCCGGGCGCGTACCTGGCGAGCTTCTCCGCCCTCGCACAGCTCCCCGACCTCTATATCGGCGAGTTCAAGGCGATCCTGTTCGGCTTCATCGCCGGCACGGTCGCCGCCTACCGGGGCCTGAACCCGCGCGGCGGGCCGAAGGGCGTCGGAGACGTCGTGAACCAGGCGGTCGTCATCACGTTCGTCATGCTGTTCTCGATCAACCTCATCATCACCGGCATCTACCTCCAGATCGTCCCGCCGAAGGGTGGCTGAGTGATGGCATTGCTCGACTCTGTCCGGCCGAGCCGGTTGCTCGGAAGGCTGGACGCTCCCGGAGACCAGCTCCTCTTCTACATCCGCGCGCTCCTGTGGACGCCGCGCGCACTGCGCCGCTACACCAGAGAGATCCAGCGACTGCTGGCCGAGGTGTCGTTCGGCTCCGGCGGCCTCGGCGTCGTCGGCGGCACGATCGGCGTCATGGTCGCGCTGAGCATCGCGGTCGGCACGCTCGTCGGCATGCAGGGCTACTCGGCCCTCCAGCAGATCGGAACGGCGGCCTTCACCGGGTTCGCCTCCGCCTACTTCAACACCCGTGAGATCGCGCCGCTGGTGGCGGGGCTCGCCCTGTCGGCGACGATCGGCGCGGGCTTCACCGCGCAGCTCGGCGCGATGCGCATCAGCGACGAGGTGGACGCCCTGGAGGTCATGGGCATCCCGTCGCTGCCCTATCTCGTGACGACACGGATCATCGCGGGCGCCATCGCGATCATCCCGCTGTACGCGATCGGGCTGCTGTGCAGCTACTTCGCGTCCCGCGAGGTCACGGTGCTCATCAACGGGCAGTCGTCGGGAACCTACGACCACTACTTCAAGCTGTTCCTGTCGCCCACCGACGTGCTGCTGTCGTTCTTCAAGGTGCTGATCTTCGCCGTGCTGGTGATCTTGTCGCACTGCTACTTCGGCTACCGCGCGGCAGGCGGTCCCGCGGGAGTGGGACGCGCCGTCGGACGCGCGGTACGGACCTCGATCGTTCTGATCAGCGTCACGGACTTCTTCCTCAGCCTGGCGATCTGGGGCACGACCACGACCGTGAAGGTGGCCGGATGAGACACCGCAACAAGGCGAACGCCGGGGTCGTCGGACAGCGCAGCGCGGGCGTGGCGTTCCTGCTGGTCCCGGCGCTCCTGATCTGGCTGTCGATCGCCGTCTACAACAAGCAGTTCACGAACGTCACGTGGGTCACGGTGAAGACCCCGACCACCGGCAACGAGATGCACCCGCACGCCGACGTGAAGCTGCGCGGCGTCGTCGTCGGCGAGGTCCGCTCGATCAGCACCGACGGCTCCACCGCGACGCTGAAGCTCGCGATGCAGCCGGACAAGATGAAGATGATCCCGGGCGACGTCACCGCGCAGATGCTCCCGACGACGCTGTTCGGCCAGCGGTACGTGGCGCTGGTCCCGCCGGCGCAGCCGAGCCCGGCGCGGCTCACCGCCAACACCGTCATCGACCAGGACCGGTCGTCCAACGCGATCGAGCTGCAGAAGGTGCTGAACAACCTGATGCCGATGCTCACCGCCGTGCAGCCGGAGAAGCTGTCGGCGACGCTGACGGCCGTGTCGCAGGCGCTCGACGGACGCGGCACCGACCTCGGTAAGACCCTGGTCGAGCTGGACGCGTACCTGAAGAAGTTCAACCCGAGCCTCCCCGAGCTGAACAAGAGCATCACCGAGCTGGTCGGGTTCACGCAGACCTACAGCGAGGCGACACCGGACATCCTCGCCGCGCTCGACGATCTGACGAGCACGAGCCGGACGATCGTGAACCAGGAGAAGAGCCTGGCGGTGCTGTACTCCTCGCTGACCGCGGGGTCGCGGAACCTCACCGACTTCCTGCGGGAGAACTCCGGGAACCTCATCCGGGCGTCCACGCAGAGCCGCGCGAGCCTTGAGACGCTCGCCCGGTACGCGCCCGAACTGCCCTGCACGCTCGGGATGATGAACGACTTCATCCCGCTGATGGACAAGGTCCTCGGCAAGGGGACGAGCGAGCCGGGCCTGCACGTGAACGTCGTGTCGGTCCCGTCCAAGGGCGCGTACACGCCCGGTAAGGACCGGCCGCGGTTCGGCGGGCACGACGGGCCGCATTGCTACTCGGTGCCGTACGGCAACGCGCCGCGCGCGTCGGTCGCGTCGGCGGGCGCCGTGACGGCGGGCGCGCCGGGCGGCCTCGGCCTCCCGAACTCGCCGGAGGAGAACCGGCTCGTCAACGAACTGATGGCGCCGGGCCTGCAGGAGACGCCCGAGACTCTGCCCGATTGGAGCACCGTGCTCACAGGTCCGCTCTACCGGGGGACGGAGGTGAAGATCGGATGAGGAACCTCACCGGACCGCTGATCAAGTCGGCGCTGTTCATCTTCGTCACCGTCATGGCGACACTGGTCCTCGCGATGAGCATCGCCCAGACCACCAACGGCACGACGAGCAAGTACAAGGCGCGGTTCACCGACGCGTCGGGCCTGCGGAAGGGCGACAGCGTCCGCATCGCGGGCGTGCAGGTCGGACGGATCGAGTCCATCACGGTCAAGGACCAGCGGATCGCGCAGGTGACCTTCACCGTGGACAAGGACCGGACGCTGCCGGCGTCGTCCACCGCGACGATCAAGTACCTGAACCTCGTCGGCCAGCGGTTCGTCGAGCTGGACCGGGGCACGGGCGCGGGCGGAACGCTCGCGCCCGGCGCGACGATCCCCGTCGACCGCACCACCCCGGCGCTGAACCTGACGCAGCTCTTCAACGGGTTCCAGCCGCTGTTCGCTGCGATGTCCCCCAAGGACGTCAACCAGCTCGCCGCCTCGCTCGTGCAGGTCATGCAGGGCGAGGGCGGCACGGTCGAGAACCTGCTGTCCACCATCGGGTCGCTGACCGGCACGATCGCCAACAAGGACAAGGTGATCGGCGAGGTCGTGGACAACCTCACGACCGTCCTGGAGACCGTCAACAACCGCGGCGACAAGCTGACGAACCTCATCACGACGCTGCGCCAGCTCGTCTCGGGCCTCGCCGCCGACCGCAAGCCGATCGGCGACGCGATCGGCGCGCTGGACGACCTCGCCACGAGCACGGCGTCGCTGCTGACGAACGGGCGTCCCGCGCTCAAGAACGACATCGCCCAGATCGGACGGCTGTCGAAGAACCTCGACCGCGACAAGCCGCTCGTCGAGCAGTTCCTGAAGACGCTCCCCGAGAAGGAGGCCACGATCGGACGGCTCGGGTCGTACGGGTCGTGGATGAACTTCTACCTCTGCGAGGCCATCGTGACCGGCGTGAAGTACCAGAAGGTCCCGGGTGAGACGCACCCCGACCCGACCGGGATTCCCCGCACGGCGAAGAGGTGCGGCTGATGACGGCCCCGACGCACGCCTCGCCCCCGCCGCGCAGACGGCAGCCCGCGCGGATGGGCCGCCGCTGGCGCCTCAAGCCGGTGCGGGACCGCAACCCGATCGCCGTCGCGATCGTCGGCCTCCTGCTGATTCTCGTCGTCGCGCTGCTCGCCCTGAACGTGCGGAAGCTGCCGGTCATCGGCGGCGGCACGACCTACACGGCGTACTTCGCCGAGTCGGCGGGGCTGCGCCCCGGCAACGAGGTCCGGGTCGCCGGCGTCAAGGTCGGCCAGGTCACCGGGGTCGCGCTGGACCACGGCAAGGTGCGGGTCTCCTTCGCCGTGAAGAACACCTGGATCGGGAACACCAGCACCGCCGCGATCGCGATCAAGACGCTGCTGGGCGACAAGTACGTCGCCGTCGACCCGCTCGGCCCGGACAAGCAGAACCCGGACCAGACGATCCCGCTCGCGCGCACCACGTCGCCCTACGACGTGACGCGGGCGTTCGAGGATCTCGCGGCGACCACCGGGGAGCTGGACACCAAGCAACTGGCGGCCTCGCTCGACGCGCTGTCGGGGGCGTTCTCCAATACCTCGCCGAGCATCCGCAGGGCGCTGGACGGCGTGTCCGCGCTGTCCAAGACGATCTCCAGCCGGGACGCGCAGCTCGCGCGGCTCCTGGCGGGGACCAGCAAGGTCAGCGGCACGCTCGCCGACCAGAACGAGCAGTTCGCGGCGCTGCTGCGCGACGGGAACACGCTGCTCGCCGAGATCCAGCGGCGGCGGGACGCCATCCACGGCCTGCTCGTCGGCACCCAGAACCTGAGCACCCAGCTCATCGGTCTCGTCGACGACAACCAGGCGCAGCTCAAGCCGTCGCTGGACGCGCTCGGCACCGTCGTGGACCTGCTGCTCCGCAACCAGAAGAACCTCGACCGGGCGCTGAAGCTCTCCGGGCCCTACACCCGCATGATCGGCAACTCGATGGGCAACGGGCGCTGGATGGACGGCTACCTCTGCGGTCTCGTGCCGAAGAACTACCTGCCGGACGGCACGCCGCCCAAGACCGGCTGCGTGCCGCCGAAGTCCGGGAAGAAGGGCTGATGATGCTGAGCAGGCTGCGCGGCACCCTCATCGCCGCCGGGGTGGTCGTCGTCCTCGTGGCCGCCGCGGTCATCGTGTTCCGGCCCCCGGCGGGAACCGAGGTCACGGCGTACTTCACCCAGTCGGTCGGTATCTTCAAGGGCTCCGACGTCAAGATCCTCGGCGTGAAGAGCGGGCACGTCACGAGCGTCCGCGCCGAGGGCTCGAAGGTGCGGGTCAAGCTGGTCGTGGACCACGGCGTGGACGTCCCCTCCGACGCCAAGGCGGTGGCGGTCTCGCCGAGCCTGGTCGCCGACCGGTACGTCCAGCTCACCCCCGCCTACGTCAGCGGGCCGCGGCTCGTGTCCGGGGCGGTGATCCCCGACAGCCGGACCGCGACGCCGCTGGAACTGGACAAGGTCTACGACAGCATCAAGAAGCTGGCGAACGACCTCGGCCCGAACGGCCTGAACAAGGAGGGCGCGCTGTCGCGCTCCATCGAGGTCGGCGCGAAGAACATGAACGGCAACGGCCGGGCGATCGGCCAGACGATCGAGGACTTCGGCAAGGCCGCCAAGACCCTCAACGGGTCGCAGGACGACTTCTTCAAGACCATCCAGAACCTCGCCAAGTTCACCGGGATGATCAAGGACAACGACGGGGCCGTCCGGCAGGCGCAGAACCAGCTCGCGCAGGTCACCGAGTTCCTCGCGGCCGACCGGCAGACCCTCGGCCAGGCGCTGAGCACGCTGGCCGACGCGCTCGTCCGCGTGGAGAAGTTCATCAAGGACAACCGCGACATGCTCAAGAAGAACATCACGAAGCTCGCCAGCATCACCCAGACGCTCGTGGATCAGCGGGAGTCGCTGGCGGAGGCGCTCGACAACGAGGCCCTCGCCGCGGGGAACATGCTGAACGCCTACGACCCGTCCACCGGGACGCTGATGGGCCGGGCGAACCTCAACGAGCTGAGCATGCCGCTCCCGGCCGCCGGATCGGCCGCCACGACCGGAGGGAAGGGCTGATGGCCAGCGTGCGACGGAGGCGGCCGGGACGCCGGACGGCGGTGGCCGGGCTCGCCGGGGTCCTGGCGGCCGGCGCGCTGTCGGGCTGCAACCTCAACGTGCAGAGCATGCCGCTGCCCGGCGGCGCGGACGTCGGCAGCGACCCGTACACGGTGACGGCGACGTTCGCGAACGTCCTCAACCTCGTGCCGCAGTCGTCGGTGAAGGTCAACGACGTCGCGGTCGGGCGCGTGACGAAGGTGTCGCTGCCGTCCGACGGCTGGAACGCCCGCGTCACCATGCTGATCAACCGCAAGGTGAAGCTGCCCGCCAACGCGTACGCGCAGCTCCAGCAGTCCAGCCTGCTCGGTGAGAAGTACATCTCGCTGTCCCCGCCGACGACCGGCGCGACCGGTGCCCTCGGCGATCACGGCTCGATCCCGGTCGAGCGGACGAACCGCAACCCCGAGGTCGAGGAGGTGCTGGGCGCGCTGTCGATGCTGCTGAACGGCGGCGGGATCGCGCAGATCCGCACCATCACCAAGGAGCTGAACAACGCGCTGACCGGCAACGCGCCGCAGGTCCGGTCGCTGCTGGAGCGCCTGAACACCCTTTCGGGCAACCTGAACTCCAACCGGGCGAACATCACCGCCGCGCTGGACGGGCTCGCCCGGCTGTCGTCCACGATGGGTTCGCGGACGAAGGAGATCGGCACCGTCCTGGACGACCTCGCTCCCGGCCTGAAGGTGCTGGAGGAGCAGCGCGGCCAGCTCGTGGAGATGCTGGGATCGCTGGACAAGCTGTCGTCGGTCGCCGTCCGGACGCTCAACGCCAGCAAGGAGGACATCGTCGCGGACCTGAAGGCGCTCGACCCGGTCGTGCGCAAGCTCGCCGACTCCGGCCGTGATCTGCCGCGCGCCCTCCAGGTGCTGCTGACGTTCCCGTTCACCGACCAGGTGGCCAAGGCCGTCAAGGGCGACTACCTCAACGTCTACCTGCACGTCACCGCGCAGCCCGGCACGGAGCTCATTCCGCCGCTGACGCCGCCCAAGACGTCCGAGGGGGACGGCGGAACGGCCGCGAAACCCACCACGTCTCCGACGCTGCCGCTTCCGGCGACGGGGGAGGGAAATTAATGCTCACCCTCCAGACCAAGATCAAGAACATCGCGTTCGCCATCATCGGCCTGATCGCGATGGGCATCGTCGCGCTCAACTACGCCGACCTCGGCTGGCTCATCGGGCAGCAGCGCTACTACGTGGTCAAGGTGGAGCTGGCCCAGACCGGCGGTCTCACGACCCACGCCGAGGTCACCTACCGGGGCATGCCGATCGGCCGGGTCGGGACGCTGCACCTCACCGACGACGGGGTCCTCGCCGAACTGCGCATCGAGAAGGACGCGCCGAAGGTCCCGGCGCGGACCCAGGCCGTCGTCGCGAACAAGTCGGCCGTCGGTGAGCAGTACATCGACCTGCGGCCGACCGACGACAACGGTCCCTACCTCGCGGCGGGGGCGCGGATCCCGCGCTCGTCCACCCAGATCCCCGCGCCCGTCACCGACCTGCTGACCAGCATCAACAACCTCGCCTCATCGGTTCCGCAGGAGGCGACGCGCACGCTCGTGGACGAGCTGGGCCGCGCGTTCACCGGTCAGGGCCCGAACCTGGCGGCGTTGCTCGACACCAGCCACACGTTCGTCACGAAGGCCAACGAGAACGTCGAACCGACCACCGAGCTGTTCGACAACTCGGCGACGGTCCTCGCGACCCAGAACGAGCAGTCGCAGGCGATCAAGTCGTTCGGGCGGAACGCCAAGCTGCTCGCCGAGCAGCTCCGCAAGTCCGACCCGGACCTGCGGCGCCTCATCGCGGCGGGGCCGGGCGTCTCGACGGAGCTGTCGAAGCTGGTCGACGAGCTCGACCCGTCGTTCAGCGTCCTGCTCGCGAACATGACGACGACGTCGGACATCCTGAAGAACCGCGCGCCGGTCCTGGACGAGCTGCTGTCCAAGCTGCCCGCCGTCGTGGCCGCCGCGAACACGATGGTCAAGAACAATCAGCTACAGTTCGGTATGGTTCCGACGTTCTTCAACCCGCTGCCGTGCACCAGCGGCTATGGCGGCACCCAGTACCGCAACGGGGACGACACTTCGGCGGGCAAGCCGTTCAACACGTCCGCGTACTGCGCGTCGGCGCCGTCCACCGGAAAGAACGTGCGGGGCTCGGCGAACACGCCGGACTACGGCAAGCTGCCGCCGCCCGCGCGGGCCGGGTCGCTCGGCCTCGCCAGCGACGGTTCCGCACTGCCCGGTGCGCTCGGCGAGCCCGCCCTGCCGCCGGCGGGCGGGAGCCTGCTCGCCCCGCAGGCGGGTCGATGAGGAGCTGCGGACCGCGGCGCGCGGTCCGCGCGACGGCCCGGGCGCGCGTCCACCCCTCGGGGGGACGACCCCGAACACGCGCGCTCGGGAGGTCTGGCCGCGGCGGCGCCGCGTGCCGCGGAAGCCTTCGGGAGGGGCGATGAACGCTGACGTGGACGAACAACCGCCGTCCACCCGGCCCGAGGAGGGACGGGACGCCCCCCGCCCGCTGTTCGCGGGCTGGGGCCTGATCGGCTGGACGTTCATCGCCGTGGCGGCCGTGTTCCTCGGCTGGTCGGCGTGGTCCTACTTCGACGCCTCCCACGGCGATGGGCGCGCGGAGGGGCGGGACCGCGACCTGGCCTTGCAGGCCGGGCGGAAGCAGCTCGCGACGCTCAACACCCTGGACCGGACGCAGGTCGACGCGGGCCTGCGCGCGTGGGAGAACGCCGCGACGGGTTCGCTGCGCGACCAGCTCCACCGGGACGCGCCCGCCAACAAGCAGAAGATCGCCCAGACGGGGACGAGCGCGGTGGGATCGGTCCTCGCCGCGGCCGTCATCCGGCTCGACACCGGGGCCGGTGAGGCCGCGATGATCGCGTCGGTGCAGGTGAAGCTGACGCCCGCGCAGGGCGCCGTCACCTACCAGCGCAGGCGGTACGAGGTCGGGCTGTCCCGCACGCCGGCCGGCTGGAAGCTGAAGTCGCTCACCGCGATCCCGGCGGGCAACCGATGATCGGCCGGATCGTCGCGCTGTGGCGCCCGCTGCTCGTCGCCCTGGTCATCGCGGGCGCCGGGGTCGGATTCCTCGTGGCGGCCGGCGACTCGTCGGCGACGTCCCCGGCGGCGAACCGGGCCGTCCTGGACGCCGACGCCACCGCCAAGGTCGCCGGGGACGTGTCGGCCGCGATCGCCCGGATCTTCTCCTACACTCCGGACGGGCTCGCCGAGACCGAGCACGCGGCGGCGTCCGCGCTGGCGGGCCGCGCCGCCACGCAGTACAAGGAGATTCTCGCCCCGGTCAAGCAGCAGGCCCCGGCGCAGCGCCTCGCGCTGACGACCGAGGTCGTCCGGGCGGGCGTCGTGTCGCTCGAGGACGACCGCGCGGAACTGCTGGTCTTCCTGGACCAGAAGACGACACGGGCGGGGCGGGCGGTCGGCACGACGGCTGCCGCCCAGCTCACGGTGACGGCACGCCGGGACGACGGCAGGTGGCGCATCACCGACATCCGTTCGAGCTGAGGGGGACAGCGTGGCGAAGACGAGGGCGCAGCAGCCGCCCGAGACCGACCCGCCGGTGGACGACACGTCCGGCGACGGTCCCGGCACGGTAGCGGATGACGCCGCGCCGGCCCGGCGCGGCGCGGCGAAGGCGCCCTCGTCGGATGCCCGGGAGGCGGAACCGGCGGAGGACGCCGAGGCCGCCCCGGACGACGCGACCGGCCCTCGGGAAGGTTCCAAGCCGGTCGGCGCCACGGACGAGCGGCCCGTTGCGTCCGGCGCGGACGAGCCTGCTGCGGCGAAGGACGCGGTGGACGGTGAGACGTCCGCCGACCGGCCCGCGACCGCGAAGGACGACGCGCCCGCCGCCGCGAAATCTCTTTCCCCTGCGGGCAAGGCGGACGAGCCCGCCGCAGAGTCGTCGGACGCGTCCGACGACGCGGACGAGCCCGCCGACGCGGAAGTCGAGGACGGCCCGGACGGCGCGAAGCGTCGGCCCGCCGGGGATGCGGAGGAACTGGCCGCATCGAAGTCCGAGCGCACGGCGAAGTCCGAGCGCGCCGGACGCGCCGGAAAGGCCGCCGCTGCGGAGACCGGCGACGCGGAAGACGACGCGTCCGACACGGACGAAGACGGCGACGCCGAGGACGGCGACGAAGGCCGGCCCGCCAAAGACGCGGAGGAATCGGCCGCCGCGAAGTCCGAGCCCAAGGCGAAGACCGGGGGGGCCGCTAAGGCGGCCGCCGGGAAGAAGCCCGTGCGGACGCGGCAGGGCGCGCGGACGGCGGGCGGCGGACGCGCCGAGCAGGAGGGCGGGACGTGGTCGGATCCGCTGGCGCGGACCGCGCTCGTGCTCGTCGCCGTGGCGGTCGTGTTCGCCGCGTGGGCCGGGCAGTCCTGGTACTCGGCGGCCCACGATGACGGCCTGAAGTTCTCCAAGCTGCGCGAGCAGGTGCGGCAGGCGGGGGAGCAGGACGTCCAGAACCTCAGCACGCTCGACTACCGCGACGTCGCGAAGGGCCTGGCGAGCTGGCGGGATTCGTCCACCGGGGACCTGCACGACCAGCTCGTCCAGGGCGGGGCGGAGTTGGAGAAGAGCGTCCGGGAAGCGCAGTCGGCCACGACGGCGACGGTCCTGCAGAGCGGCGTGACCGAGCTGGACGACCGCGCGGGCCGCGCGTTCATGATCCTGGCGCTGCGGATCACGGCGACGCAGGGGAACGGGCAGCCGACGGTGAAGCAGACCCGGATGACGGCGCGGCTCGAACGGACGCCGTCCGGGTGGAAGGTCAGCGGCCTCGTCAAGGCCACCGAGGGAACCTCCGGGTCCTGAGCGAGGAGGGAGAGACGACATGACCGGACGTACGGGGCGGCTCCCGCTCCTTCTCGGGCTTCTCGCGGTGCTGCTGGCGGTGTTCGGGTTCTACGCGCTGCAGCGCGCCGGGGACCTGCGGAGCGGCGACGTCGTGAAGAACGCGGCGCTGACCGACAACGCCGGGACCAGCGAGGTGAAGGGCGAGGTCGGCACCCTCCTCGCGAAGGTGTTCTCCTACGGGTACACCGACCCGTCGAAGACCGACACGGCGGCGCGGTCCGGGCTGACCGGCAAGGCGACGGGCCAGTACGACGCGCTGTTCAAGTCGGTGCGCACGCAGGGGCCGGCGGAGAAGCTGGTCCTGACGACCACGGTGACCGACAGCGCGGTGACGTCGCTGCGGGACGACCGCGCGAGCCTCCTGGTCTTCGCCACGCAGCGCGACACGCGCGCGACCGACGGCAAGAGCTCGACGGTGCCGACGATGCTCGCGATCGACGCCGTCCGCCAGAAGGGCCACTGGAAGATCAGCGCGATCAACACGCTGACGAGCTGATCCGGCTCGTCCCGGAAGCACGCGACCGGCCCGCGTACACGGCGAACCACCGTGTACGCGGGCCGCTCCCTTGCGCGCCGCGTTCCCCGACCCGCGCGATGGCCGTCCGGACGTCGGGAACGATTCGCGGGTCCCTCGGCCGCCGTGGTCCGCCCCGATGCCGGACGTCGCCGTGTTGAAGCCGCAGTCGGCCTCGGCCTGGACGGGCGCGGTCGCCGTGGGTCAGCGGGCGGCGAGGTAGGGGCGCCAACCGCCGTGGCGGGTGATGTCGACGGCGTCCGGCAGGGCTTCGGGGGCGCAGAGGAAGCCGGTGACGGACGTCCCGTCGGCCAGTTCGAGTTCGCCCAGCGCCAGCGGACGGGGGATGCCGGTGATGAAGCTCGCGAAGCCTCCGGCCGGGACGTCCCACAGCTCCACCTCGATCGCCGCCCCACCGGACGGGACCCGGACGAGCCCGGGTTTCGGAGGCGTCGTGCCGAGCGCGAAGAGCCTGTAGGCGGACGCGGTCGTCGTGGTCGCGACGAGACGGGCCCGGCGCAGCGTCAGCTCGTGGTTCAGCGGCTGCCCGGACAGGTGCGCGCCCGCGACCGCCACCCGCACGACCGGCTCCGGGACGAGCAGATCCGCGATGGCCGCGATCCGGTCGTCGGTGTGCGCGGGACCGAGCAGCATGACGCCGAACGGGAGGCCGTTCACCGTGCCGAACGGCAGCGCCGCACCGCACAGGCCGAGCAGGTTGGTGCTGTTGGTGAAGCGGCCGAGCCGGGCGTTGGCGCCGAGCGGGTCGGCGGCGACGTCGGCGAGCGTCGGATGTCCCGGCGTCGTCGGCAGGAGCAGCGCGTCGGCGTCCCCGAGGGCGAGGAGCGCCCGGTCGCGGAGCACCGCCAGCCGCTCGCGGTCGGCGAACAGCCGGTGCGCGGGCACGGCGCCCGCCGCGCCGATGATGGACGCGACGACCGGATCGAGGTCCGGCGTCCCCTTGTCCACGAACGCGCCGACCGCCGCGTACCGCTCGGCGACGAACGCCCCGTCGTACAGCAGCTCCGCCGCCTCAAGGAACGGCGCCGGATCGACGGGCAGCAGTTCGACCCCGGCGTCGGCCAGCGCGCGGGACGCGGCGGCGAACCGTTCGGCCCAGCCGTCGTCCATGGCCCCGAGCGAGGACGCCGAAGGCGCCGCGACACGCCACGGGCCGGGCCGGCGCGCCGCGAGGGACCCCGAGGGCGCCCCGAGGAACGCCAGCGCGCGGCGGGCTTCGGCCAGGGAGCGGGCGAACACGGTGACGCAGTCCAGCGAGCGGCACGCCGGGACGACCCCGTCCGCCGGGACGAGCCCGTAGGTCGGCTTCAGCCCGACGACCCCGTTGAACGCGGCCGGGACCCGCCCCGACCCGGCCGTGTCGGTGCCGAGCGCGAAGTCCGCGACGCCGAGCGCCACGGCGACCGCCGACCCCGAGCTGGAGCCGCCCGCCGCGTAGGCGGGGTCCACGGCGTTGCGCACCGCGCCGTACGGGCTGCGCGTCCCGACGAGCCCCGTCGCGAACTGGTCGAGGTTCGTCGTGCCGAGCACGAGCGACCCGGCCGCCCGCAGCCGGGCGACGGCGGTCGCGTCCCGGTCCGGTAGGTGGGCGTAGGACGGGCAGCCCGCCGTGGTGGGCAGCCCGGCGACGTCGATGTTGCCCTTGACGGCGAAGACCGTCCCGGCGAGCGGCAGCGCGTCGTCCAGCGCGGCGGCCTCGGCGAGCACGTCGGCGGCGGGCCGCAGGTCGATCCAGACCTCCGGCCGGTCCGTCCCGGCGATCCGCGCGTACGCGCGCCGCACGCGTTCCACGGCCCGTTCACTCATCGCCGTCCCCCTTCAGCACGACGAGCACCGCGCCCGCCTCCACCTGGTCGCCGGGCCGGACGAGCACGCGGTCGACCACCCCGGCGGCGGGCGACGCGACGGGAGCCTCCATCTTCATGGCCTCCAGGACGACCAGATCCTGCCCGGCGTCCACCCGGTCGCCGGGCTCGACGGCGACCTGCCACACGCTCGCGGCGAACTCCGCCGCCACGGCCCGCGCGCCCGGCGGCAGCTCCACGGCGGCCGGCGGACGCTCCTCGACCGCGTCCGCGCGGGCGAACTCCCCGGCGGCCTCCCACGCGGCGCGCTCGGCGGCGAACGCCGCGCCCTGCCGCGCCCGGAACGCGGCGATGGAGTCGGCGTGCTCGGCGAGGAACCGGCGGTGGTCGGCGAGGGAGAACACCCCGTCCTCGACGCGCGGCTCCAGCCGTCCGGCGGCGGTGTCGGCGCGCAGTTCCAGCAGCTCGTCGGCGCTGACGGGATACCAGCGGATCCGGTCGAAGAACCGCAGCCGCCACGGCTGCTCCGCGCGCCATCCCGACCAGACCTGCGTCGTGCGCCCGACGAGCTGGTAACCGCCCGGCCCTTCCATCCCGTAGACACAGAGGTACGCGCCGCCGATGCCGACGGAGTTCTCGGCCGTCCACGTGCGGGCCGGGTTGTACTTGGTGGTGACGAGCCGGTGCCGGGGATCGAGCGGCGTCGCGACGGGCGCGCCGAGATAGACGTCGCCGAGGCCGAGCACGAGGTACTCGGCGTCGAACACGGCCTGGTGGACGTCCGCGACGGCGTCCAGGCCGTTGATCCGCCGGATGAACTCGATGTTCCACGGGCACCAGGGCGCGTCGTCGCGGACTCCGGCCGTGTAGCGGGCGATGGCCTCGCGCGTCGCCGGGTCGTCCCAGGAGAGCGGGAGGTGGACGATCCGCGACGGCACCATCAGGTCCTCGGTGGCGGGAAGGTTCTCCTCGACGTCCCGCAGCGTCGCGAGCAGCCGGCTCTGCGGCAGTTCGGCCGGGTCGACGTGGATCTGGAGGGACCGGATGCCGGGCGTCAGGTCCACGACGCCGGGCAGGCCGAGCGCCGTGACCGCCTCGGCGAGCGCGTGGACGCGCATCCGCAGGCCCAGGTCGAGTTCCATCGGGCCGTACTCGATCAGCACGTTGTCGTCGCCGCTGCGCCGGTAGGTGACCTCGGGACGCGCGGCGGTCGCGGGAAGACGGCCGAGGACGCCGCCGTCCCCGGGCGCGCCGGCCTCGGGCGGGACGGGCACGAACCGCACCGTGTCGCCCGGCCTGAGCTGGCCGAGCTTCCACCGCTCGCCCGACACGACCGTGGCCGGGCAGACGAAACCGCCGAGCGACGGCCCGTCCGGCCCGAGCACGACGGGCATGTCGCCGGTGAAGTCGACCGCGCCGACCGCGTAGGGCGTGTCGTGGATGTTCGAGGGGTGCAGGCCCGCCTCGCCGCCGTCCGGCCTGGCCCAGCGCGGCTTGGGGCCGACCAGGCGGACGCCGGTGCGCGCCGAGTTGAAGTGGACCTTCCAGCGGGCGGCGTAGAACTCGCGGACGTCGTCGTCGGTGAAGAACTCGGGCGCCGCGTGCGGGCCCTCCACGACGCCGATCTCCCAGGCGTCGCCGATGCGCGGCGGCGTCTCGGCGACGTCGGCGCGTTCGGCGGTGGTGCCGCCGTGCAGGACGTCGCCGGGACGCAGCGCGCGTCCGCCGTGGCCGCCGAAACCGCCGAGCATGAAGGTGGACGCGCTGCCGAGGTAGTCCGGGACGTCCAGGCTGCCCGCGACGAGGACATAGGTGCGCATCCCCGCCGTGGGGGCGCCGACGTCGAGCACGCCTCCGGCCGGGACGGTCACGGGCTCGTTCTGCGGGACGAAGCGCCCGTCCACGGTGACGGGAGCGGGCGCGCCGGTCACGCAGACGGTCGTGGCGTGGGAGAACCGCAGCTCGGGGCCTTGCAGCGTGCACTCCAGGCCCGGGGCGCCGGGGGCGTTGCCGAGGAGGAGGTTGCCGAGCCGGAACGACCGGTCGTCCATCGGGCCGGACGGCGGCACGCCCACCTGCCAGTACCCGAGCCGTCCGGGCAGGTCCTGCACGCTCGTCAGCACGCCGGGCCGGACGACCTCGACGCGCCGCGAGCCGTCCCGGACCGTGTCGAGCGTCGCCGTGCCGTGCCGCGCCGCCACGAAGTCGGTCTGGCGCGCGGCGGCGCGCAGGAGGCCGAGGTTGGTCTCGATCCCGGCGACGCGGGCGGCGTCGAGGGCGCGTCCGAGCCGGTCCAGCGCGTCCGCGCGGTCCGCGCCGTGGACGACGACCTTGGCGAGCAGCGGGTCGTAGGCGGTGGTGACGACCGTCCCGGCCTCGACCCAGCCGTCCACGCGCGCGTCCGCCGGGAACGCGACCTCGGTGAGCAGGCCCGCGCTCGGCAGATGGCCGCGGCTCGGGTTCTCGGCGTAGACGCGGGCCTCCACGGCGTGGCCGCGCGGCGCGGGCGCGCCCGCCCGGACGAGCGACCGGTCGCCCTCGGCCAGCTTGAGCATCCATTCGACCAGGTCCACGCCGTAGACGGCCTCGGTGACCGGATGCTCGACCTGGAGCCTCGTGTTGACCTCCAGGAAGGACGCCTCTTCGCGCACGGGGTCGTAGACGAACTCGACCGTCCCCGCCGACCGGTACCGGACGGATGCGCACAGTGCCGCCGCGCTACTGGCCAGGACGTCGCGCACCGCGTCGGGGAGGTTCGGCGCGGGAGCCTCCTCGATGACCTTCTGGTTGCGGCGCTGGAGGGAGCAGTCGCGGTCGCCGAAGACGACGACGTTCCCTTCGCCGTCGCCGAACACCTGCACCTCGACGTGGCGGGCGCCCTGGACCAGGCGTTCCAGGAAGACTCCGGCGGTGCCGAAGTTCGCCGTGGCGACGCGGCGGACGCCGTCCCACGCGCGGGCCAGGTCGTCCGGGCCGTGGCAGGCGCGCATCCCGATCCCGCCGCCGCCTCCGGTCGCCTTGAGCATCACGGGGTAGCCGATTCGCGCGGCCTCGCGGTGCGCCTCGGCCAGATCGGTGAGCAGGCCCGTCCCGGGGAGCAGCGGGACCCCGGCGTCGCGGGCGGCGGCGCGGGCGGTGTGCTTGGCGCCGAACAGGTCGATCTGCTCGGGGGTCGGGCCGACGAAGACCAGGCCGGCGTCCTCGACGCGGCGGGCGAAGGCCGAGTCCTCCGACAGGAAGCCGTAACCGGGGTGGATGGCGTCGGCCCCCGTGGCTTGGGCGGCCTGGAGGATCTTCTCGGCGTCCAGGTAGCTCTCGGCGGCCGGGGCGGGGCCGAGCCGGACGGCGCGGTCGGCCAGGCGGACGTGGGGCGCGCCCCGGTCCGGGTCGGAGTGGACGGCGACCGTCCGCAGGCCGAGCCGCTCGGCCGTGCGGATGATCCGGGCGGCGATCTCGCCCCGGTTCGCGACGAGCAGCGTCTCGATCAACGGACCGTCATCCTCACGGGAGTCGGGTCGAAGCCGTTGCACGGGTTGTTGATCTGCGGGCAGTTCGAGACGAGCACGAGAACGTCGGTCTCGGCGCGGAGCGTGACGCTCAGGCCCGGGGCGGAGCGGCCGTCGACGATGCCGAGCGTCCCGTCCGCCTCGACCGGCACGTTCATGAACCAGTTGATGTTGCTGACGAGATCGCGCTTGCCGAGGCCGTGCCGCGCGCCCTCCGCCAGGAAGTTGTCCACGCACGCGTGCTGCGACCAGGTGTGATGGCCGTACCGGAGCGTGTTGGACTCCTTGGAGCAGGCGCCGCCGAGCGTGTCGTGCCGTCCGCAGTCATCGGCGACGACGGTCATCAGCGGCGTGTGCTCGTTCGACATCAGCACACTTCCGGTCGACAGATAGATACCGCCCTGCGCCTGGATCGTGTCGGGCGCGCTGTACCGGACGGCCGTGTCGTGCGCGTCGTACACGAGACAGTCCACGGCCTGGTTGCCGCCGAGATCGGTGATCGTCAGCGACCGTCCGGCCGGGATCACCGCCGACCACGGTGCCCGTGCGGGCACGACCACATCGCTCAGCACGTCCGCTCCTTCCGAGTTCTGCTCGACGTCACGTTCGTCATCAGGCGCCTCCACGCGCCGTCCGGCGGTCATGCGACGCCCCGGGCGGTGAGGTGGTCGGCGGTGTTGAGGAACGCGCGACGCGCCTCGGGGCTGGAGTTCCACAGCGGGTCGTCGGGACGCGTCGGCGTGCCCGGCCGGGCCAGGACCTCCAGCGGCGTGCAGGTGTAGTCCGGACGCGGGTCGACGGGATGTGCGGTGTTCGCGACGAGCACGATCAGCGGCATCTCGGCGCGCAGCGTGACGCTCGCGCCCGGCCGGGACGAGCCCTCGAACGTGAGGCGCCCGTCGTCCGGGTCCACGCGCACGCCTTTGAAGAAGGAGACGGACGGCGGCAGGTCGCGCGGCGTGAGGCCGTTCTTCGCGGCGGCCAGCGTGAACAGTTCCCGTCCCGCCGGGGACGCGCCGTGCGGGGAGCCGTCGCCGTACCGGGCCGCGTTGCGGGCCGACGTGGACGTGCCGCAGACCGTCTCGACGGCCGCGTCGGCGGCGAGGACGGACGCCAGCACCCGCCCCTGGTCGGACAGCAGCAGATGACCGGCGCCGGGGTAGGCGTTCCAGAGCACCTTGACCGTGTCGGCGACGTTCAGCCGCTCGAACGGACGGTCCGCGACGTACAGCAGGACGTGCGCGCAGGCGTCCCCGGCGACGTCGGTGAACCGCAGTTCCGTGCCGCGTGCGAGCACCTTGTGCGTGTAGTTCCCGCCCGCGACGGTCTCCGCCCAGACCGCGCCGTCCGGAGCGGGGACGCGGGGCATGGCCTCGACCTCGGTGCCGTCCTGGGCGCGGGCGTGATCCCGCGCGCCGTGGGTGGTCGCAGTGGTCATCGCGTCTCCCGTCCGTAGTTTCTGTCGCTCGATAGAAATTAAGGAGGCGATGTTGCCGGGCTGTTTCGTCCCGGTTGCTTCCATGACGCACGGATCTCACCGCTCGCCGCCCCGCCAGCACCGGCCGACACGAGGAAGCGGCGCGAGCAGGGGAGGCGCCTGGCGCAACGCGGGTGGGTGCGGCCGGAAATGGGGGCTGTGCGAGGATCGGCCGGTGAGCGTCTCTCGCAGAGCGGTCGGCAGGCCGCGTGCCGTCTCCCGGCCGAGCAGCGGGCTCAGCCCGCGCGAGGAGATCCTCGCGGCGGCGGGCGAGCTGTTCACCGTCCGGGGCTACGCGGCGACCTCGACGCGCGAGATCGCCGAGCGGGCCGGCATCCGGCAGGCGTCGATGTACCACTACTTCGGCGGCAAGGAGGAGATCCTCGCGAGTCTGCTGGAGAGCACGGTCCGGCCGTCGCTGGAGACCGCGAGGACGCTCGGGGACGCGTCCGCGCCGCCCGAGGCGCGGCTGTGGGCGCTCTGCTACCAGGACGCCCGGCTGCTCTGCACGGGCACCCACAACCTGGGTGCGCTCTACCTGCTCCCGGAGGCCGAGCGCGTCACCGGCTTCCAGGACCTGCGCGCGGAGCTGAAGGACGCCTACGACGACCTGCTGGCCCGGACCGCCGCCGCGTCCGCGCTGCCGGACGACGAGCGGACGGCCCGGAGCAGGCTCGTCTTCTCGCTGGTGGAGGGCGTGATCCTCATCCGCCGCGACAACCCGGGCCTTGACCCGGACGGCACGGCGGGCGCGACGGCGAACGCCGCCCTACGCGTTGGCGGCGTCCCCGAGCGCGACCTGCCCCGGCTGGCCCGCCTCGGCCGGGGCCTGCTCGACGCGGCCTGACCGCGCGGCCGAGGACCGCCGGTAGAGCGCGCCGACGACGACCGCGCCGCCGAGGAACAGCACGGTGAACCAGGTGAAGTACCACTGGCCGCTCGCGGGGGCGTAGACCGCCGGACGCGGCCACGCGAGGTTCACCGCCATCGCGAGGCCGTAGGCGAGGGCGAGCGCGTTCACCGGGAGGCCCCAGCGGCCGAGGGAGAAGAGGCGTCGGCCGGCCTCGTCCGTCCCGGCGGGGGCGCCGCCGCGCCACGAGCCGCGCAACCGCTGGTAGAGCAGCGGTCCGATCACCATCGCGTACGCGACGTACACCATGACGATGCAGGTGGTGCCGATCGCGAGGAAGGCGTCCGGCGACGCGAAGTCGAGCATGACGACGAGTGCCGCGAGGACGCCCGTCACCAGCGCCGTGCCGATCGGCATCCCGGTGCGCGGGGAGATCCTGGCGAGCGGGCGGGAGAACGGCACCATCCCGTCGCGCGCCATCGAGAACAGCATCCGGGTCGCGGCGGTCTGGATCGCCAGGGTCGCGACGCAGATCGCGACGACGACGTCCGCCAGCAGCACCTTGCCGACCCAGTCGCCGAGCCTGCTCGTCAGGACGTAGGACAGGCCGTCGGTCGCGAGCCGTCCGTCGGTGAGGCTCGGCGCGGCCAGCAGACCCGCGACGATGATCAGGCCGCCGAGCAGCCCGGCGGCGCCGAGCGCGGTGAGGATCGTGCGCGGCGCGACGGCGCGGGGCCGCCGCGTCTCCTCGCTCATCTCGCCCGCGCTGTCGAAGCCGATGAGGACGTAGGCGGCGGCGAACGACGCGACGAGCAGCGCCCCGAACGCGCCGCCCCGGCCCGCGCCGACGTGGAACGTCGCGGACGGCGCGTGGTCGGCGTGCGTCAGCAGCAGGACGACGATGAGCACCGCGCCGATGATCTCGGCGGTCACGCCCACGACGTTGACGCGGGCCATGATCCGGTTGTCCAGGACGTTCACGAAGGTCGTCGCGGCGAGCAGGATCAGGCCGAGGACGGCGGCGTTGGCGGCCCCCGTGCCCGACACCGGCGACGGGTCGCCGCCGACGAGCTGGAAGCCGTCCCAGATCGCGGGCAGGACGACCTGGAGCGCGAGCGCCGCCGCCGCGATGACCACGACCTGCCCCAGCACCATGATCCAGCCGGCGAACCAGCCGAACGCGGCGGTGCTCATCCGGCTGGACCACTGGTAGATGGCGCCCGAGATGGGGTAGCGGGCGGCCAGTTCGGCGAAGCACAGTGCGACGAGGAACTGGCCGGCGAGGACGACCGGCCACGTCCAGAAGAAGGCGGGGCCGCCGAAGGCGAAGCCGAGCCCGAAGAACTGGAAGACCGTGGTCAGCACGGAGATGAAGGAGAAGCCCGCGGCGAACGACGCGTACCTCCCCATGCTGCGGTGGAGTTCCTGCCGGTAGCCGAACGCCTGGAGGACGCGCGCGTCGGCGGAGGGCTCCGGGGCGGACGGCGCGGTGGGGACGGACATGGGGCCTCCCAGGGGGCCGCTAATTTCTGTCGGTTGACAGATAAATAGGCGGCCGCCGTTTCCCCCTCACGTCGCGTCCGTTTCGCGCCCGTAACGTCGCCCTCACGGCCCTCCGGCCCCCGAATCCCGCGCACGTCCTCCGCCCGCGTCCGGACGGCCCGCCGGGGTCAGGGCGTCCAGTCCGGCGACCGGCCGAGGACCGTCAGGACCCGGTCGAGCGTCGAGCCGCCGTCCGGGGCCGGCAGGACGGCGGCGAACGCCTTGCCGGGGCCGCGGAACTCGGGCCCGTCGGGGACGCGCAGCGCCACCTCCAGCGCGGCGGCGGCCGACTCCTCGTCGTCGGGGGAGGCCAGGCCGAGCGTGCGCGCCACGTCCCAGTTGTGGACGACGTAGTCGACGAGATGGAAGCCGAGCGCGACCGCGGGCGGAAAGAAGGCGTCCGTGCGGATCTCGGGAAGCCACAGCCCCCGTTCGGGCATGTCGCGCTCGAACGCGGCGGTGACGCGCGCGGCCGACGCGGAGTAGACGGCGCGGGCGGACGCGGCGTCCGGCCCGAGATCGGCGTCCCGCCAGCCGGACGCGTCGGCGGTCTCGCCCTCGGCCGCCGTCGCGAACCCGACGTGCTGCCCGGCCATGTGGGAGAGCAGGTCGCGCAGCGTCCAGCCCGCGCACGGCGTGGGACGGGCGAGGTCCGCGTCCGTGACGGTCGCCACGAGGTCGCGGGATCGCTCCAGAACCCGCCGGTCGAGCGACCGCAGTCGCGAAAGATCCTTCATGCGTCCGACCCTAGGGACGC
The DNA here is from genome assembly GCF_002911665.1 of Actinomadura rubteroloni. Classification (NCBI taxonomy): domain Bacteria; kingdom Bacillati; phylum Actinomycetota; class Actinomycetes; order Streptosporangiales; family Thermomonosporaceae; genus Actinomadura; species Actinomadura rubteroloni. The sequence continues at coordinate 2,034,676 of NZ_MTBP01000001.1, forward strand.
GCACTGGCCCGCTAGAAGGTCCACTTTCCGCGAAATGCGACCAGGCCAAAGACACGCTCCGCCATCGGCCGTGCGGGTCAGGTGAGGAGGGTCTTCAGCCGGGCGGCGTTGCGCTGGGCGTGGTCCGCGCAGCAGTTGTTGAAGATGACGTGCGTCGTGGCCCGCTCGGCAAGGGTGTGGATCCGGGCGGCCCAGGCTCGTAGCTCGTCGTCTTCGTAGAAGTAGGTGAAGCGGCGGTCCAGGTCGCCGCTCGTCCAGTCCTCGCTGTGGCCGTGGAAGCGGACGACGGCCAGGTCCGAGGTCGCGGCGGTGAGGGGCGGGACGGACGACGTGTGGCCCTGCGGCATGTCCACGACCACGTAGGGGAGGTCGTGGGCCGCCAGGAAGTCCAGGGTCTCGTCGTGGTGCTCGGGAGCCAGCCAGCTCCGGTGCCGGAACTCGACGCAGATCCTCAGCGGCGCGCAGCGTTCCCGGATCTCCAGGATGCGGGCGCGGGACTTCGCGCTCGCGGTGAACCACGGCGGGAACTGGAACAGGACGGCTCCCAGCCGGTGAGCGTCATGCAGGACGGAGACGGCCGCCAGGAACCGATCCCACAGGGCGTCCAGGACGTCGGCCGGAACGTCCTTCGGGTAGAGGCGGCGGTCCGGCACGGCGGCGCGCAGGTCGCGCGGGAGGGCGGACGGACGCGTCGGATGCCCCGTCAGCAGCGCGAACGCCTTGACGTTGAACGTGAAGCCGTCGGGCGTCCGGTCCCGCCAGGCGCGCACGGTCTGCTCCGACGGCGGCGCGTAGTAGGTGGAGTCCACCTCGACCAGCGGGAACTGCGTGGCGTAGTACCGCAGCCGCGCCTCGGGGGTGCGGGCCTCGGCCGGGTACCAGCCCGAGGCGATCAGCGTCCGGTGCGTCCAGGAGGCCGTGCCGACCAGGATCTCTCCCATGCCGGCCCGGCTTACCCGACGGGCTAGAGGTAATGCCCGAGCAGTTCCTCGGGCTTGTCCAGGACGGGCGGAAGATCCTCCGGGAGCAGCGTCACCAGCGACCGCCGCGACGGCGACGGATGCGACGCGATCCGTTCGGACTGCCGCGCGGTGGCCACGTCCAGCAGGTTCCGCATCAGCCGCCCATTGCCGAACGACGACCCGCGCGGCGTGCCGCGCAGCATCCGGCCGAGCCGGTCCCGCGTGCCGTCGGCGAGGGCGAATCCGCTGTCGTCGGCCAGGTACTCGAACACCTGGATCAGCTCGGGGTCGGTGTAGTCGTCGAAGTGGATCTGCTTGGGGAACCGCGAGTCCAGGCCGGGGTTGGCGGCCAGGAACTCCTTCATCTCCCGCTCGTATCCGGCGACGACGACCACCAGGTCCTCGCGGTGGTCCTCCATCAGCTTCACGAGTTCGGCGATCGCCTCGTAGCCGTAGTCGCCCTTCAGGGCGGACTGGCTCAGCGTGTACGCCTCGTCGATGAACAGGACCCCGCCGAGCGCGCGCTCCACGAGCCGCCGGGTGCGGGGCGCGGTCTGCCCGATGTACTCGCCGACCAGATGCGCCCGCGATGCCTCCACCAGGTGCCCGGACGACAGGACGCCGAGCCGCTTGTAGATCCGTCCGAGCAGCCGCGCCACCATCGTCTTGCCGGTGCCGGGGTTGCCGGTGAAGACCATGTGCCGCGTCGGCGGCGCGACCTTCAGCCCCGCGTCGCGCCGCAGCCGCGCGGCCTGCGTGCCCGCGACGAGCAGCGCGATCTCCTTCTTGACGGTGTCCAGCCCGGTGAGCGCGGTGAGGTCGGCGAGCGGGTTGCCGATCGTCTGCCCGGTGTCGAGCGTGAGCGGCAGGTCCTGCTTGCGGACGACCGGCTCCCCGTCGCGGGTGAGGACGCGCGGCATGACCTGGTCGGCGAGGTGGCGGGCGAGGCGCGCGTTGCGGAGCGTCTGGACGGGCGGCGTCAGCGCGAGCAGTTCCCCGGCGGCGCCGGCGGCCTGCCGGGTGACGCGCCCGCCGGCCGCCTCGACGGCCCGCCGGAACAGCTCGGCGTGCCCCTCGGCGGTGAACGGGCGCGAGTGGGCGATCCGGAACTGCTGCGGCAGCGCCGGGTCGACCTCGCGGATGCGCTCGTCCCCGGCCGCGCCGCACAGCGCGACGAGGTGCAGGTCGGGGTGGATCGCGAGGACGCGGTTCAGCTCGGCCGCGAACACCTCGCCGTTGCCCGGGTCGGTGATCACCGCGTCCAGCCCGTCGATGATCATCAGCCGGTCGCCGACCGAGTCGCGGGCGTCGGCGTGCAGCCGCGCGACGGCGTCCGACAGCCGCTGCCCGACGAACAGGTTCCCGGTGAGCCAGAGCGGGTCCCGGCCGAGGGACAGGGCGCGGCCGAGTTCCTGCGCGGCGTCCCGTTTGCCGGTGCTGTCGGGGCCGGCGAGGAGCAGCCGGACGGTGCCCCCGGCCGCGACGGTCTCGCGCAGCGCCGCGACGATCTCGGGCTGCTCGACCAGCCGCGCGCCGATGGGCGGGGCCTGCGGCTCGCCGGACGCGCCGTCGGCCGTGGCGGGCGTCGCCCGGGGGACCTGCCGGAGCGTGTCGCCGAGCGCGTTCACCACGCGGCGGCGCGGCCCGAAGATCCGCCGCAGGTCGGTCTGGAACTGCCGGACGGGGATCCACTCGGTGCGCGGGAACCACGGGTCGCCGGGCAGGCCCTGGACGGTCGCGACGAACCGCATCGCCATGTCCAGCCAGGCCCGGCACGCGTCCGCCGCGCCCTCGACCAGCGCGCGGGCGAGCCACGCCTGCGTGTGCTCCTGCCAGCGGGCGGCCTTGAACCCGCGCCGCTCGGCGGCGAACCGCTCGCGCAGGGCGCCGTAGCGGTCCTCGCCGAGCGCGACGACCATCTCGGCGGGGACGTGCTCCATGCTGCCCTGGAGCAGCAGCCGGGCCAGGTGCGTGGTGACGCTCTCCTCGACGGGCGCGGCGGCGTTCAGGTGCTCGAACGCGGCCAGCAGCCCTTGGACGACCCACTCCAGATAGCCGACGGGGCCGAGCAGTTCGGGCAGCAGCGCGATCGTCTCGTCGTCGGCGCGGGCGCTCCAGTGCTCGCGCAGCTCCAGCTTCGGGAGGTTGACGTCGCAGTCCGGCGGGTCGGCGTAGAGGCGCAGCAGGGCGGCGCGGCGCTCGTCCAGCGGCGCGATGCCCTCCAGCGCGACGAGCGCGTCCCGGGCCAGATCGATCGCCAGCTCGCGGTCGGCGACCTCGATGAGCCAGTCCACCGGGGGGCGCCACCGGCCGCCGGGCGCGTCCCAGCGGGTCATGCGGGAGTTGAGCTGCGCCGGGTTGACGAGATGGCGGCCGAGCAGCCGCTCGGGGAGCTGCGACCACGAGCCGGCCTTGATCGCGCCGCCGCCGGGCAGGTAGGCGAGGATCCCGAAGGTCTCGGCCAGGACGAGCGGCGCGGGCAGGGTCAGCAGCTTGTGCTCGTCGGTGGTGAGCCCGGCGGCGCGCGGGTCGGCGGCCAGCGCGTCGATCCGGGCGCTGACCTGCTCGAACAGGCCGTCCGGCACGCGCCAGGGCCCGTAGGCGTAGACGTCGAGGACCGGCTCGTCGGTGAGCAGTAGCTCCAGATGCTCCGGCAGCCGCAACGCAATCTCCCCAAGATTCAACAAAGCCGTGGTAACAGCCTACGAGCGTCGGCGGCTGCTCCGCGCGCCCGAACTCACAACCCGTCGCGGCGATCACGGCCGGCGGGGCCGCCGCAGGGCCTCGACGGCCAGCCGCGCGGCGGCGCCGATCACGGCGTCGGCCTGCGGCAGCGCCGCCACGGGACGGGCGGCGCGGGTGAACACGGCGACGGCGTACCGGCCGCCGTCGGGATATTCGACGACGCCGATCTCGTTGCGGATCGTCGGCAGAGTGCCGGTCTTGCCGCCCACCCGGACGTCGTCGAACGGGAAGCCCGCCGACAGCCGGTGCGGCCAGACCTGGAGGCCGAACATCCGCCGCATCTGCGCGCACGCGGCGGGCGGGGCGGCCTCGTCGCGCCAGACGAGCCCGAGCAGCGCGGCCATCTCGCGGGGCGTGGAACGGGACGTCAGGACCGGGTTCAGCGCCCGGATGCGCTCCAGGAGCCCGGGTTCGTCCAGCCGGGCCCACAGCTCGCCGAAGTCGGCGGCGCCCGCGTCGGCGAGCATCCCGGCGAACAGCTCGCGGGCGTCGCCGGTGATCCGGGTGGCGGTGAGGCCGAGCCCGGCCAGGACGGCGTTGACGGCGTCCGCGCCGCCGACCCGGTCGTAGAGGGCGTCCGCCGCCGCGTTGTCGCTGACGGTGATCATGAGGGCGGCCAGGTCGCGGAGGGAGAGCGTGACGTCGTCCAGCAGGATCGACGTCCCGGTCGGCCCCTCCGCGCGGTCCCCGGGCCGCAGCGTGACGCGTTCGGCCGGGTCGAGCAGCCCCGCGGCGGCCTGCCGGAAGAACGCGACGAGCAGCGGCACCTTGAACACCGACGCGAGCACGACGGGCTCGTCGGCGCGGACCCGCACGCTGCGGCCGGTGTCGACGTCCTCGGCGTGGAGCCAGCCGGCGACCCCGGCGGCGCGGAACGCGTCCTCGACGGCCTTCACGCGAGGAACCCCGAGGACGGGCGGAACTCGACGCGGCGGAGCGGGCCTGCGCCGAGCGGGGTCATGCCGGCCTCGGTGCGGAGCACGGCGGTGGCGACGGCGGCGAAGTCGGCGACGGCCGGGTCGGCGCCGTCGGCGCGCCAGGCGCAGGACGTCCGCCAGACGATCGGGTCCCCGGCGAGCGCCCGCCACGCGGTGCCGGGCGGGATCGCGGCGGGTTCGGGGACGAGCGCGACGGCCGTCCCGGACAGGACGAGCCCGAGCGCGAACTCGGCGCGGCGCGCGGTGTGGACGGCGGGCGGGTCGTAGCCGTCGCGGCGGCACGCGGCGAGCCATTCGTCGTGGCTGCCGGGCGCCTCGTCGCGGGGGAACAGGACGAGGTCGCGGCCCGCGAGGTCGCCGAGCCGCAGGTCCGCCGGGGCGTCGGCGGCGGGCAACAGCGCGCCGATCCGCTGGCCGAGCATCGGGCCGAGCGCGAGGCCGCGCGTGTCGGTGGGGTGGCGCAGCACGCCGGCGTCCAGGGTGCCGTCGGCGAGCGCGGCGGCCTGCCGGCCGGTGGCGATCTCGCGCAGGTCCAGCCGGACGGCGGGCCGCCGGGCGCGGAACGCGGCGATGAGCGCGGCGACGACGCCGCCGCCGAGCCCGGCGGGGATCCCGGCGCGCAGCGCGCCGTCCGCGCTCTGCCGGACGCGGTCGCCGAGCGTGTGGACGCGGTCGGCGAGGGCGAGGAGTTCGCGGGCGTCGTCCAGCAGGAGCCGTCCGGCGGGGGTCGGGACGACGCGGCGGCTGGAGCGGTCGAACAGCGTGACGCCGAGTTCGGTCTCCAGCCGCCGGATCCGCTGGCTGAGCGGCGGCTGGGCCATGCCGAGCCGTTCGGCGGCCCGGCCGAAGTGCAGTTCCTCGGCGACCGCGACGAAGCACCGCAGATGGCCGACGAGGTTCACGGCCAGCGACGATATCAAATCCGATATACAACTGAGAATCATATGAATCTTGGACAAAATGCCGCCGACCTGGTGTCCTGTCCGCCGGGGATCCACGACGGACGGGGGACGGGATGCGACGGGCCTGGCTCGTGATCGCGGTGATCGCGGCGGTGCTGGCGGGCGGGGGAGCGTTCTGGCTCCTGCGCGGGGACGACGGGCCGGGCGACACGGCCCGCCGCTACCTCGCCGCGTGGACGCGCGGCGACTTCCCGGCCGTGGCGGCGCTGACCGAGGGCGCCCCGCCCGACCTCGCGCGGCGGCTGGGCACGGCCCGCGACGACATGGCGGCATCACGGCAGGTCTACACCGTCGCGTCCACGGGCGACAAAACCGTGTCGTTCGAGGCCGCCTTCACCCTCGCCGGGAACCGGACGTGGTCGTACACGGGCGTCCTGCCGTTCACCAAGTCCGGCGGGAAGTGGCGGGTGGCGTGGACGCCGGAGATCCTCTACCCCGGGCTCAAGGACGGCCAGCGGCTGCGCACCTCGCGGGCCTGGCCGTCGCGGGCGGCCGTCCACGCGGCCGACGGCACGACGCTGAGCGGCCCGGGCTCGGCGGGCCAGCTCGCCGGGACGACCGCGCCCGCCACGGCCGACGCCGCGCGCAAGCTCGGCGCCCCCTACAAGAAGGGCGACCTGGCCGGCACCGACGGCCTCCAGCACCAGTACGAGCGGCGGCTCGCCGGGACGCCCGCGCTGGCCGTCCAGATCGTGGACGGCTCCGGCGCCGTCGTGAAGACCCTCCAGCGCTTCGGCGGCAAGGACGGCACGCCGCTCACGACGACGATCGACGCGAAGGCGCAGCGGGCCGCGTCCGCCGCGCTCGCGGGCGTGGACAAGCCCGCCTCGCTCGTCGCGCTCCGCCCGTCCACGGGCGAGATCCTGGCGGTCGCCAACAAGCCCGGCGGCTACAACCGGGCGCTGATGGGCCGCTACCCGCCCGGTTCCACGTTCAAGGTCGTCACTGCGGCGGCGCTGGTCGCGGGCGGGATGGGCGCGGGGACGCCGGTCGCGTGCCCGGCGACGGTGTCGATCGGCGGCCGGACGTTCAAGAACAGCGAGTACGAGAAGTTCGGGACCGTCCCGCTCCGGGACGCGTTCGCGCACTCGTGCAACACGACGTTCGCCAAGCTCGCCGTGGACCGGCTCGGCGAGAAGCGCCTGGCGCAGGTCGCCGCGCAGTTCGGGTTCAACGCGCCGATCATCGGCGGGCTGCCCGCCGTCCGCGCCGCGTTCCCCGCCACCGCCGACGCGACCGGCCTGGCCGCCGCCGCGTTCGGCCAGGGCGAGGTGCTGACGAGCCCGCTCAACATGGCGGCCGTCGCGGGCGCGGCGGCGGCGGGCACGTGGCGGTCGCCGCGCATCGTGGCGCCGGGACTCGTCTCGCAGGCCGTGGACGCGGGCGGGCGCAGGCCCGAGCCGCCGCACGCCCTCGACCCGGGCGTCAAGCGCGCCCTGCACACGCTGATGCCCGCCGTGGTCAGCGAGGGCACGGCGCGCGGGGTGGACTTCCCGTCCGGGACGGCGGGCAAGACCGGCACCGCCGAGTTCGGCTCCGGGACGAACCCGCCCACGCACGCCTGGTTCATCGGCTACCGGGGCGACCTGGCGTTCGCCGTGGTGATCGAGGGCGGCGGCACCGGGGCCGAGGCGGCGGCGCCCGTCGCGGCGGCGTTCCTGCGCGCCGCGTCATGAGCCGGGCTCAGAGCCAGCCGTTGCGCTTGAACACGCCGTAGAGCCCGACGCCGAGCACGACGAGCACGACGGAGCTGACCACGAACCCCGACGACGCGTCCCGGCCCGGGAAGGCCAGGTTCTGCCCGAAGAACCCGGTCACGGCCGTCGGGACGGCGATGATCGCGGCCCAGCTCGTGACCTTCTTCATCACCTCGTTCAGCCGGTTGTCCTGGAGCGCGATACGCGTTTCGAGCAGGTCGGCAACAAGGTCGCGCAGCCCGTCGGTCCACTCGCCGACGTGCAGCGCGTGGTCGTAGACGTCCTGGTAGTAGGGCCGCATCGAGTCCGGGACGAGTTCGGTGTCGCGGCGCAGCAGCGTGCTCAAGATCTCCCGCATCGGCAGCGCGACGCGGCGCAGCGCGCCGAGGTTCTTGCGGAGCCGGAAGCTGCGGTGCTGGATCTCGCGGCCCTGCGGCGCGTCGTCGAAGACCAGTTCCTCCACGGCGTCGGTCTCGTCGTCCAAAGCCTGGACGGCGTCGAGCTGCCCGTCCACGATCTGGTCGAGCAGCCCGTACAGCAGCAGGGACCGGACGTTCTCCGCCTCGTCGGCCACGCCCCGGCGCCACAGCGAGAGGTCGTCGTCCCAGCGCCGGACGAGCCCGTCCATGTCGAACGCGTCGTCGTCGCGGACGGTCACGAGCGCCCGGTCGCAGACGAACGCCGACACCTCGTGCAGCGCGAGCCGCCCTTTCGCGGCGGACGCGGCGTAGAGGTTGAGGAAGAGGTAGCCGGTGTAGCGGTCGAGCTTGGTGCGCTCCCGGTGGGTGACGGCGTCCTCCAGCGCGACGTGGTCGAGGCCGAGCACGTCGGCGACGAGCCGCAGATCGTCCTCGGACGGGGCGCACAGGTCCACCCAGACGGCGGCGTCGGCGTCGGCGACGCGGTCGCGCAGTTCGCTGAGCGGGAAGTCGTCCGCCGTGGTCTTCCCGCCGCGCCACTGACGCGTGCGGACGTGGGACGGTTGCGCGGAGCCGGAGGTCATGGCGACCCTTATACCCGGATGCGCCGCTTCCACCGTCGGCCGCCCGCCCTCAACGCCGTAGCCCACGGGGAAGCCGAGCCGCGTCGAGGACGGCGGCCGTCGGCTGGCGCGGCGCGAGACGGCCGGCGGCCAGTTGAGACGCGACCGCCTCGGCCAAGGAGTTTCAGCGCGGTGGGGCGGTGGACGCGCGTACGACCAGGGAGCCGGGCAGCGCGACGGACGCGGGGCGCCGCCCGTCGAGCAGGTCGAGCAAAGCCGTCATGCCGCGTGCGCCGAGGTCCCCGGCGGGCAGCCGGACGGTCGTCAGCTCCGGTTCCAGCGCGGTGGCGAGCTGCTCGTCGTCGAAGCCGGTGACGGACACGTCGCCGGGCACGTTCAGGCCGCGCAGCCGGGCGGCCTTGTAGGCGCCGGCGGCCATCACGTCGTCGTCGCAGATCAGCGCGGTCGGGTGGGACGGGCCGTCCAGCAGCGCGCCCGCCGCGTCCCGGGCCGCCGCGACGTCCAGCGCGGCGGCGGCGCGCGTCCACGCGCCGCCCGGCAGCGCGTCCACGGCGGAGGCGAGGGCGGCGCCCCGTGCGTGGAACGTCCACTGGTCCAGCGCCGCCGCGACGTGCCCGAACCGGCGGTGGCCGAGGGCGGCGAGATGCGCGACGACCGCGCGCATGCCGTCCTCGACGGCGAACGCCACGGTCGGGACGGGCCCGGCGGGGTCGCTGTCGAGCAGGACGAGCGGGAGGCCGCCGAACCCGGACGGGACGTCCGGCCCGACCGACGACACCAGGACCCCGTCGATCGCCTCTTGGGACGCGGCGAACGGGCTCCCCGCGGGGCCGGCGCCGTCCGGCCACGGGTAGAGGACGACCCCGAACCCGTGCCGCGCCGCGACCCGCGCCGCACCGTCGTAGACGGCGCCGAAGAACGGGACGATCGACGGCACCAGGAACAGGACCGTCCGGGCCGTGCCGAGCCGCAGGCTGCGCGCCGCGCGGTTCGGCCGGTAGCCGAGGCGGCCGGCGGCGTCCTGGACGGCGGCGGCGGTGGCGGGGGAGACGCGTCCGGTCCACTTCCCGCCGAGGACGAGCGACACCGTGGACTGCGAGACCCCGGCCGCCCGCGCGACGTCCCGGCTCGTCGGACGCGCGGCGGGGCCGCCGGTGGCGTGCAACGGGGCCTCCCTGACGACTGTGCCGACGTCGTCCAGGTTACGGCCTTGACACAGGTGTCAGTTGGAACGTCTGTGCAGAATTACATGGCTGTACAGGCCTTCGTGGTGGTTTGGTAGGGCGCAACAAGTAATACGTATGACCCGCCGGTAACTACGCAGCCTCGGGGGCCGGATGCTCGCCTACGTCCATTTCCTGCGCACGCCCTACGCCGCGCGGCTGCTCGGCGGCACGCTGCTCGGCCGGCTGCCCAACGGGATGGCGGTGCTCGCGATCGTCTTACACGTCCGGGCGGGCCACGGCGGCTACCCGCTCGCCGGGACGCTCGCCGCCGTCTCCGGCCTCGCGATGGCGGCGGGCCAGCCGGTGCTCGGCCGCGCGATGGACCGGTACGGGCAGGCGCGGATCCTGATCCCGTCGGCGCTGGTGGCCGCCGCCGGGTACGCGGTGCTCGCGGGCGTCGGCGCGCGTCCGCTGCCGGTCGCGACGGCCGCCGTGGTCGTCGCCGGGTTCGCGACGCCGCCGCTGGAGGCGGGCCTGCGCGCCCTGTGGCCGGACGTGCTGCGCGATCCCGGCCAGGTGCAGGTCGCCTACGCGCTGGACGCCGCCGCGCAGGAGGTGCTGTTCACCGTCGGGCCGCTGCTCGTCGTGGCCGCCGCCGCGTGGTCGACGTCCGCCGCGCTGGTGCTGACCGGCGCGCTCGGCGTCGCGGGGACGCTCGTCGTCGCGGGCTCGCCGCCGTCGCGGCGCTGGCGCGGCGCGGACCGCGCCGCGGACTGGGCCGGGCCGCTGCGCTCGCCGGGCCTGCGGCGGCTGCTGCTCGCGCTGGCCTTCGCGGGCGTCGCGCTCGGCGTGTACGCGGTCGCGGTCGTCGCCTACGCCGAGCGCGCCGGACGGGCCGAGGCGTCCGGCCTGCTGCTCGCGGCGATGGCGGCGGGCGCGCTGACCGGCGGCCTGGTCTACGGCGCGCTGTCGTTCACGCGGGACCCGGCGGCGCGGCTGCCGTGGCTGCTCGCGGCGCTCGCGGCCGGGTACGTCCCGCTGGCGTGGGCGCCGCCGCTGCCGGTGATGCTGGTGCTCGCGTTCGCCAGCGGAGTGTTCCTCGCGCCGTCGCTGGCCTGCTGCTTCTCGCTGGTGGACCGGCTGGCCCCGGCCGGGACGGTCACCGAGGCGTTCGCGTGGATCGTCGCGGCCGTCGGCGCGGGCAGCTCGCTCGGCTCGTTCGCCGCCGGGTTCGGCCAGGACCTCGCGGGCGTGCCGGGCGCGTTCGCGGGCGCGGCGGCGGGCGGCGCGCTCGCCCTGCTGACCGTCCTGACCGCCGCGCGGCTGCTGCGGCCCGTCCCGGCCCCCGCCGGCCCGCGCACCCCGCTGGCCGTCGGCGCCCGCCGCGACGCTTAGCGGGGCTGCGGTCGGCGAGCGGCCGCCCGGCATAGCCCCGGCCCGACCGCGCCGTCGTGCGGGCGGCCCGTCCGCGGGGGACGGGCGGCGACTTATGATCGGCATGAGTCCCGCCCGGCGACCGCAGACAGGACCCCCGCATGGCGCCCGAGCCCCCGCCGCCCGCGACGGCGGCGGCCCGCATCGACACGACGCGGCCCCATTCGGCCCGCGTGTGGGACCACTGGCTCGGCGGCAAGGACAACTACAAGGTCGACCGTGAGCTGGGCGACCAGGTGGAGCGAACGTTCCCGCACGTCGTCGCGATGGCCCGCGCCGGGCGCGCGTTCATGCACCGCGCCGTCGCCCATCTCGCCCGCGACGCCGGGATCCGGCAGTTCCTCGACATCGGGACGGGCATGCCGACGGCCCCGAACGTCCACGAGGTCGCGCAGGGCATCGCGCCGGAGTCGCGGGTCGTGTACGCCGACAACGACCCGGCCGTCCTCGCGCACGCCCGCGCGCTGCTCACCTCGACCGGCCCCGGCTCCTGCGCCTACCTCGACGCCGACCTGCGCGAGCCCGGACGCGTTCTGTCGCTGGCCGGCCGGTCCCTGAACCTAGGCGAACCCGTCGCGGTCCTGCTGATCAGCGTGCTGCACTTCATCGGCGACGACGAGGACGCCGTCAGCATCGTCGGCCGCCTGATGGGGCGCCTGGCCCCCGGCAGCCACCTCGCGATCACGCACGCGACCGACGAGATCGGCGGCCCGGCGGTCACGGAGGCGATGGAGGCGTGGAACCGGACGGTCGTGACCCCGCTCCGCCCGCGCGGGCGCGCCGCGTTCACCGAGCTGTTCTTCACGCGGCTCGGCCTGGAGCTGGTGGAGCCGGGGGTGGTGTCGCCGCCGCACTGGCGTCCGGGGGCGTCCGCCGCGCCGCACCAGCCGGACGTGCCGTACTGGGTCGGCGTGGCGCGCAAGCCGTAGCGGCCCACACGGCGAGCGCCGCCGCGCTGAGGCCCGCGCCGAGCGCGCAGACGGCGCCCCAGCCCGCCGCCGCGTACAGCGCGGTCGCGGCGAGCGCGCCGGACGCGCTGCCCGCCGAGTAGAAGATCATGTATCCGCCGATGACGCGCGCGCCCGGCCGGGCCGCGTAGATCACGCTCTGGCTCGTCACGTGGACGGCCTGCACCGCGAAGTCGAGCATGACGACGCCCGCCGCGAGCGCCCACAGCGACGACCCCGTGAACGCCAGCGGCAGCCAGGACGCGGTGAGCAGCACGAGCCCCGCCGAGGTCGTCCACGCCGCCCGGCCGCGATCGCCGAGCCGTCCGGCCAGGGGCGCGGCGAGCGCGCCCGCCGCGCCCGCGAGCCCGAACGCGCCGATCGCCGCCGGGGACAGGCCGCGTGCGCTCAGCGGCAGCGCGACACAGCTCCACAGCGTGCTGAACGCGGCGAAGACCAGCAGCGCGAGGACGCCGCGCAGCCGCAGGGCGGGCTCCCGGACGAACAGCGCCACGGTCGACCGCAGCAGCCGGCCGTATCCGGGGGCGGGCGGCAGTTCCTGAGACGGCAGGACGCGGTGCAGGGCGAAGGCGAGGACGCCCGTCACGGCCGCCGACGCCAGGTACACCGCCCGCCAGCCCGCGAGATCGGCCAGCACGCCCGCGACCGCGCGGGCGAGCAGGATGCCGGTGACGATGCCCCCGGTGACGAGCCCGACGACGCGTCCGCGCCGCTCCGGGGCCGTCAGCGCGGCGGCGAACGCCACGAGCGTCTGCGCGACGACCGCGAGCAGCCCCACGGCGGCGACGCCCGCCAGCAGCACCGCCGCGTCCGGCGCGGCGCCGACGACGGCGAGGGCCGCCGCGAGCGCGAGCGTCTGCGCGACGGCGAGCCGCCGCCGGTCCACGACGTCGCCGAGCGGGACGAGCAGGAACAGCCCGAGCCCGTAGCCGACCTGGGTCACGGTGACGACCGCGCCGAGCGCGCCGGACCCGATCGCGAGGTCGCGGCCGAGCGCGGGCAGGAGCGGCTGGGCGAAGTAGACGTTCGCGACGGCCGAGCCGCACGCGACGGCGAGGAGCGCGACGACGCGCGGCCCCATGGGCACCTCCAGTGGTTTCAACTTGCTACCGAACGGCACGGTAACCAGATTTGGTAGCATGTTGCAACCAAGGAGGCGGGATGGTGCGGCGGACGAGGCTGGACGACAGCGAGTGCCCGGTCGCGCGCTCGGTGGACGCCATCGGCGACTGGTGGTCCCTGCTGATCGTGCGCGACGCGTTCGACGGCAGCCGGCGCTTCGGCGAGTTCCAGCGGAGCCTCGGCGTCGCGAAGAACATCCTCGCGGCGCGGCTGCGGGCGCTGGTGGACGGCGGCGTGCTCGCGTCCGTCCCGGCCCGCGACGGCGGCGCGCACCGCGAGTACGTCCTGACGGAGAAGGGCGAGGCGCTGTTCCCCGTCGTCGTCGCGCTGCGGCAGTGGGGCGAGGGGCACTTCTTCGCGCCCGGCGAGGAGCGCTCACGGCTCGTGGACCGCCGGGACGGGCGTCCGCTGCGCCCGCTGGAGGTCCGCGCCGGCGACGGACGCCCCGTCGCGCCCGCCGACACCGTCGTCGAGAAGCCGGGGGGATGACCGTGCGGGGAGGGCACCGCCATGCCCTCCCGCGCACGGGGCTCAGGAACCGAGGAAGTCCAGCAGGTCCCGGTTGAAGCGCTCCTTGTACCCGGGCACGCTCGCCATCCCGTGCGACCCGCCCTCGTAGACGGTCAGGTTCGCGTACGAGACGATCTCGGCGGCCTTGCGCGCCGTCGCGTCGATCGGGACGATCTGGTCGTCGTCGCCGTGGACGATCAGCGTCGGCACGTCGAAGCGCCGCAGGTCCTCGGTGAAGTCGGTCGAGGCGAAGGCGTCCACGCACGCCACGCCCGCCTGGACGTTCTCCTGCATCGCCATCAGCCAGAAGGCGTACTTGTTGCCGCCGGTGACGTCGCTTCCGGGACGGTTCGCGCCGTAGAACTGGTCGGCGAGGTCCAGCCAGAACTGCGAGCGCTCGTGCAGGATGCCGTCCTTGAGGCCCTCCAGGACGTCCTTCGGCACGCCCTCGGGGTTGGACTCGGTCTGCACGAGCAGCGGCGGGATCGCCGACAGCAGGACGGCCTTGCCGACCCGTCCGGTGCCGTACCGGCCGATGTAGCGGGTGATCTCGCCGCCGCCCATCGAGTGCCCGACGAGCGACACGCCCTTGAGGTCCAGCGCCTCGATGAGGTCGGACAGGTCGTCGGCGAACGTGTCGAAGTCGTAGCCGCCGTAGGGCTGGCTGGAGCGGCCGTGGCCCCGCCGGTCGTGCGCGATGGCGCGGTACCCGGCGTCCGCGACCGCCTTCATCTGGTCCTGCCACGCGTCGGCGTTCAGGGGCCAGCCGTGGCTGAACAGCACGGGCGGGCCGCTGCCCCAGTCGTGGTAGTAGATCTCCGTTCCGTCGCGGGTGGTCACGAACCCCATGGCGCTCCTCCTCCGGCTTGGATCAGGGCGCCGCACCTGCCCGCGAGGCCGTCCCGTCAAAGGTCCGCGCGTGAATCTTTTACCCGGACGTGAGGATCAGGCGCGTGCGTAGCGGCCGGGCGGGACGCCCACGGCGGCGGTGAAGTCGCGCGTCAGATGGGCCTGGTCGCTGTAGCCGAGGTCGGACGCGAGCGCGGCCCAGTCCACGGCCGTCCCCGCGTGGGCGCGTGCGGCGGCCTCGTGCAGGCGGGCGCGGCGCAGCACCCACTTCGGGGAGACGCCGACATGGTCGGCGAAGAGGCGCTGGAGCGTCCGCACCGAGACGCCGAGGTCGGCGGCGAGCCGGTCCACCCGGACCAGGGACGGGTCGGCGGTGATCCGCCGGACGATCTCCGCCGCGTCGGCCGCGCCCGGCGGCCGGGGCGCGGCGAGCCGGGGCCGCAGGAAGTCCTCCACGACGGAGGTGTCCGCGGGGTCGGCGAGGACGCGCGCGTTCAGCTCGTCCACCGCCGGGCCGAGCAGACTTGACGCCGGGACGCGCCGGTCCGTCAGGTCCGCCGCCGGGCCCGGCCACAGCGGATGGAACCCGCCGGGCAGGAACCGGACGCCGAGCACGTGGCCCGTCCCGGTGAGGCGGCGCGTGAACACCGACCGGTCCACGCCGTACACGAGCGGGACGGGCTCCTCGAACACCAGATGGATGTTCGGATGCGACAGCACCTTCGTCTCGTACGGCTCGGCCGCCTCCCACCGGACGTGCCAGTAGTACTCGACGCACGCGGCGAGATCGGTGCTCGGCGGATAGGTCGCGACCGTGACGATCGGGGCGTGCTGGTCCGGATAGAGCACTCCGCGCGGTACGTCGGCCATAGTCCCAGGTTAATGTCGCGTTTGTTCAAGACCGGACGTACAGGCCGTCCGTAGCCTCGAACGCATGAACGAACTGCACGAGCACATGACCGCGTGCGCGCGGGAGGCGGCGCGGGTGGCGCGGGGCGTCGAGGGCACGCCGCTGGACGGCGCGACCCCCTGCACGGAGTACGACGTCCGCGCGCTGGTGAACCACTGGGTCCTCTACACGTCCTACGGGCTGGAGCGCCGCGCCCGCCGCGAGCAGATCCCGGACGAGCTGACGGCCCGCGACTTCGTCGCCGAGGACGGCTGGGCCGACGCCTACGCCGCGCAACTCGACCGCGCGGTCAAGGCGTGGGACGACCCGGCGGTGTGGGAGGGCGACATCGACTTCGGCGCCGGATCGGCCCCGGCGGCGGACGTGGCGGCGCTCATCGTCAAGGAGATGGCCGTCCACGGCTGGGACGTCGCGAAGGCCACCGGCCAGGAGTTCGAGGTCCCGTCCGCGACCGGCGAGTTCCTGTACGGCGTCGTGGAGCGCAACGCCGAGATGTACCGGCAGTACAAGGGGTTCGCCGAGCCCGCCGCCGAGCCCGCCGGGGCCACCGCGTTCGAGAGGGCCCTCGCGCTGTCGGGCCGCGATCCGCGCTGGACGCCCTGACCGACACGGCCGAAGCCCTTCCGGTGTGACGGGGATCTCCGCAAGGGTGGGGCCATGGAGAAGATCGCGGTCGTCACCGGGGCGTCATCGGGGATCGGCAGGGAAGTCGCCCGCGCGTTGGCCCGGCGCGGCTTCCGCGTCGGGATGGTCGGCCGCAGCGAGGTGCGGGGCGCCGACGCCGCCGCGGCCGTCCGCGCGGACGCCCCGGACGCCCGGATCGAGACGTTCTTCGGCGACCTGTCCTCGCGCGCCGAGGTCCGCGGACTCGCCGAACGGATCCTGGACCGCTATCCCCGGCTGGACGTCCTCGTGAACAACGCGGGCGTCCACCTGCGCCGCGCCAAGGTCAGCGTGGACGGCTTCGACCGCATGGTCGCCACCAACCACCTCGGCCCGTTCCTGCTCACCGGCCTGCTGCGCGACCTGCTCGTGAAGTCCGCGCCGTCGCGGATCGTGGTGGTCGCGTCCGAGGCGTACCGGCGCGCGGGGACGCTGGACCCGGCGCGGTTCGCCGAGCCCGGCGTGTACGGGGCCGGCGGCTCGCACCGGGTGTACGCGCGGACGAAGCTGCTGAACGTCCTGTTCGCCGCCGAACTGGCCGACCGGCTCGCCGGGACGGGCGTGGCCGTCCACGCGTTGTGTCCCGGGCCGGTCGCGACGGGCCTCGGGCGCGACCTGCCCGTCCCGTCGCGGACCGGCGCGCTCCTGGCGCGGACGCCGCTGCTGCGCACCCCCGAGCAGGCCGCGCGGGCCGTGGTGCGGCTGGCCGCCGACCCCGGCTACGACACCGGCACCGGCTACCACGCGTCGGTGCGTCCGGCGCGGCTGCTGCGCGCGTCCCCGGCCGTGCGCGACCCGGCGCTGCGCCGGGCGGTATGGGAGCGTTCGGAGCAGCTCGTCGGGCTTCCGTCCCGCTAGATTGACCCCCGTGCATCCTGGGAACCCGAAACCGTCGTTCTTCCGCGACCTGTTCACCGGAATCGGCTATCTCTTCTGGGGGATCGGCTGGACGGCGCGGAATCCCGGGCAGTGGCTGTTCGGGCTGATCCCGGCGCTGATCGTCCTCGTCGTGTACGTCGCGGCGCTGACGGCGCTCGCCTTCAACCTGGACGACCTCGCCTCCTGGGTGACGCCGTTCGCCGACGGCTGGTCGCCGGGCGCCCGCGACACCGCCCGCGTCGTCGCGGGCATCGCGATCTTCGGCGCGACGCTGTTCGTCGCGATCCTGCTGTTCACGGCGCTGACGCTGCTGGTCGGCGACCCGTTCTACGAGAAGATCGCCGAGCGCGTCGAGGACTCCGCGGGCGGGGCGCCGCCGGAGCCGGACGTGCCGCTCGGCGTCCAGATCGTCCGGGCCGTCCGGGACGGGCTGCTCCTCGGCGTCATCGCGCTGGCCTTCGGGCTCGTGTTCTTCGTCTGCGGATTCCTGCCCGTCGTGGGGCAGACGGTCGTCCCGGTGGTGGCAGCGTTCGTGTCGGGCTGGTTCCTCACGGCCGAACTGACGTCCATCGCGCTGGAGCGGCGCGGCCTGCTGCGCCGCGAGCGGTTCGCGCGGCTGCGCGCGAACCGGGGCCTGACGCTCGGGTTCGGCGTCGCGACGTTCGCGGTGTTCCTGATCCCGCTCGGCGCGGTCGTCGCGATGCCCGGCGCCGTCGCGGGCGCGACGCTGCTGGCGCGCGAACGGCTCGCCGTGCCGCCGCCCGCCCGGCCGTACCGCTGAATGTTTCCTTAGTGTGATGACCGGCCGGTTCGCGTGAATTGATCTTCGCGTAACCTGTCCCGCATGTCCGATCAGGGGGAGCGGCCGCGCTGGGCCGAGAGCGACGACGCCGGGGAGGGCACGCCGGAGCCCGGGAGGCAGGCAGGGGCCGGCCGGTCGAGTGAGGAAGACGGCCACGACGTCTGGGGGAAGGTCGAGGAGCCGCGCGACGAGCATCCGGACGTGCGCCCCGCCGAGACGGCCGCGCGCATCGAGCCGAAGACCGTCCCGGAGCCGCGCGGGCTGCTGACCGCCACGCCCGGCGCCGACGAGCCCGAGGACGAGCCCGGAACCGCGCTGGAGCCCGTGGACCGCAAGGTCGCGCCCGTCCCGTCCGCGCCGGCATGGGAGGGCGAGCTGTTCGACGGCGACGCCGACGGGGACGGCGACACCCGCTATGTCGCGCCGAGCGGCGACGCGGGGCCCGGCAAGCCCGGCCGGCCGAGCAGCGGCAACTGGCAGATGCCGTCCTGGATGGCCGACGAGGAGAGCGCCGACCGCGAGCTGGAGGGCTCGACGGCGGACGCGCCCTTCGACGAGCCGTCCGGACGGTCCCGGATCCTGCTGTTCGGCGGAATCGGCCTGCTCGTCGTCGCGCTGGCGGCGGCGGGCGGCGTCTACTACCTGAAGCACCGCGGCAGTGACCCGGCGCCCAAGGGCAGCACGGCCGGGCTGCGGCGCACGTCCGCGCCCGCGGGCGTCCCGGCCGCCGAACTCCCGCCGGACCGGCCGCTGCGCACGTTCGCCGGGACGCCGTCGCGCGTCGCCGGCCACGTCTCCGACACGGGGTCGGGCCTGCTGTACCCGCGGTTCGCGCGGCCCTGGCAGACGCCGACGAAGAAGAACAAGCTGGCCGTCCCCGGCTGGTCCGGCCAGCAGATCCTCGTGACCGAGCGGCACGCGGGACGGATCTGGTACGGCCAGTTCCTCACCGGCACCCTCCAGCCGACGCTGCGGAGCGCCTACAGCGGCCCGCAGAGCGTCAAGACGGTGACGGCGATGGCCGCCAAGGGCCTGGAGGAGAGCTACTACGCGTTCCCGCACCGGTCCGCGCCGCTGGCGTCGGAGGCGCTGACGGTCGGCGGCCACCGGGGCTGGCTCGTCGCGTCGTACTACGCCTACAAGCGCCCGCCGTTCCGCGCGACCGGCGAGGTCGTCGCCACCGCCGTCATCGACACGGGACGCGGGACGCCCGCGCTGGTGTTCGCGTCGCTGCCGAACACGAACAAGAAGCTGTGGCCCGACCTGAACCGCTTCTTCGCGCAGCTCAAGGTGCTGCCCGCGTCCTGACCGTCACTCGGCGAACGGGCCGCCGATGAACGGGTGGTCCGGCCCGGAGACGGACGCCGCGTACTCCTCGGCGTCGTCCTCGGGCCGGTAGCCGAGCGCCCGCGCCTCGTCCAGGCCGAAGCAGCCGCGCGTGTTCGCGGACGCGCCCCAGACGATCCGGAACCCGGGGTCCGGCGCGGTGAGCAGCGCCTCGACCAGCCGCGCGCAGTCGCCCGGGGACAGCCAGGTCGACAGCGCGCGGCGGTCGCCGGGCCGTTCCTCGCAGGTGCCGATGCGCAGGCAGAGGACGTCCATTCCGTGCCGGTCGTGGTAGAGGCTGCCGAGGGCCTCGCCGGCGACCTTGCTGACGCCGTAGAACGTGTCCGGCCGGGGATAGAGGTAGTCGGGCGCGGGCGTGTCGGGCACCGGATGGAACCCGGCGGCGTGGTTGCTGCTCGCGAGCAGGACGCGCGGGACCCCGTTGCGCCGGGCGGCCTCCAGCACCGCGTACGTCCCGTGGATGTTGGTGTGGAGGATGCCCGGCCAGTCCGCCTCGTGCGGGATGCCGCCGAGATGGACGACGGCGGTCACGTCCCGGCACGCGGCGTCGAGAGCGTCCTGGTCGGTGACATCGGCCCGGACGATCTCCTCGCCGGGCGCCGGATCCGGGACCGGGACGACGTCCAGGAGCCGCAGGGCGCGGCCGGGCCGGGCCAGGCGCGGGCGCAGGAACCCGCCGATCCGCCCGGCCGCGCCGGTGATGAGAAGGCGTTCGCTCATGCCTCCGATTGTGCGCCGTGGATCAGTGCCCGCGGCGGAGCAGGTGGTCGGCGACCTTCGACGCGACCAGGTAGGCGTTCTGCGTCGACGTACCGAACGCCCCCGAGTTGGACGCGAGGTGCTGTTCGAGGGTCTGTCCCGGGTACGGCTGGTCGAAGTTGCTGGCCGTCCGCAGGTTCAGGTAGTGGTCGAGACGGCCGAAGCGCGCCAGGACGGCGGCGGTCGCGTTGTCCTCCATCTGGGTCGTGCAGTAGGTGCCCTTGCCCTTCGTCCACAGCCCGGTGATGTACTGCGCCTTCTCCGACAGCGTCTTGCCGGCCCACCAGTTGTCGCCGGTGACCGTGTCGCAGACCGCGACCTTGGGCAGCGTCCCGGCCTGGCCGGGGTAGTGGGCGCGTTCGGCGGCGGCGGTGGGGGTGTCGGTGAGCGTCATGTCCTTGGTGAGCCGGTAGGCGGTGTCGACCAGCGCGTCGTCGAGCTGGAAGACGTTCGTGCCGACGTTGCCGAGCTGGACGAACCCGTACGGGTGGCTCGGCGCCTCCTCCGGCGGCAGGTGGTGGCCGAGGTCGTAGTCCACGATGTAGTGCGCCCACGCCGCGAAGCCGAGCGTGCCGGTCTTCGGGGACGTCCCGGCGATCCCGGCGGTGATGAAGTACGCGCCGCGCAGGTCCAGGC
The DNA here is from genome assembly GCF_002911665.1 of Actinomadura rubteroloni. Taxonomy (NCBI): domain Bacteria; kingdom Bacillati; phylum Actinomycetota; class Actinomycetes; order Streptosporangiales; family Thermomonosporaceae; genus Actinomadura; species Actinomadura rubteroloni. Next base: position 2,055,028 of record NZ_MTBP01000001.1, read on the forward strand.
GGCGGCTGGTCAGCACGGCCGTCATCGTGGCCGCCGTGTTGGCCTTGCCCTGCCCGGTCGTCACGACGCACAGGCCCGCGCGGTCGCAGTGCAGCGGGTCGGGGACGCCGTCCACGCGCACCGGGACGGGCAGCGACCGGTTCTTCAGCCAGGGCGCGGTCTCGCCGCCGAACATCGTGACGACGAGGACGCGGACCCGCGTCGGCCCGCCGCGCTCGGCGGCGTAGGACAGGGGGACGCCGCCGACGACGGCGAGCGCGGCGGCCAGGGCCGCCGCCAGGAGGAGGGAGAAACGACGCATGCGTGCTTTCCGATCGTGCTCGGGGAGAAGATCGCAGGTCACGCTAGGGAGCGCCGGACCGCCGTACGTTTCGCCGCCGTGACGATCCAGTTAACGGTATACCGTTAAGTCGGGCCGGATAGAGTGCCCGCGTGACGACCGGAGAGCGCGACTCGCTCCGCGACAGGGCGTACCGGACGCTCCGCGACCGCATCATCGAGGGCGGCCTGCGGCCCGGCGAACGGCTCGTCGAACGCGACCTTGCGGCCGGCCTCGGCGTCTCCCGGATCCCGCTGCGCGAGGCGCTGCGGCTGCTGGCCGCCGAGGGACTGGTCGTGCTCGTGCCCCGCCGGGGCGCGCTGGTCAGCCCGTTCACCCCCGCCGACGTCCGCGACCTGTTCGACGTCCGGCAGAGCCTGGAAGTCCTCGCGGCGCGCCTCGCCGCCGAACGCGCCGACGCCGACGGTCGCGAACGGCTGCGGCTGCGGCTCGTGGACAACCGCGCGGCGCTGCGCTCGGGCGACCGCGCCGCGATCTCCGCCGCGAACGCCGCGTTCCACGCCGAGGTGCTGGAGCTGTGCGGGAACGCGCTGCTCACCCTGGTCGTCCGGCCGCTGGACGCGCGGATGCGGTGGCTGTTCCGCCTCACCGCCGACCTCGACGAGGACCAGGACGCGCAGTGCGCCGAGCACGGCGGCCTGTACGCCGCCATAGCCGCCGGGGACGCCGCTCAGGCGGCCGACCTGGCGGAACGGCACGTCCTGCGGAACCGCGACGTGACGCTGCGGCTCGCCGAAAGCTGGTCCGTCCCCGCCGCCGACCCGCTGAAGATCACCCACACCCGCCGCCGCCGACCCGCCGAGTAGCCGACCAGGGACCTCAGCGGACGCGCGAGCGCGTCAACTGAGCGCCTAGGGACGAAGCCGAAGGCGAGCCCCCGGGCGGAAAGATCGCGAAGCGATGCGGCGCTCGCCCCGGGCACGGTCGCGCAGCGGGCCGGGGCTGGTAAACACTGCAGGATGAAGCGGACGGGGTGGGTGTGGCCCGGGGTGGCCGGGCTGGTGCTGGGGCTGCTGGCGCTCGGGCCGGGCCTCGCGCCGGGGTTCCTGCTCTCGTTCGACATGGTCTTCACGCCGGGTCCCCGGTTCTCGGCGATGACGTTCGGGCTGACCGGGACCGTCCCGCGCCATGTGCCGAGCGACGCGTTCGGCGTCGCGCTGGCGCACGTGCTGCCGGGGGACGTCGCGCAGAAGGCCGTCCTGCTCGGGATCTTCGTGCTGGCGTCGGTGGCGGCGGCGTCGCTCGTCCCGACGCGGCGGGTCGTGCCCCGGGTCGCGGCGGGCGCCGTCTACGCCTGGAACCCGTTCGTCGCCGAGCGGCTGCTGCTCGGGCACTGGGCGTTCCTGCTCGGGTACGCGGCGCTGCCGCTGGTCGCCGGGGCCGCCGCGCGCGCCGCCGAGCCGGGCGGCGGACGGCGGCTGACGCGTGCGCTCGTCCCCGCCGCGATCGGCGGGTTCGCCGGGGTCGCGGTCTCGGCGCTGGTCGCGGGCGCCGTCGTGCTGTGCCGTCCCGGACGGCGGCGGGGCCTGCCGAAGGCCGTCGCGGCGGTCGTCGTGCTCAGCCTGCCGTGGCTCGTGACGGGCTGGCTGCGGCCGAGCGGGATGCCGGGCGCGCCGGAGGGCGTCGGCGCGTTCGCGGCCCGCGCCGACACGCCGTTCGGCGCGCTCGGCAGCCTGTTCGCGCTCGGCGGGGCGTGGAACGCGGCGACCGTCCCGCCCGGCTACGGGGTGCCGCTGCTCGCGACCGTCTGGCTCGTCGTGGTCGTCGCGTCGGTCGTGGCGTTCGCGCGGACGCGCGTGGACTGGACGGCCGGGCTCGCCGTCGCGGCCGGTGCCGGGTACGTGCTCGCCGCGCTCGGCGTCGTCGCGGCCCCCCTGCTGCGCGGCCTGATCGGCGCCTGGCCGGGGTTCGCGGTGCTGCGCGACGGGCAGCAGTACGTCGCGCCGCTGGCCGTGGTCGTCGCGGTCGGGTTCGGCGTCCTCGCCGACCGGGCGGCGGACCGGCGGCTGGACGCGCTCGGCGTCCTCGCGGTGCTGCTGCCGCTCGTGCTGCTGCCGGGGCTGGCGTGGGGCGCGGCGGGACGGCTGCGGCCCGTCCACTACCCGGACGCGTGGGCGCGGGCGCGGGAGATCGTCCGCGCGGACCCGGTGCCCGGCGACGTCCTGATCCTCCCGTGGGCGACCTACCGGGAATACCCGTGGAACGGCGGCCGGACGTCCCTGGACGCCCTGCCCCGCTACCTCGACCGGCGCGGCGTCCTGAGCGACGCGGTGATCATCGGGCGCACGGTCGTCCCGGCCGAGGACCCCCGCGCGCGGGCGCTCGACCCGGTCGTCCGCGACGGCGGCCCGCTGACGGCCCGGCTCGGTGCGCGGGGCATCCGGTACGTCGCGTTCGACGCCGAGACGTCCGGCAACGCCTACTACGCGCGCCTCGGCGGGGCGCAGCGCGTGCTCGCCGACGGCGATCTCGTCCTGTACCGGCTGCCCGACCCGGCGCGTCCCCGCGAGGACCGCGCACCGGTGGCGCTCGCCGGCACGGCGTGGGCTGTGACCTTGATGTCCGTTGTCTGGTCATTCGCGGCATCAGGCATTACTCTGGCCACTCGCAGTCTTCGCCACCCCCGAGGAAAGGCCCCCTGATGCGCATCGCCATCGCGGCCGTGGCGGGCGTCCTGCTCGCCGCCCTGGCGTCCTTCGGCGCGGTCCAGCTCGCGAACGCCTCGCAGCAGGAACCGGTGATCAAGCCGCTGTACGGCTACGGCTCCCGATGACCCCGGCCCCCCGCGGGCCGAGATGACCACCGCCCTGCTGGAGATCGTCGTTCCGGCGCGCGACGAGGCGTCCCGCCTGCCGGACGGTCTCGTCGCGCTCGGCGGGAAGCTGCGCGCCCTCGGCGTGCCCACCGCCGTGATCGTCGTGGACAACGGCAGCACCGACGGCACCGCCGATCTCGTCCGCGCGGGGACCTGGCCCGTCCCGGTCCGCGTGCTGGAGTGCGCCCGGCGCGGCAAGGGCGCCGCGGTCCGGACCGGCCTGCTCGCCACCCGCGCCCCCTACGCCGGGTTCTGCGACGCCGACATGGCCACCGGGCTGGACGCGCTCGACGGCGTCCTGGACCTGCTGCGCGCCGGGAACCCGGTCGTCGTCGGGTCCCGCCGCCACCCCGACTCGGCCGTCGAGGACTACAGCCACCCGCTGCGCAAGCTCGGCGCGGTCCTGTTCAACCGCGCCATCCGCGACCTCGCGGGCGGCGTCAGCGACACCCAGTGCGGGTTCAAGTTCTTCAGCGGGCCGCTCGCCCGCGCCGCCGCCGCCGACCTGCGCACCGACGGGTTCGCGTTCGACGTCGAGCTGCTCATGCACTGCGCGCGGCGCGGCGCGGCGATCACGCCGGTGCCGGTGGAGTGGCGGGACGTCCCGGGCAGCACGTTCTCGGTGCGCCGCCACTCCGTCGAGTGCCTGCGGGACCTGGTGCGGATCCGGCTGGCGGCGCCCCGGCCCGTCCCCGCGCCCGCACCCGTGCCTGAGCCCGACCGGGCCCTCGGGTTCGCCGAGACGTCCGAGCCGCAGCGCGCATGACCGGCGACGTCTCCGGGCTGCGGATCGCGATCGTCAACTGGCGCGACCCGTGGCATCCGGCCGCCGGCGGGGCCGAGCGGTACGCGTGGGAGCTGGCCCGCCGGTTCGCCGCGCGCGGCGCCGCCGTCACCTACGTCACCGCCCGCGCCCCCGGCCAGCGCCGCCGCGAGACGGTCGAGGGCGTCGCGTTCGCGCGCATGGGCGGGACGTTCACCGTCTACCCGCGCGTCCTGGCCTGGCTGCTGGCGCGGCGGCGGCGCTTCGACGCGGTGATCGACTGCCAGAACGGCATCCCGTTCTTCACCCCGTGGGTGCTGCCGCGCGGGGTGCCGGTGTTCTGCTCGATCTTCCATGTCCACGACGACCAGTTCGGGCTGTACTTCCCGCGCTGGCTCGCCTGGATCGGCCGGACGCTCGAAGGCCCCGTGGCCCGCCGCGCCTACCGCCGCCACGCCTGCACGGCCATCTCCGTGACGACCCTGGACGCCCTCCGCGAACGCCTGTCCTGGACGGGCCCCGTCTACCTCGTCCCAGTCGGCGTCACCCTCCCCGAAACCCCACCCGCGCAGCCCGCCCCGGCCGACCCGGGAACCGACGCGCCCGCCGCAGGCGGATCGGGGGAGCGCGACGCGCTCGCGCCGGGCGGCGCTGCGGGCCGCGATATGCCCGCGCCGGGCGGGACGGGGGAGGGCGGCGCGCTCGCGCCGGGCGGGACGGGGAACGGCGTGGCCGCGGTGGGTGGGTTGGCGGGGCGGGGGGATCCGGAGCTGGTGTGCGTGACGCGGCTCGTCCCGCATAAGCAGGTCGAGCGGATTCTCGATCTCGCCGAGTACCTGCGGGTGCGGCGGCCGGGCGTGCGGGTCGGGGTGGTCGGGCGCGGGCCCGAGGAGGAGCGGCTGGCCGCGCTGGTGCGCGAGCGCGGGCTCGGCGACGTCGTCACGCTGCACGGGTTCGTGTCCGAGGAGGCGAAGGCGGCGCTGGTCGCCCGCGCCGACCTGCATCTCAGCGCGTCGCGCGGCGAGGGCTGGGGATTGTGCGTGGCGGAGGCGGCGGCGCTCGGCGTCCCGACCGTCGCCTACGACGTGGACGGGCTGCGCGACGCCGTCCGGGACGGGGTCACCGGCTGGCTCGCGGCGCCCGGCGACGCGCTCGCCGCGACGGTTGAGCGGGCGCTCAAGGAGCTGGACGACCCGGTGCGGCGCGCCGCGATCCGGGACGCGTGCCGGGAGTGGGCCGCCGAGTTCGACTGGGCCCGCAGCGCCGACCGGATGGGGGCGCTGCTGGCCGCCGCCGTCCGGCGCGGCACGTCCGGTACTTCCGATTCCGCCGCACACGTCCTGGCCGGGTACGGTGCAGGCACCCTGGTCGCGGAGGGCCCCCTCCGCGACCGCCTGGTGACCGAGCCGGGGGTGGCCGTGCTGCGTCCCGCGACCGCGCGGGAGCGCCTGCTCGGCCGGGCGCTGGACGACGACGGGGGGCGCTGACCCGGCGTCCCGTGCGGGACCGAGGGGAGGCGGACGGGCATGGCGAGCGCGTTCTGGACCGTCGCGGACCGCTACACCCGGCTCGCCGACCGGTTCGCCGTCGCCGACCGCGACGACCGTCCGGACCGTCCCGAGATCGACGACCGGCTCCGCGAGCGGCTGCGCGCCGTCGTGTGCTGCCTGGCCCTCGCGCTGCTGTCGATCGGCACCGCGCCCGGCCGCATCCTGCCCGACACCAAGATCGACATGGCGGTGAACCCGGCCGGGTTCCTCGCCCGTGCCCTGCACCTGTGGGACACCGCGCAGTTCGGGCAGCTCCAGAACCAGGCCGTCGGCTACTTCTTCCCGATGGGCCCGTTCTACGCGCTCGCCCACGCCGTGAACCTGCCCGCCTGGGCCGCGCAGCGGTTCTGGTTCGCGCTGCTGATGATCACGGCGTTCCTCGGCGTCCGCCGGCTCGCCGGACGGCTCGGCATCGGCGGCCCGATCAGCCGCCTCGCGGGCGGGATGGCGTACGCGCTCGGCCCGCACGAGCTGTCCGCGCTGGGCCAGGCGTCCTGGGAGTACCTGCCGCTGGCGATGCTGCCGTGGATCCTCGTCCCGCTGGTCGGCGCGGCGCGCGGCGAGACCGGACGCGTCCCGGCGGCGGCCCGGTCGGGCGTCGCGGTGGCGCTGTGCGGCGGCATCAACGGGGCCGCGACGGTGGCGGTGCTCGCGGTGCCCGTCCTGTACGTCCTCACGCGCCCGCGCGGGACGGCCCGGCTCCGCCTCCTCGGCTGGTGGCTCGGCGCGGCCGGGTGCGCGGTGGCGTGGTGGCTCGTCCCGCTCGTCCTGACGGGCCGGTACGGCTTCTCCTGGCTCGGCTACACCGAGCGCGCCGACACGACGACGTCCCCGACGAGCCTGGTCAACGTGCTGCGCGGCGCCGAGCGCTGGGGCAACTACGTGGACGCGTCGTCGCTGCCGGTCGCGCACGCGCTGTCGACCGGCGTCGTCCTCACGGTCGTGACGGTCGTGCTGGCCGCGCTCGGCGTCGCGGGCCTGTCCCGCCGCGACCTGCCGGACCGGACGTTCCTGCTGCTCGTCGTCCTGTCCGGCGTCGTGATCATCGGGGCGGGGCACGGCAGCTCGATCGAGGGCCCGCTCGCCGCGCCGTTGCGGGACCTGCTCAACGGCCCGCTGTCGCCGCTGCGCAACCTCTACAAGTTCGACGGGCTGGTGCGGCTGCCGCTGGCGCTCGGGCTCGTCCACCTGCTCGTGACCGTCCGCCGGCCGCGCTCGCGGCTGCGGATGCTCGCGATCACGACGGTGGCGGTCACGGCCGTGGCGGCGCCCGCGATCACCGGCGGGCTCGCCGGGCGCGGCGACTTCGAGGGCGTGCCGAAGTACTGGGAGCAGGCGGCGTCCTGGCTGAACGCGCACGGCGGCGAGCAGGCCGTCCTCGCGGTGCCCGGCGCGTCGTTCGGCGACTACACCTGGGGCCGGCCGATGGACGACATCGTCCAGCCCCTGCTGGAGACGCGGTGGGGCGCGCGGCAGCTCGTCCCGCAGGGGTCGCCGGGCTTCGCGCGGATGGTGGACGCCCTGGACCAGCGCGTCGCGGCGGGCCACGGCTCGGCGGGGCTCACCGAGGTGCTGGCGCGGATGGGCGTGCGGTACGTGCTCGTCCGCAACGACCTGACGCGGTCTGACCTGCACGGCGCCTGGCCCGGACGGGTCCACGAGACGCTCGACTCCTCGCCCGGGATCCGCCGCGTCGCGTGGTTCGGCGACTGGCCGGCCGGGGCGGGCGGGGACGAGGCCGCCGGGTCCTTCGACCAGCGGTACGCGCCCGTCGAGGTCTACGAGGTCCCGGGCGCCGACCAGGTCGCGGGCCTGGTGGACGCCGCCGCCCCGATCCGCGTGCGGGGCGCGCCCGAGGCGCTGCTCGGCCTCGCCGACGACGGCGCGCTCAAGGGCCGTCCGGTGCTGCTGAACGACGACGCGCCCGCGACGAAGGGCACCGAGGTCGTCTCCGACGCGCTGCGCTGGCGCGAACGCGACCGGGGCCGCCTGCGCACCGGCATCTCGCCGACGCTGACGGCCGGGCGGCAGCCGCGCGGGACCGCCGGAATCGGCACCGACCCGGTCGACAAGGGTTGGGAGAAGTACCGCACGACCGCCGCCTACACCGGGATCGCGGACGTCACGGCGTCGTCGTCGGCGTCCGACCCCGACACGGCCGGCGGGTTCGACGACCCGTCCGCGCTGCCGTTCGCCGCGCTCGACGGCGACCCCGCCACCCAGTGGATCTCCGGCGGCTGGACGGGCGCCGCCGGCCAGTGGATCCGCGTGGACTTCACCGCGCCGGTCGATCCCGGCGGCCTCCAGGCGACGTTCGCGCAGAACGCCTTCCTCGGCCCGGCGCCGTCGCGGGTGGCGGTCGAGACCGAGCGCGGGACGGCGGCGCAGGCCGTCCGGGCGACGGGCCAGCCGCAGGAACTCCAGGCGCCGCAGGGCACGACGCGCTGGATCCGGGTGCGGGTGCTGGCGTTGCAGGCCGTCCCGCAGTCGCCGGCGGCGTCGCGCGTCGGGATCCCCGAACTGTCGCTGCCGGGCCTCACCGCCACGCGCTACCTGACGTTGCCGCAGGTCGCGGGCGCGCAGGTCGTGCAGCGCGCGCAGCAGCCCGTCGCGCCGTGCATGAACGGCTCGGAACGCTGGGTCTGCTCGCCCTCGCTACAGCGAGGAGACGAGGACGGCGCGACGCTGCGCCGCCGCTTCACCGCCGCCGGTGGCACCGCGAAGATCTCCGGCGCGGCCGTGCTCACCGCCGCGTCGCTGATCGACCGCGTCGTCGGCAAGGGCGAGACGACCCGCGTCACGGCCAGCTCGGTGTGGACGAAGGCCCCGGCGAGCCTGCCGCGCAGCGCGTTCGACGGCGATCCGCGCACGACGTGGCTGCCGTCCGGCGACGACCGCGACCCTTCGCTCACGGTGTCCTGGAAGGGCGCGCGGAAGATCGGGGAGATCACCGTCGACCGTCCGCCGGGGGCGCGGCCGTCGCTGCGCGTGACGGTGACGGGCGCGAACGGCCAGTCCCGCGAAGGGCTGGTGGACGCGAACGGCACGCTGCGGTTCGACCCGCTCCGCACCGACCGGCTGACCGTGCGGTTCGCCCCGGCGCAGGGGCCGGTCCAGGTCGCCGAGCTGCGGATCCCGGGGGTGGCGCCGCTCGCGACGTTCGGGTTCCGGTCGTTCACGACCCGCTGCGGGTACGGGCCGTCGGTCCAGGTGAACGGGAAGACCGTCCCGACCCGGGCCGTCGGGACGGTCGGGGACGTGCTCGCGGGCCGCGCCGTCCGGTTCGAGGGCTGCCGCGCCGCCGCGCTCAAGGCCGGGGCGAACGACCTCGCGGCGGGCGGCTCCTACCGGGTGGACTCGCTGGTCGTGGACCCGGGCGGCGCGCTGGCGGCGGCCAAGCCCGTGGCGATGCAGGACGTCCACATCACGTCGTGGGGCAAGGGCAAGCGGGTCATGGACGTGAAGTCGCCTCGCGCGTCCTACCTCGTGGTCAACGAGAACTACAACACCGGCTGGAAGGCGAGCGTGGGGGGCCGCGAACTCCAGCCGGTGCGGCTGGACGGGTGGCGGCAGGCGTTCGCCGTCCCGGCGGGCACGTCCGGTTCGGTCACCCTCACCTACACGCCGGACGGCCTCTACCGGCTGTCACTCTTCGTCGGGCTGGATCTGCTGATCCTGCTGCTGCTCGTCGGCTTCTGGCCGCGCGGCGGCCTGCGCGAGACGCGGTCGGTGCCCGTCGTCGCGCCCGGGACGCCCGGCGGCGCGGCGCGTGCGGGCGCGGTGGCGCTGGCCGCCGCGATCGGGTTCTACGTCGCCGGGCCGCTCGGGCTCGCCGTGGCGCTCGCCGCCGGGGTCGCCGCCGACCTGGCCGAACGCCGGACGTCCGCGCTCGCGCGCCGCGTCCGGTCGCCCTACACGTTCGCGGCGGCGCTGGTCGCGGCGGGCGTCTGCACGGCGGCCGGGTTCTGGCTGGACGAGCGGGGGATCACCGGGTCCGACACGCTCCTGCGGGACGTCCTGCCGCAGCTTCTCGCGCTCGCCGCCGTCGCGCGGCTCGCCGTGCTGCTGGCCGCGCCGCACGACCCGGACACCTGGCTCGCCGAGGGCGGTCAGCTCCAGTGGATGCCGCCGGGCGCGGGCTCGTCGCCCGGCTCGGGCCCGGTGAAGATGCCCGGCTCGGGCTCCGGCTCGGGCGGCGGGTCGGTGAAGATCCCGCCCGTCCCGGGCGGCGCGACCGGCGGGGACGCGGCGGCGAACCGTCCGCCCGGCGCCCGGCCGGGAAGCGCGGACGGCGCCGGCCCGGACCGCGATCCGAGCCGCCGGACGGGCTCCTCCAGCGCATAGTGGCTCGCCGCCGCCGCGCCGACCGTCAGCAGCGCGCACACGGGGAAGTCCAGGACGAGGACCCCGTGGAACGGCGCGTGCCCGGCGACCTTCCACCAGACGTAGATGACCACGAACTGCCACAGGAACAGCCCGTAGGAGACCTTGCCGAGGAACGCCATGACGCGGTTGCCGAGCAGGCCCGCGATCATCGGGTGCCCGGGCGGGGCCAGCGCGACCGGCGCGACGAGGAACAGCGCGACCGCCCCGTACAGGAGGAGTTCGATCTCCGACGTCCACACGTTGACCTCGTAGAGGCGGGAGATGCCGGTGATGCGGGTGGCGGCGAGGCCGTAGCAGAGGGCGGCGATCGTCCAGCACAGGCCCCAGGACGCGCCGACCGTCCGGCACAGGCGGCGGACGGGGCCGTCCGGGCCGCGCTCGGCGTGCGCCCACACGGTGACGACCGCGAGCGCCATTCCGGCGGCGAACCACGCCAGGTAGCGCGGCAGCCAGTTCCCGTAGAACGCCCGGTCCGACGACTGGTGGATCGCGATGACGTAGAGGAAGGACACGGCCGCGAGCGCGCCCGTCCCGGACAGGAGGCGGCGGGCGCGGCGGTCCACGTCCGTCCCGCGCCGGGCCCACCGGCCGAGGACGAACGCGAGCAGCGGCAGCGCGACGTAGAACGCCGCCTCGACCGTCAGGCTCCAGATCTGGCCCATGCCCTTCGGGCCGAGGTAGTCGCCCCACCAGGGCGTCCGGTCATAGGAATAGGTGAGCGTGAGCAGCTTGAGCCAGGACGCGACGTCCCCGAGCCGGTCCCGGAAGTACAGCAGCGTCGCGACGACGACCAGCAGCCAGTAGGCGGGCAGCAGCCGCAGCGCGCGCTTGGCGAGGTAGCCGCCTGTGCCCGGCGCCGTCCGCAGGCCGAGCGCGGCGGCGGCCCACGGCCGGTACAGCAGCAGCCCGGACAGGACGAAGAAGATCGGCACGCCGATCTCGCCGCGCGACAACAGCGCGGTGAAGGCGCCCCCGCCCCCGGCGAGGTAGCCGCCGCTCGCCGCGACGTGGAACAGCAGCACCAGCAGGGCCGCGAGCGCCCGGACGCCGTCCAGCGCGGCGTGGTGCCCGGAGATCTTCGGCAGCCGGCGGTCGGCGGCCGTTCCGGGGACGGGCGGTGCGGTCACCCGCGCAGGGTATCCGAGGGCCGCGCGGGGTCGCGGGCGCCCGCGACCAGCCCCGCCGCCTCGGCGGCCTTCAGCAGCGCGAGCCCCGGCAGGCACCAGGGGGCGCACAGCGCGAGCCGCAGCGCGGCCCGGGACCGGCCGAGCGGACGCGCCGTCGCCCGTCCCCGGTACACCGGCAGCCAGCGCCCGTAGTAACGGCGCTTGCGGTAGGCGGCGCGCAGCGTGATCCGTCCCTCGTCGTGCCAGACCCGCGCCTCGACGCGTCCGACCCGGGCCCCGGACGCCGCGGCCCGGTCCGCCAGATCCCAGTCCTCGAACGCGCTGAGGTCCTCGTCGTAGCCGCCGGTGGCGTCCAGGAGGCTCCGCCGGAAGATCCGCGCGGCCTCCACCGACGCGTCACCGACATAGCTGCGCTTCTCGGCGGCCCGGCACGCGGCGAACAGCCCCCGCCCGAAGGACAGCTCGGGGATCACGAGCGCCCCGAGCCCCGGATCGGCGTCGAACAGCGCGACGGCCTGCTCGATCACGCCCGGCTCCAGCACCATGTCCGAGTCCACGAACGCGACGATCGCGCCGCGCCCGGCCCGCCAGCCCCGATTGCGCTGCGCACTCCGCTCGGGCCCGGCGTCCAGCACCCGGTCGGCGTATCCCGCCGCGATCTCCGGCGTCCCGTCCCCGGACGCGTTGTCGACGACGATCAGCTCGACGGGCACCGTCTGCTCCCGCACCGAGGCCAGGCACCGCCCGATCGTCCGGCCCGAGTCCCGCGTGGGCACGACGACCGTGACCCGCGTGCCAGCCGTCACTGAACCTCCCACCGCTCCCCGCAGCACTCCGTACCGGCCAGTAGCGCACCGCCCCCGCGCGCGGCACGCCACACCGCCGCACAGCACACCACACTGAACGTGCAGCGCACCGTACTGACGCGTAACCCACCACGTCCAGCACCCCACCGACACACACCCCCACACCGCCACGTGACGCCCGCACCAACGCGCGCCGCTTCGCGCCGACGTGCGCCGACGTGCGCCGCCTCGCGCTGGTGTGGGAGACCCCGCGCCGACGTGCGATGACGTGCGTGGCCCCACGCGCGACGCCTCACGCAGACGTCCAGCGCGGCGCGCCGGCGTGTGCTGCGCCGTGCTGGCGGGCGTGATGGTCGGGGCGGTCTAGCGGGACGGGGCGGGCTTGCGGGAGGTGCGCGGGGTGGGATCGCCGAGCGTTCGGGGTAGGGCGGGGGACAGGACGGCGGCGAGGGTGAAGCAGGCGGCGGCGAGGGCCAGGGCGCGGGGTGCGGAGCCGCCGTAGTAGGCGATTCCGGCGGCGGCCACGCCCAGGACGCCGCCGAACTGGGTCACCGAGTTGAAGACCCCGGAGGCCGCGCCCGCGTTGTGGGCGGGGACGTCCGCGATCACCGCGTTGGCGAGGACGGGCAGCGCGAGCCCCGTCCCGATCCCGCAGCAGGCCAGCCACGGGACGAGCCCGGCGACCGTGGCCGCGCCGCCCGCCGCCGCGGCGAGCCCGAGCGCGCCGGCCGCCATGATGAGCGTCCCGGCGCCGACGAACCGCCGTGCCCGGCGCGGGCCGAGCCGGTGCGTGAGCTGCGCGGTGCAGGCGGTTCCGGCGGGCCAGGCGAGGCCGGTCAGTGCGACGCGTGTCGGGGACCAGCCGAGGCCGAGCTGCAGCCGCCAGGTCAGCGTGATGAAACAGGCCGCGATGCCGGTGAACAGGGCCAGCGTCAACGCCTGCCCGGCAGCGAACGAGCGCAGTCGCAGCATTGCGGGCGGCACCAGCGGGTCCGCCGCGCGGCGCTGGTGCAGGACGAACGCGACCGCGAGCACGGCGGCGGCGGGCAGTAGCGCGATGGTCCACCACGGCCAGCCCCGCGCCCGGCCCTCGATCAGCGGGAACGTCGCCAGTACCGACGCCGCTCCGGCCAGCGCGACGCCCCAGGGGTCCAGCCGGGGGGCCGGACGGGCCCGGGAGTCGTCCATCCAGCGCGCGGCGGCGGCGAAGGCGGCCACGCCCACCGGCAGGTTGACCAGGAAGATCAGCCGCCAGCCGCCGTGGTCGGCGAGCAGCCCGCCGAGCAGCGGCCCGCCCGTCTGCGCGGCGCCGAGCAGGACGCCGTAGAGGGTGAAGGCGAGCGTCCGGTCCCGTCCCGGCGGGAACCGGGCGGTGATCGACGCGAGCGCCTGCGGCACCATCAGGCCCGCGCACGCGCCCTGCGCGGCCCGCGCGGCGATGAGTACGCCCGCTCCGGGCGCGGCGCCCGCCAGCGCCGACGCGGCCGTGAACCCCGCGACGCCGAACAGGAAGACGCGGCGGCGTCCCGCGATGTCCCCGAGCCGTCCGCCGGTGATCAGCAGCAGCGCGTAGGCGAGGGCGTAGGCCGACACCGTCCACTGCCCGGCCGCCGCGCCCGCCCCGAGGTCCCGCTGGACGGCGGGCAGCGCGACGTTGACGACCGACACGTCCACCAGATCCATGAACGTCGCCGCCAGCACGGCTCCCAGCCCGAGCCACCGCCGGGGGAGACGGCTGATCACCAGAAGGACCCCTAAAGTAGAGAAACCGGTCAGGTAGGGTACTGCGACGACGCCGGTGCGGAGCCCGCCGGAACGGCGACCTGGGGGAGATGATGCGGCGGACGCTGGGCACGATCCTCGTGACGCTCGGGGCGTTCTGCATGACGCTGGCGCCCCTCGTGCGGTTCTACGTCGCCGACAAGGTGGTCACCGCCCCGCTGAACCGGTACCAGAAGACGGTGCTGGAGGCCCGCAACGCCGAGTACTTCGACATGGCGGCGTTCAAGGCGCGCAAGAACGTGACGCTCGTCGCGACCAACATCATCCGCGGTGACGTGCGCGCCAACGGCGGGGACGACCGCATCGCCGTCTGGGACTCCTCCACCGACATCCGGGACGCCCAGCGCGACCAGCAGATCGACCTCCAGGGCTTCCGCATCGCGTTCAACCGGAAGACGGGCGCGCTGGTCAACTGCTGCGGCGTCCAGGTCGCGGGCGACACGAGCGTGAAGATGTCCGGGTACGGGGTGCTGTTCCCGATCGCGGACGTCCACAAGCGCGACTACCCGTTCTTCGACATGACGACGCGGCAGATCGTCCCGGTGCGGTTCGACGGCACCGAGAAGATCTCCGGGATCGAGACGTACCGGTTCGTCCAGCAGGTGCCGCTGACCAAGTCGCAGGCGCTGGACCTCAAGGTCCCGGCGGACATGCTCGGGATGGCGAAGACCGAGCCCGTGCAGAAGGTCGACCGCTACTTCACCGCCGCGATCACCCAGTGGGTGGACCCGCGCACCGGCATCCCGATCAAGACGCGGCAGAACATCCGCAGCACGGTCTCCACTCCGGACGGCCGGGGCACGATGGTCGTCGCGCAGGCCGACCTGCTGACCACGCCCGCGTCCCAGAAGGCGCTGGCGGACATGTCCGGCTCCGAGGCGTTCCGGATCGGCCTGGTGCAGGGCTTCGGGCCGGTCACGCTGCTGTTCGGCGGGCTGACGCTCCTGCTCGCCGGGACGGCCGTCGGCCTCGCGGGCGGCGCGCGGGGGCCGCAGGAGCCGCCCGCCCCGCGCCGCGCGGACGGCAAGTTCGGCGACGCGCGCGGCGCGTCCGGACCGCCGGAGGACGCCGACGACGCGGCGCCCGTCCGGGCGTCGGACGGACGCTTCCGCGACGTCGCGGCCGACCCGCCGCCCGTCCGCAGCCCGGACGGGCGGTTCCACGCCTGATCAGGGCTTGCGGGCCACGCCGCCGTACATCCAGATGTTCTCGGCGGGCACCGTGCCCGCGTCCGGCCGCCACGCCGGGACCGGGACGACGCCCGGCTCGACCAGGTCCAGCCCGCTGAAGAACCGCTCGATGTCGGGCAGGGACCGCAGCGTCGCCGGGTTCGCGGTGTTCCGGTACGCCTTCTCCGCGCCGCCCGCCGACGCCGGCCGCGTGTCCCCGGTGACGTGCGAGACGACCAGGTGGCTGCCGGGCGCGGTCGCGCCGACGTACTGCCGGACGAGGCGGTGCGGCTCGTCCACGTCCGGGACGAAGTGCAGCACCGCCGCGAGCAGCACCGCGACCGGCTCGTCGAAGTCGATCAGCGACCGGACCTGCGGGTCGGTCAGGACGGTGTCGGGGTCGCGCAGGTCGGCGGTCAGCACGGCCGTCGTGCCGGTCCCGGCGAGCAGGGCCCGCGCGTGGACGAGCACGATCGGGTCGCTGTCGACGTACACGACCCGCGCGTCCGGCGCCGCCGCCTGCGCGATCTCGTGGACGTTGCCCTGCGTGGGCAGCCCGGTCCCGAGGTCGAGGAACTGCCGGATCCCCGCCTCGCGCGCCAGGTACCGGACGGCGCGCTGCAGGAACCGCCGGTTCTCGACGGCGATCGGCCGCACCTCGGGCGCGGCGGCCAGCACCGCCTCGGCGGCCTCGCGGTCGGCGGCGAAGTTGTCCTTGCCGCCCAGGTAGTAGTCGTACATGCGCGCCGCCGTCGCCCGGCTGACGTCCAGCTCGCGCGGCGCCCGCGCGTCCTCGATGTCCGGCATCGCGGCCCCTTCCCGTCCGATCCTCCGGTGATCAACCTAAGGGGACGGGACGGGGCGCGCATCCGTTTCGTCCGGTCCTGGACGGTGCGTCAGAGCAGCCCGCCGAGGCTCCGGTTCTGTGACAGGGCCGTGTCGAACGCCAGCGGGCACGCCAGGACGAGCGTCTTGAACGGCTCGGGGAGCTGGTAGTGCTGCTGGAGGACGTAGCGGTCCGACCCGGTGAACATCTGGCCGAGCAGGTCGCCGAAGTCGCGGGAGGCGCGCTTGAACAGGGCGGCGTCCCGTTCCTGGTAGTCCTTGATCCGGCCGCTGTACAGCTCGTAGTAGCCGAGCTGGCGTTCGTGCGGGTCGAGGATCTCCCAGCCGCGCATCGCGCGTTTGCGCAGGTAGCCGAGGAGCTGGTTCTGGGCGCCGAGGATGTGCATCTTCGGCGTGCCCATCATCCCGTAGGGCTTGTAGAACTGGAAGTACAGGGCGCCGTCGGGGCGGACGATCGTCAGCCGCCGCTCGGCGCGGTTCTGCGTGCCCTGGTTGATCGCGCGGAACACCTTCTTCGCGCCGCCGACGCCCTGCTCGCGGACGTACGCGGCGGGCTGCCCCCGCGGCGTCCAGATCGTGTAGTTCGCCTCGACGGAGAAGAACCCCTGCGGCTGGTCATAGACGAGTAGCGGCGAACCGTACAGGTCCCCTGCGGTCTGTGGCTGCGGCTGCTGTTGCTGGGGAGCGTGACCCTGCTGCGGATAGCCCTGCTGCTGGACCGGATACGCCTGCTGCTGCGGGTAGCCCTGCTGCTGCGGGGGCGGCGCGTACTGCGGCGGGTAGCCCTGCTGGGGCGGGTAGTACGGCTGCTGCGGCGGGTAGCCCGGCGGGGGAGTCGGCGGGTACCCGGGCGGGCCGTATCCGGGATGGCCGGGCGGGACGGGGGGATAGCTCATGGGGCTCCTCAATCCGGATCCACCCGAACTCTAGCGCCGCCCCGTCCCGTCCGGGCGCGCCCGTCAGGCGCCCCGCTCCAGCGCGCGGCGCGTGTCGTCCTCCACGAGGTCGTAGTTGAGCGCGCCGGCCGCGCGCACCCCGCCGGCCGCCGCCGCGACGACCTGGTCCATGAGGTTCGTGACGTTGCCCGCCGCCCACACGCCCGGCACCGCCGTCGCGCCGGTCATCGGGTCGGACGGGACGCGCTCGCCGACGACGTGGCCCATCATCTCCTGCGCCTCCGGCTTGAGGTCGAGGGACGCGAGGAACCCGGCGCGTGCGGTGAGGCGCGTCCCGACGACCACCGCGCGGACCGGGACGGTCCGTCCGCCGACGTGGACGCCGTCGTCCGCCAGCGCGGTCACCTCGCCCGGCACGATCTCGATGCCGCGCGCGGCCAGGCGGGCGCGGTCGTCGTCGCCCGGTTCCCCGGCGGTGTGCGAGAAGAGGGTGACCTTGTCCGTCCACTGCCGCCACAGGGACGCCTGGTGCAGCGCGAACGGGAGCGGACCCGTCGCGATGATCCCGACGGGCTCGTCGCGGACCTCCCAGCCGTGGCAGTACGGGCAGTGCAGCACCGTCCGTCCCCAGCGCTCGGCGAGGCCGGGGACCGGGGGCAGCTCGTCGGTCAGCCCGGTGGTGACGAGCAGGCGCCGTGCCCGGTGGGCGGCGCCGTCCCGGGTCGTGACGGTGAAGCCGTCCGGGTCGCGGCGGGCGTCCACGACCTCCCCGGCGGTGATCTCGCCGCCGTACCCGGCCAGCTCGGCGCGCCCGTCGGCGAGCAGCTGCGCCGGGGACACCCCGTCGCGGCCCAGGTAGCCGTGGACGCCCTCGGCCGGGGCGTTGCGCGGATCGCCCGCGTCGACCACCAGCACCCGGCGCCGCGCGCGGGCGAGCGTCACGGCCCCGGCCAGCCCGGCGGCGCCGCCGCCGATCACAATCGCGTCGTACATGTCCATGCACCTCCTGACGTGCAGCATCGGCGATGGAGGCGCGTTTGGACAAACTCTGTTGCCGGAGTGGCAACATGGGAGACATGAGCGACGAACTGGACGGCGTCCTGACCTCGGTGGGGCCGCGCCTGCGCGCCCTGCGCCGCGAGCGGGGCGCGACCCTGGCCGAACTGGCGGAGGACACGGGCATCTCGGTCAGCACGCTGTCCCGGCTGGAGTCGGGCGGACGGCGCCCGACGCTGGAACTGCTGCTGCCCCTCGCCCGCGTCCACCAGGTGCCGCTGGACGAGCTGGTCGGCGCCCCGCCCACCGGCGACCCGCGCATCCACGCGCGTCCGTTCGAGCGGGACGGCATGACGTTCGTCCCGCTCACCCGGGGCCTCGGCGGCGGTCTGCGCGCGTTCAAGCACATCATGCCGGGCGGGCGGCGGTGCGACCCCTCCGACCAGCGCACCCACGAGGGCTACGAGTGGCTGTACGTCCTGTCCGGAAGGCTTCGGTTGCTGCTCGGTGAGCATGACCTGACGCTGGCGGCCGGGGAGGCGGCCGAGTTCGACACGCGCGTCCCGCACGCGTTCACGAGCGCGGACGAGAACCCGGTCGAACTGCTCAGCATCTTCGGGCCGCAGGGGGAGCGCATCCACACCCGTGCGCGCCCGAAGCGCCGCGTCCCCTGACCGCCGGGCGCCGGGATCAGCCCTTCAGGACGGCGGTGGGACGGTCGGCCGTCAGCGTCACCTCGCCCTTCCAGGTCAGCGCGGACGCCTGCGGCAGGTAGTCCGCGCCGAGGAAGAACGCCCGGTTGATCGCCGTCACCGTGGCGGGCGCGCCGTTGTCGCCGACGCCGATCGGCTGCCGGATCGCCTCGACGGACGCGATGTCGTCCAGCGTCGTCCCGGCGGGCAGCTCGACCGTCGTGGCGGCGGGCACGTCGCGCTCGATCGACCAGGACGGGACGGCGTGGTCGGAGCGGTACAGCGTCTTCGGGTCGCCCTTCAACCGCACGCCCACCGACACACCGGGCACCGAACCGGGCCGCCTCGCCGCACCGGTCTGCTTCTTGATCTCGATGTAGAGGTAGGTGCGCTGGTCGCCGACCAGCGGCGTCGCCGGGCTGGACGGGTTCTCGATCTTGTTCTCGCGCAGCATCTCCTGCGCCATCACCGGATACGTCCACGCGTTGCGGTCCATGAGGACCTCGCGGGCGCGGTCGGCCGGACGCGTCTGCGTCGTGTCCAGGAAGAACCGCAGCGGCGCGGGCTTCGTGACCTGGTCGCACATGTTGTTGTTCGAGGTGCAGGTCTGGATGAGAGGGTGGTCGCCCTCGTACGTGCCGGTGAAGTGCAGCGTCTGGTGGTTGGCGGCCTGATACACGTCCGACCCGGGGACGCGCTCGCCCTTGGCGTCCACCTCGACGCGGTACACCCACTCAATGTCGGTGCTCCGCCCCCAGCGCGCCATCAGCGCCGGGGTGTCGGTACCGCCGTCCTCATTGCTCCACACGACCGAATACTCGAAGACGCGATGCCCCGGCGTGGCGGCGGCCAGCTCCTCATGCCACCCGATCAGCGGGGTGTCGGTGCGCGCGTTCTGATACGGGTCACCGAGCGCGGCCAGCGTGCGCCCGACCACGACCGGCGCATACCGCAGCGCGGCCTGATCGGCGCGCGGCGTCCCGACCACCGGACGGCTCAGCACGACCGACCGCGCCGCCGGAGCGCTGCCCGACGCCGAGAACCGAAGCCCGAGCTTGTGATGCCCACGCTTGAGCGAACCGAGCGCAAAGCTCCGAGCCGTCGGCGTAGCGGATGGCACAACGAGATCGGTGACGTGCTTCCCGTCCACATCGACGGCGACGACGGCGGACTCGGCGCCCTTCCGCCCCCACGACACACCCGGCGCGGCGGCAGTCAGCCTCACCAGCGCCTCACCGCCATCCCGAACGGTGAACGGCACAACGCGCACCGGCCCGTCCCGCCGAACCGTGACCTTCCCGGACGTCGCGGCGCTCGCGGGGGCGACGCCGACGGCGCCGAACGCGGCGGCCACGGCCACCACGGACATGCTCTTCCTCAGGTTCATGATCGGCGACGCTAGAAGCCGAACGTGGCCCCCGAGTGAATCCCGAACAGCCGGAACGCTAGCCCTCGCGGACGAGCAGCACGACCTGGTTCCGCTTCGGCTGCTCGTGCTCTGGCCCGGTGAACGAGATCAGCGAACTCAGCACCCGGATCGCTTGATCGCGCTCACGTCCGTCCGGCTCGGACAGGACGAAGGCGAACACGCACGCCGCCGCCTCGATCATCGGCCCGGCGCCCGCCGGCCCGGACGCGAACAGCTCGCGGGCCAGCCAGTGGGCGTAGCCGATCAGCGCCGCCCCGGGCTTCGTCCGCACGGCGGCGTCCAGCTCGGCCAGCAGGGCGAGCGGATCCTCGGCGGGGCGCCGCGCGCCCGCGAGCATCCGGTCGAGATGCCCGGCGATGAAGTCGGTGATGTACGGAACGGACACGGCGTCCGGGGCCGGTCGCTCCTGCGCGGCGGACCACGCATCGACGATGACCTGTGCGGCGTGGACCAGCGCGGGCAAGGCCTGAGCGAAACGGGCGCCGAGGCCGCGGCCGAGGACTTCGGCGAGTCCGTACAGCGCCATTCGGTGGAACGGCTTCACGGGCTCCAGCCGCGTGAGCGCGATCTCCCGCCGGGGCGACCGGTCGGGGAACGGGCCGGACGACGGCCCGCCGATCCGTTCGCCGGCAGAGGGAAACGGCATGTCCAGGGCCGAGCGGTCGTTGGAGAAGGGGGCCGCGGTGATACGGAGGAAGTTCCACGAACGGCAGGCGGCGACCGTCTCGTTGATCTCCAGCGGCTCGGGGACGCCGGAACGCGCGTCCCTGAGCGTCTCCCGGAGGAGTTCCGCCGGGGGCGCGCCGCCGATGTCGATGAGGTCCGCCAGGGCGCGGGCGACGCCCGCCGGCATGAGCGTTTCGCGCCCGCCGTCGAGGATCCCCGAGGCGGCGAGCGTCCAGTCACGGGATGTCCGCGGGTCGTCCGCCGCCGCCTGCGTGTCGAGAAGGCAGAGGATGCGCGCGGTCCGGTGCTCGTCCCGGCGCTCGTCCGCGGCGGCGAGGTGGGCGTAGGTCAGGAGATCGGCCAGCTCGTTCGGGTCGCGGGCACTGACGATGATCCGGACGAGCAGGCGGACGCACTCGACGCTCCGGCCGGGGAACCCGTCGACCTGCCGGCCGGTCGGACTGTACGGCCACGCCGCGCCGTCGGGACGGTGCAGGGCCGACCGTGATCCTTCGCTCGTCCAGACGGTGTGGCCGGCGGGAATCAGCGCAGGCCCGATGCCGGAGATCTCGTCCGGTGCCGGGAGCCGGTAGGTGAAGCCGTCGTCCAGCGTCGCGTTCACCCACCGGACGAACGTCCGGACCTCGTCGGCCTCGGCGCCCGTCGCCGCCGTCACCTGGTCCCGCGTGATGCGCCCCGACGGCCAGACCGCCCGGGAGGCGGGGGACGTGCACACGGCGACTCCCGCGTGCTCGTCGAGCCACGCGGTGCGGCTCACCATGCGCGACAGAAGGACTCCGCGGGCCACCTCGACCGGGATATCGTCGCCGATCGCCGTCGCCAGAAACTGCTCCACCTGCCGACGGAGCGCGGGGCGGAGCTGGCGGGCCTCGTCGGCGCAGTCGAGCGCCAGCACCAGGGACGTCGCGGTCCGCGCCGCGAAGGAGGCCTCCACGAGCGGTGAGACGTCGGAGTCCGCCGCCCAGAGGAGGGACGTCTCCCGCCACCACGCCCGGCTGACGTTGTCGGTGAGGAGGTGCAGCAACGCGGGCTCCTGCCGGATGCGGGCGGCGGCGAGGTATTCCTGCAACGTCAGGTGGACGAAGCCGTAGCGGTCGTGCTCACGTTCCACGATCAGGCCGCTGCGGGTGACCTCCCGCAGTAATACGCGGGGCTCGATGTCGCCGTTGATCTCGGCCAGCGGGCCGGCGATCACGGCGCAGGCTTCGCCGACCGTCAGATCGCGCGTCCGGCCGGTCATCATCCGCGTCGCGAGGTGCTGCACGATCACGGTCTTCTGCGGGCCGGTGAGGCCGAGCCGGTCTTCGAGGTTCTTGTCCTCCTGGCGCCGGTTCAGCAGGACGTCGCACATCTCTGCATATAGCGCGGCACGGCTGCCGGGAAGCTGCCCCCGGTAGCGGTGGACGTTCGCGATCATCGTCAGCAGCAGCGGGTTCGCGGCGAGGTCGTAGAGCGCGGTCTTCTCGCGGACGCGGCGCAGCAGGTCGGCCGCCTTCTCGTCCGCCACGGCGTCGATGCGGCGCGCGGAGCCCTGACGGGCGCGGTGTTCGATCGCGCGGTACCACCCGTGCAGGAACTCGCTGATCTGCGCCGGGCTGAACCGCTGCACCTGGAGGACGTCCGCGTTCGGAATGCGGTTGGACGTGTACCCGTGCGGACGAGACGTCACGACGAACGTGCTGCGCGGATGCCGGGCGATCTGCGCGCGGACCCAGGTGACGACGCGGCGACGGTCGGCGTCGTCCGCGACCTCGTCCAAGCCGTCGAGCATCACCAGGCAGCGGCCCGCGTCGAGCCGTCGCGCCAGCCACGGCGCCGGGATCCGGCCGTGCAGCCACGGGACGGAGACCGCGAGGTCGGCCAGGTCGGTGCCCGAAAGGATCGCGTCCGCGTGGTCGCGAAGGTACAGGAGCACGGGCAGGCGGCGGCGTCGCCACGACCACGGTCGGCAGAGCGCCAGCGCGACGTGCCGGACGAGTGTGGTCTTCCCCGACCCGGGGCTGCCGATCACCGCGAAGACCCGGTTCTGGTCCAGGAACGACGACAGCGGCCCGCGCTGACCCGGGCCGGCGGGCGCGGCGCCGACGGCGGGGTCGCGTTCGGTCTCCTGGACGGGCCGGGGCCGCAGCGCGACGTCCACGTAGACCTGCTTCATGCGCAGGACGTACTCGCCCTGCGTCATGATCCCGATCGTCTCCATGTCGGCGACCGAGTGCCGCACCTGCCGCCGGTACGTCCAGCGGCGCCCCCAGCGGGCGGATGGTGTCCGGCCCGTCCCGGCGCCGGGCGCCGCCGCGTGCTGCGAGAGCGCCAACAGCACGGTGGTGAACAGGAATGCCAGGTACGCCCAGTTCCAGTCGAGCTTGCCGTCGTTGAGGATCTGGTTGACGGCCACGCCGCCCGCCACCGTTGCCCCGGCTATGCCGAGCAACAGCACGGCGGCCCGCCAGTTCACCATGCCCCGACACTGCCCGACGAGCCGTCGGAGAGCGGGCGGAACCGGCCGGGTGGCCGGTTGCGGAAGCGGCTAGAAGCGCACCAGCCAGGCCACGATCCGGCTCACCGCGTAGTACGCGACGGCGGCGATGCCCCAGTTGATGTAGAGCTGCTCGTCGGGGTCGCGGCGGGTGAAGAGGTCGTGGAAGGGTGTGGCGAGCCAGCGGCCCGCGTCCAGCGTCCGTTCCACGAGAACGTTGCCGGGGTTCGCGTCCGACCAGACGAGCAGCATCCCGAGCAGCAGGATGAGCGCGGCGGCCCAGCCGGCGGCGGAGATCGCCATGCTCACCGGGTTGGAGCCGTGCCGCCGCCACCGGCGGCGCGGACGCTCCACGACGGGCGACGGCGCGTCTCCGACGGGTACGGGCGCGGTACGGGCGTGCGCGCCGCGCTGCCACGGACGGCGCGGAGCCGTCACGGTGTCACCGGGCTGCGCGGCTTCGGCCTCGCCGCGGCGAGACCACAGATGGACGGTCATGGCCGGTCCCTCCTCGGGTCGCGATCGTCCCCCGGTATGCCGCCACATCCGTCCGTCAAACAAAGCCCAGCTCAGGGCGGACGCGTCAGCGTTCGGGGGGACGGGCCTCGGCGGTGCGGCAGGCCGCGGCGGCGCAGTCGCTCAGGCGGCCGATCCAGGTCGTGAGCCGTTCCACCTCGGCGGGGTCGGCGGCGGCGAGGTTGTGGAGCTGGTACGGGTCGCGTTCCATGTCGTACAGTTCGCGCTCGCCCGTCGCGTAGTCCAGGTAGAGGTAGCGATCGGTGCGCAGGCCCGTGAAGACGGGGAGGTAGAACTGCGTGCGGGTTCTGGGCGTGTACGGGTCCGGAGGCTTGCCCGGCCCGTCGTAGCGGGCGGCCGGGTGGGTGCCGCGCGCCGTCCCGTGTTCCAGGAGGTACGCCGACCGCCAGCCGGACGGGCGCCGGCCCGCCAGGAGCGGACGCAGGGAGCGGCCGTCCACGATCGGGGGGCGGCGCGCCCCGGCGAGGTCGAGCAGGGTCGGCGCGACGTCGGTGTTCCCGGCCAGCGCCGACACCGTGCGGCCCGCCGGGACGCCCGGCCCGCGCACCACGAACGGCACCCGGATGTCGCCCTCGTACCCGGTGTTCTTGCCGGGCGGCATCCGGTAGTCGCCGATGTGGAAGCCGTTGTCGGACGTGACGACGATGTAGGTGTCGTCCAGCCGTCCGGCGGCGCGCAGCGCGGTGACCAGCGCGTCCACCATGTCGTCGATGGCGCGCATCGACTGGGCGCGGTGCCGGAACAGCGTGTCCCAGCGGCGTTCCTCGCCGGACGTGAGCGGCGGCAGCCGCCGTACTTCGGTGGTTTTGCCCGCCGGGGCCGCGTCGTAGGCGGGCGTGCGCGGCGCCTTCAGGCCGGGATACAGCTTCTTGTGGCGCGGCGCCGGGACGGCCGGGGGATGCGGCGTGACGGGCGCGATGTAGGCGAAGAACGGCCGCTTGTCCTGCGCGGTGACGAACTGCTGCGCGTACTGCGACAGCACGTCCGTCAGGTAGGTCTTCGGGGACGGCGGCCGTTTGACGAGCGACCCGTTCACGTTGAGCGTGTAGTCGAACCCCTGGAACGGGTGCCCGGCCACCGGCGCCACCCACGTGTCCCAGCCGGGCGGGACGCGCGTGAGCGGCAGCGACGGCACCTGCTCGGGGTAGCCGTTCAGGTACTTGCCGAACAGCCCGTTGCGGTAGCCGGCCTTCGCCAGCCACGTGGCGAGCGTGTCCTTCTCCTCGCCGCGCTTGTAGAACTCCATGAAGCCGCCGTTCGGCGGGTTGTTGCTCCACACGCCGGTGTTGTGCGCGTACTGGCCGCGCAGCGTGGACGCCCGCGACGGGCAGCACCACGACAGGTTGACGTAGTAGCGGTTCAGCGTCACGCCCTGCGCGGTGATGTCGCGGGCCGTCTTCGGCATGTACGGCATGAGCGTGTCGTCCAGGTCGTCGGCCAGGACGAAGATGAAGTTCGGCTTCTTGTGCGGCTTGGACGGCTCCGCGGTGCCCGGTCCGGCCGCGCAGCCCGACGCGAGCAGGACCAGGCCGAGCAGGACGGCGCCGAGACGCCTCACCGGCGCACCCGCAGGACGCGGCGGCGCTGCGCGGGTACCTCGGGCACCGGCGGCGCGAACCGGTCCCGGTCGGCGACGGCGAGCAGCGCGGCGGCGGCGGCCTCGGCGATCTGCTCGTGCGTGATCGGGCCGTGCAGGTCGCGTTCGGGGCTGAACCGCAGCTCGGCGACGTCGCCGATGATCCGCGCGCCGGTAGCGCGCAGGTCGGCGAGGTCCTCCTCCGTCCACGACTCGACCAGCCGCCACGCCGACTCCGGGACGCCGGGACGCGGCCCCGGCACCGTCCCGCGCAGCACGATCGCCTCCCGGACGGCCCGCGCCGCGTAGGTGTCCCAGCCCGCCGACTCGAACGCCTCGTTCAGCCGGACCATGACCTGCGCCTGCGGCAGGGTGAGGCTCTCGTGCGTCCGGACGGCGTGGACCTCGTCGGCGACGGTGACGCCGTGCGCGCCGATCGCGACCCGGAACCGCTCCCACAGCAGGTCGTGCGGACGGCCGGGGTTGACGACGACCGTCACCCGCTCGGGACCGACGACCGACGCCCAGCGCCGCACGAGCCGGCCGAGCGCGAACGACCGCCACAGGTGCAGGTCCTGGTCCTCCTCGACGGCCCGCTCGCCCGCCTCGCGCTGCCGCGCCAGCCAGGCGAAGAACGCGCCGAGCGCGCTGACGCGGCCGTTGCGGACGTGCTGCTGCCACAGCGACGGCAGTGACCGGCCGAGCGGACGCGTCGTCACGACGACCTCGATCGCGTCGGCGTCGAACTCGGTGACGAGCGTCCGGATCGCGTCGGTGCGGATCACCGACAGCGCCTCGGCGGAGATCAGGGCCGTGCCGGGCCAGTCGCGGACCTTCTCCGCGAGCGCGTCCCAGCGGGGCCGTTCCTCGGCGGCGCGCTCGGCCGTCACCCACGGGTACTCGGTGCCGAGAAGCCCGTAGGTGGCGCGCTCGTGGTTCTCGATCGCGTCCGGCAGGGCCTCGCGCAGGGACGCGGGGAACAGGATCCCGGCGTCGGCGAGCCCGTCCGAGCAGTGCCCGAGGATCCGCTGGAGATGCGTCGTCCCCGACTTCTGCTGGCCGATGTGCAGGATGACCTTCGCGGACACGCACCGTTCCCCGCGCCGGGGCCGCCGTCCGGCCCGTGTTCTCGCAGGCTAGTGAGCGGCGGGACGGCGCCGGACGCATTCCCCCGGTTGTTCGGTCAGGGTTGGCCCGGTGTTCGCTCTCCGGTCAGACCACCGCAGTCCGGACGGTTTTCGTGTCGCGCGGGGCGCCCGGGAACAGCAAAGGCCCCGGGTCCTTGTGGGATCCGGGGCCGCAGGGGCCGGCGCCGTTGTTTAGTGGTCCTAACCAAATCCATCGTATCGGTCGTCCGGAGCCGCCGCGTCCACCGCCCCGCGCCGGGATACGCTGCGGGCCACGGTTCGGAGGAGGGGCGTTGGACGGGGCGCAGGACGGGGCGGACGACGACTTGGGCCGCGTGCTGCTGCGCACGGCGACGCTGACCGTCCTGCTGTTCCAGTCCGTCGCGGCGCACGCGGGGCTCGGCGTGGTGGACGCGCAGTGCGCCGTCCTGCTCGGTCTCGACGGCCCGCGCACGCCGGGGCAGCTCGCGCGGGCGGTCGGCGTCTCGACCGGCGGCGCGATCACCGCCGTGATCGACCGGCTGGAGGCGGCCGGGCTCGCCCGCCGCACCCGCGACCCCGGCGACCGGCGGCGGGTGCTGGTCGCGCCCGTTCCCGGCGCGCTGGACCGGCTGGCCGCCCACACGGGACCGGCCGCCGCCGCGCTCGCCGCCGCGACCCCGCCCGCCCTCGCGCCGTCGCTGCGGGACTGGGCGGACGCGCTGAACGCCGCCCTCCCCGATGTGATCGAGGCGACGCGCCCCGCGCCGTGACCCCGGCCCGGCGATGCGCGGGCGGTCCGCCGGCCGCGTCCGCCGAAAGGACGCGCGCAGCCGCCGGCGGGGGACGAGCACTCGCGCTTGGACCGTTCTAAAACGCGTTCGCGGTAGCGGGAATGTGCCGCCGGAAGGTCTTGGCATTCCCGCGCAATTCTGTTACGGCGCCATACTGACCAAGCGGTCATGATCACGCACGGGCCGGTGTCTCCGCAGGTGGGACCAAATTTCATGGTTTGTAGGTAGGGAAACTTGACCTTGCTCGGGAACGCGCCGTACTCTCCTGGCGGATGATCTTCCGAACGTGATGGGAAAACCATGCGACTTCGTTTCGGCGCCCTTGCCGCGGCGGCGCTCCTGCTGACCCCGGCCCTGGCCGCGTGCGGCACCGACGACCCGGCCTCCGCCACCGACAAGGAGGCCGTCGCGGGGAGCACCACGGCCGCCGCCGTGGTCGCGAAGGTCGCCAAGGATGACGCGCTCAACGCGCAGCTCCCCGCCGACGTCCGTTCCGCTGGAACGATCACGACCGGCATTTCCACGGTCGGGGCGCCGTTCACCTTCCTCGCCCCCGACAACAAGACCCAGATCGGGATCGAGGTCGACCTCCGCGACGCGGTGGCGAAAGTGCTCGGCGTCCGCGCCGCGCCGACCACGACGAAGTGGGACTCGCTGCTGGTCGGCGTCCAGACCGGGAAGTTCCGCGTCGCGCAGGGCAATTTCGGCGTCACCAAGGACCGGCTGAAGACCTACGACTTCGTCACCTACTACAACGACGGTTTCGGCTTCCTCGCCAATCCGGCGACGAACCAGCCGGCCGTCACGCAGCTCACCGACCTGTGCGGACGGAAGGTCGGGACGTCCACCGGGACGAGCTTCATCGGAATCCTGCAAAGCCACGAGGGCGACTGCGCCAAGCTCGGCAAGCAGCCGTGGAAGATCTCGACCTATCCCGACCAGGCGTCCTTCACGCTCGCGCTCGACCAGAAGCGCATCGACCTCTATCTGCGCAGCGCGATCCGCGCCCAGTACGACGCCAAGCAGCAGCCCGCCAAGCTCGCGTTCAAGGGCACGCTCAACTCCGAGCACGTCGGGTTCGTGCTGAAGAAGGGCGACGCGCTCGGGCCCGTCCTGCAGAAGGCGGTGCAGAAGCTCATCGACGACGGCACCTACGCGCGGATCCTCCAGGCGTGGGGGCTGCAGACGGGCGCGGTGAGCACCTCCCAGCTCAACCCGCCCGGCCTGGACTGAACATCCGGATCCACCACCGGAGGCGACCGTGCACACCTTTATCAACACCAAGAAGACGATCCGCGTCAGCAACGATTTCTGGGACGTCACGACGGCGGAGGGAATGGCGGGGATCGTCGCCGCCAACCTCGGCGACGGCCGTCACCTCACGGAGCCGGGCGGCCATGAGTTCGTCAACATGTCGTCCTACTCCTATCTCGGGCTGGACTCCCACGAGGATCTGATCCGGGCCGCCGCCGAGGCGGTGCTCGACAACCGCTCCCTGAACACGTCGATCTCCCGGATGCGCCTGCACTTCGGCATCCTGAAACGCGCCGAGGACGCGCTGTCGGACCTGTTCGACGTCGAGGCGGTGACGCTGGCGTCGTGCGCGGCGGCGGCGTGGTCGGCGCTGCCGCTGGTGGCGTCCGGCGCGTTCACCGAGGACGTCCCGCCGCTGATGGTGTTCGACAAGAACGCGCATTTCTGCCTCAACGCGATGAAGCCGAGCGTCGCCGACGAGACCGAGGTCGTGACGATCCGCCACAACGACCTGGAAGCGCTCGAAGACCTCTGCCGAAAGCACCAGAAGGTCGCGTTCGTCGCCGACGGCGTCTACAGCACGGGCGGGCGCGCCCCCGTCAAGGAACTGCTCGCGCTCCAGGAGAAGTACGGCCTGTTCCTGTTCTTCGACGAGGCGCACGGCATTTCCACGCTCGGGACGAACGGGCGCGGGCTCGTCCTGGAGGAAATGGACGGCATCAACGACCGCACGCTGCTCATCACGTCGCTGAACAAGGGCTTCGGGGCGTCCGGCGGCGCGATCTTCCTCGGCCCGCGCGGGTCGGCGCGGCGCCGGGACCTCGCGCTGCGCTACGGCGGCCCGCTCACCTGGTCGCAGCGGATCAACACGGCCGGGCTCGGCGCGATCCTCGCGTCCGCCGCGCTGCACCGCACGTCCGAGCTGGAGAAGCTCCAGCAGCGACTCCAGGAGAAGGTGGACCTGTTCGACGGGCTCGTCCCGACGGCGAGCGCGGGCGACGGCCTGCCGATCCGGTTCATCGACATCGGATCGGAGGAGGCGACCGTCCGCATCGCGCGGGACCTGCTCGCCGACGGCTTCTACACGTCCGCGCTGTTCTTCCCCGTCATCGCGCGCGGCCGGGCCGGGCTGCGGATCATGCTGCGCGCCAACCTGGACGACGCCGACATCGAGCGCTTCGGCGCGCGGCTGAACGAACTGCGCGGAGACGAACGTGGCTGAGGCCGTCGCGGACCGCCGCGCGCCGGAGCGGGCCGACGCGCGGCGCGTGCTGCTCTGGTCGTGCCTGGTCGTCTTCATGGCCCAGATGGCGACGACGATCTACCTTCCGGCGCTGCCCGCCGTGATGCGCGAGCTGGACGTGTCGCGCGGCTTCGCCGGGGCGTCGATCTCGGTGTTCGTCATTGGCGCCGCCGCGCCCGTCGTGCCGTGGGGCCGGGC
Source organism: Actinomadura rubteroloni (assembly GCF_002911665.1). Lineage (NCBI taxonomy): Bacteria > Bacillati > Actinomycetota > Actinomycetes > Streptosporangiales > Thermomonosporaceae > Actinomadura > Actinomadura rubteroloni. Next base: position 2,084,496 of record NZ_MTBP01000001.1, read on the forward strand.
CGCCGACCGGTACGGACGGCGCGGCCCGCTGCTGGCCTCGCTCGGCCTGTTCGTCGCGTGCTGCGTCGCGCTGGCCGTGACGACATCGCCCGCGCTGCTGCTCGTCCTGCGCGCGCTCCAGGGCATCGGCGCGGGCGGCAGCGCGATCATCGCGCGGATCGCCGTCCGCGACCTCGGCTCCGGCGACCAGCTCGCGCGGCGGCTGTCGGTGCTGTCGATCGCGTTCATCACCGCGCTCGGCGGCGGCCAGTTCACCGGCGGCCTGCTCACCCGGTACGCCGACTGGCGGCTCGGGTTCGTGGTGCTCGCCGTCGTCGGCGCGGCGGCGATCGCGACGTCGTTCGCGCTGCCGTTCGGCCCGGCGCGCCCGGCGGGGGAGGCGGGCAACGTGTTCCGCGTCGGGCTGCGGCTGCTGCGGACGCCCGGGTTCGCGCTGCCGACGTACGCGGGCGGGCTCGGGTTCGCGACGGTCGTCGTCCTCCAGGAGGTCGCGCCGTTCGTGTTCCAGCAGCACTTCGGGCTCGCGGCGGACGCCTACGGCGGCGTCGGCCTGCTGCTCGCGCCCGCCTACTTCGCGGGCGCGATGACCGTCAACCGGACGGTCGCGCGGTTCGGCGCGGGCCGCCTCATGCGGACGGGCGCGCTCATCATGACCGGCTCGGGCCTGGCGATGGTCGTGCTGTGGTCGCTGGACGCCGGACGCGTCCCGGCCCTCACCGCGTTCATCGCGCTGTACTGCGTCACCACGTTCGGGCAGGCGGTGCTGTTCCCCAACAGCATGGCCGCCGCCGCGAGCGCCGACCCCGCGCACGGCGCGTACGCGATCGCGCTGTGCGGGTTCGTCCAGCAGTCCACGGCGGGCCTGGCGGCGCTGGCCGCGACCCCGCTGCGCGCCGAGCTGGCCTGGTCGGCGACGGCCGCCGCGCTGAGCGCGCTCGCCTGGTTCCTGGTGCGCGGCACCACGCTCTCGAAGGGGGCTTCGCGATGACGTTGTTGCGTTCCCGCGTCAATCCGTCCGGTTCCGAGTTCCTGCGCAACGCCGCCGCCTACGACGAACTGCGCGCGCCCATCGCGGCGGCGCGGGCGGCGGCGGTCGCCGGGGGCGGCGCCAAGGCCCGCGCGAAGCACGCGGCGCGCGGCAAGCTGACCGCGCGCGAGCGCGTCGCGCGGCTCCTGGACCCGGGGACGCCGTTCCTGGAGGTCGGGCAGCTCGCGGCGCACGAGGTGTACGACCAGCCCGTCCCGTCGTCGGGCCTGGTCACGGGGATCGGCGTCGTGGCGGGGCAGCCCGTCGCGGTGTTCGCCAACGACGCCACGGTCAAGGGCGGGACGTACTATCCGCTGACCGTCCGCAAGCACCTGCGCACCCAGGAGATCGCGCGCGAGCACGGCCTGCCGAGCATCTCGCTGGTCGACTCGGGCGGCGTGTTCCTCCCGATGCAGGAGGACATCTTCCCCGACTCCCATCACTTCGGGCGCATCTTCCGCAACATCGCGGAGATGTCGGCGCTCGGGCTGCCGCAGATCGCGGCCGTCATGGGGTCGTGCACGGCGGGCGGCGCGTACATCCCGGCGATGAGCGACGAGACGGTCATGGTGCGCGGCACCGGGTCGGTGTTCCTCGGCGGGCCGCAGCTCGTCAAGGCCGCGACCGGCGTCACCGTGGACGCCGAGACGCTCGGCGGCGCGGACCTGCACACCCGCACCAGCGGCGTCGCCGACCATCTGGCGGCCGACGACGACCACGCGCTCGCGCTCGTCCGGGAGATCACCGCGCGGCGCGGGCAGGGCGCGCTCGCCGTGCCGCCGCGCACCCCGCGTCCGCCGCGCCACGACCCGCGCGAGATCGCGGGCATCATCAGCGCGAACCCGCGCGAGCCGATCCCGGCGCGGGAGATCCTGGCCCGCCTGCTGGACGGCAGCGAGATCACCGAATACCGCGCCGGCTACGGCACCACGATCGTGTGCGGGACGGGCCACATCGGCGGCTTCCCCGTGGGCGTGCTCATCAACGACGGCGTCCTGTTCTCCGAGAGCGCGCAGAAGGCCGCGAACTTCATCGAGCTGTGCGCCCAGCGCGACATCCCGCTGCTGTTCCTGCACAACATCAACGGGTTCATGGTCGGCGCCGAGTACGAGGCGGGCGGCATCGCCAAGCACGGCGCGAAGATGGTGAACGCCGCCTCGACCGTCCGCGTGCCGAAGTTCAGCGTCCTCATCGGCGGCAGCTACGGCGCGGGCAACCTCGCGATGTGCGGCCGGTCGATCGGCCCGCAGCTCATGGCGATGTGGCCGAACGCGAAGACCTCGGTGATCGGCGGCGAGCAGGCCGCGACCGTGATGGCGCTGATCCGCGCCGAGCAACTGGAGAAGCGGGGCCGAGCGGTCGACCCGGCCGAGGAGGAGGAGTTCAAGCGCCCCATCCGCGAGGACTACGAGCGGCAGGGACGCCCCCTGTACGTCGCCGCCCGGCTCTGGGTGGACGCGGTGATCGACCCGTCCGAGACCCGCGAGTGGCTGTCGCTGTCCCTCGCCCTCGCCGCCACCGCCCCGAAGCGCGCGACGCGCTTCGGCGTCTTCCGGATGTGACGCCATGCTGAAACGGATCCTCATCGCCAACCGGGGCGAGATCGCCCGCCGCGTCGCCCGCACCTGCCGCGCGCTCGGCGTCGAGTTCGTGGCCGTCCATTCGGAGGCGGACCGGGGCGCGGCGCATCTGGACGGCGCCGCCGAGACGGTCGAGATCGGCCCGGCGCCCGCCGCCGGCAGCTACCTGCGGATCGAGGCGCTGCTGGACGCGGCGGCGGCGACGGGCTGCGACGCCGTCCACCCCGGCTACGGGTTCCTGTCCGAGAGCGCCGAGTTCGCGGCGGCCGTGACCGGGGCGGGCCTGACGTGGATCGGGCCGCGGCCGGAGACGATCGCGGCGCTCGGCGACAAGGCGGGGGCGCGGGCGCTGATGGCGGCGTCCGGCGTGCCCGTCCTGCCCGGCACGCCGGACGCGTCGGAGTCGGCGGGCGAACTGCGCGCCGCCGTCGCCGCGATCGGCTACCCGGTCATCCTCAAGCCCGTCGCGGGCGGCGGCGGCAAGGGCATGGTGATCGTGGAGCGGGACGCCGACCTGGACGGGGCCGTCGCGGGCGCCGTCCGGCTCGCCCGCGCCGCGTTCGGCGACGGACGGCTGCTCGCCGAGCGGTACGTCCCGCGTCCGCGCCACGTCGAGGTGCAGGTGTTCGGGGACGAGCACGGCGACGTCGTCCACCTCTTCGAGCGCGAGTGCTCGCTCCAGCGCCGCCACCAGAAGATCGTCGAGGAGGCCCCGGCGGCGCGGCTGCCAGGCGCGGTCCGCGCCGAACTTCTGGACGCGGCGGTGCGCGGCGCGCGGGCCGTCGGGTACGTCAACGCCGGGACGTTCGAGTTCCTGCTCGACGCCGACGACCACTTCTTCTTCATCGAGGCCAACACCCGGCTCCAGGTCGAGCACCCGGTCACCGAGGCCGTCACCGGCGTCGACCTGGTCGAATGGCAGCTCCGCGTCGCCGCAGGGGAGCCGCTGCCGCTGCGGCAGGACGAGATCCGCCGGCACGGCCACGCCGTCGAGGCCCGCGTCTACGCCGAGGACCCGGACGCCGACTTCCGGCCCGCGCCGGGGACGGCCGAGGTCGTGCGGTGGCCGTCGGGCGTGCGCGTGGACGCGGCGTTCGACGAGCGCGGCGAGGTGCCGTCCTTCTACGACCCGATGATCGCCAAGCTCGTCGCGCACGGCCCGGACCGCGCCGCCGCGCTGACGCGCCTCGCGGACGCGGCGTGCGGCACGGCCGTCCTCGGCCTCACCACCAACCTCGGCTTCCTCGCCGACCTGCTCGCCGAGCCGCGCGTGCGGTCCGGCGCGCTCGACACCGAGGTCGTCGGGGAGTTCCTGGCGGCGCGCGCCGGCGCGGACCCGGTCCCGGCCGCCGCCGCGTGCGCGGCGGCGATCGAGGTGCGGCGGCTCAGCGGCGCGGCGCGGTCGCCGTGGGGCGGCGCGGCCGGCCCGCTGGACCGCGCCTTCCTCGATCCGGCGGCGCCGCTCGGCCGCGTCGTCAGCCGGGACGGCCCCCGGCGGCTGGAGGCCGTGCTGACCGGCGTCCGGACCGCCGGGCCCGACGTCGCGGTCGACGTGGCGGTGGCGGGCGACCGGCACCGCGTGACGGTCACGGCCGACGGCGACCTGTTCCACGGCCGGATCGGCGCGGTCCCGTGGGCCGGGCTGCACGCGCCGGACGCGGTGGAGCTGGCGGTCGGCGGCGTCCGCGTCCGGCTCGCGCGCGGCGCGGCGGCGGACGGCTCAGGGGAGGACGCGGTCGGTGCCGTCGCCGCCCCGATGCCCGGCACGGTCGTCGCGCTGCCCGTCGCGGTCGGCGACACGGTCGAGAGCGGGCAGACGGTCGCGGTGGTGGAGGCGATGAAGACCGAGAACCGCGTCCTCGCCGCCACGGCCGGGACGGTCGGCGAGGTCCGCTGCGCGCTCGGCGACGTCGTGGCCGCCGACCAGGTGCTCGTCGTGCTGGAACCGGCGGACTGAGCCGTGTCCGAATCGCTGCTGCCGCTGGAGGCTCCCGTCCAGGAGGAGCCGCCGCCGCGCGTCGTGCCCGTCCGCCGCACCGGCCAGTGGGTCTCCGCCGCCGTCGTGGCGTTCCTCGCCGTGTTCGCCGCGCAGTCGCTGGCGACGAACGACGCGATGCAGTGGGACGTCGTCGGGGCCTACTTCACGAGCAAGTCCATCGTGCGCGGTCTCTACATGACGCTGTGGCTGACGGGCCTGACGTTCGTTCTCGGCTTCCTGCTCGGCACCGTCCTCGCGATCTGCCGCATGTCGCGGAACGCCGTGCTGCGCGGCGCGGCGCTCGGCTACATCTGGCTGTTCCGGTCCACGCCGCTGCTCGTGCAGCTTCTCGTGTGGTTCAACATCGGCGCGCTGTACCCGAAGCTCGGCCTCGGCATCCCGTGGGGGCCGACGTTCGTGCAGGTGGACGCCAAGGACCTCATCGGCGCGACCACCGCCGCGATCATCGGGCTGACCGTCCACGAGGCGGCGCTGGCGGCGGAGATCGTCCGCGGCGGCATCCTCGGCGTGGACGTGGGCCAGACGCAGGCGGCGCAGGCGCTCGGCCTGAGCCGGTTCCGGACGCTGCGCCGGATCGTCCTGCCGCAGGCGATGCGGACGATCCTGCCGAACGCCGGGAACCAGATCGTCAGCCTGCTGAAGTCCACGACGCTGGTCAGCGTGATCGGCGTCGGGGACGTCCTGTACTCGGCCGAGCTGATCTACGGCCGCAACTTCCTGATCATCCCGCTGCTGCTGGTCGCGACGCTGTGGTACCTCGTCGTCGCGTCCGTGCTGTCGGCGGGCCAGTTCGCGCTGGAACGGCACTACGGGCGCGGCTCGGACGAGCGCGGCCCGCGACGGAGGACGCCCCATGAGCGCCGGAGTCTCGATCCGCGGCCTGCACGCCTACTACGGCGCGACGCACGTGCTGCGCGGCGTGGACCTGGAGGTGGCGGCGGGTGAGGTCGTCTGCCTGATCGGGCCGTCGGGGTCGGGCAAGTCGACCCTGCTGCGCTGCGTCAACCATCTCCAGCCGATCGCGGCCGGGACGGTCCACGTCGGCGGCGACCTGATCGGCTACCGGCGGCACGGGGACGCGCTGCACGAGCTCAAGCCGCGTCAGGTCGCCCGGCAGCGCGCCGGGATCGGGATGGTGTTCCAGAACTTCAACCTGTTCCCGCACCTGACCGTCCTGGAGAACCTGGTGGAGGCGCCGGTCGCGGTGCGGCGGCTGAGCCGGGCCGACGCGCGGGAGCGCGCGCGGGCGCTCGTCGCGCGCGTCGGCCTCGCCGGACGCGAGGACTCCTATCCCCGGCAGCTCTCCGGCGGGCAGCAGCAGCGCATCGCGATCGCCCGCGCGCTCGCGATGGAACCGGCCGTCATGCTGTTCGACGAGCCGACGAGCGCGCTGGACCCCGAACTGGTCGGCGAGGTCCTCGGCGTCATGCGCGACCTCGCCGGGACGGGCATGACGATGGTCGTCGTCACCCACGAGATGGGCTTCGCGCGCGAGGCCGCCGACCGGGTCGTGTTCCTGGACGAGGGCCGCGTCGTGGAGTCCGGCCCGCCCGCGCGGCTGCTCGCCGATCCCGAGCAGGCGCGGACGCGGGCGTTCCTCGACCACGTCCTCTAGCTCAGACCGCGGCGAGGCGTCCGCGCAGCAGGTCCAGCAGCGTCGCCTCCACCTCGGCGCGCGGACGGCCCGGCTGGAGCGCCCGCCAGTCCAGCCCGACGACGAGCACCATCCCGAACACCGCCGACGCGGCCGTCGGGACGTCCAGGTCGGCGCGGAGCAGGCCCGCGTCCACGGCCCCGCGCAGGACGTCCGCGACGGCGCCGACGACGCGTTCGCGGATCATCAGCGCGGCGTGCTGCCAGTCGCCGCCGCCCTGCCGCCACGTCTCCGCGATGAGCAGCCGCGCGAACGCCTCGTGCTCGGCGAGGAACGCCAGTTCCTCGCGGACGACCGCGTCGAGTGCCGCGTCCGGGGGCAGGCCCGCCGCCGCGTCCCGCAGCCGCCGCGCGAACCGGGTGATCCCGAAGTCCAGCAGCGCGTCGAACAGCGCGGACTTGCTGCCGAAGTTGTAGTAGACGGTGCCCTTGGCGACCCCGGCGCGCTCGGCGATCCGGTCCACGGTCGTCGCGGCGAACCCGCGTTCGGCGATCAGGTCGATCGCCGCGGTGAACAGCCGCTCGCGCGTCGTGCCCCGGCTCACCGGCCCCTCCCTCACAGGCGCAGCGCCGGATGCAGGCGCGCCATCGTCCAGACCCGGCCGCGCCGGGCGGCGAGCGCGGTGAGCGCGAGCGCGCCCGCGAGGAACGCGGCCAGCACGGCCCCACCCTGCCACACGGGGGTCAGGTCGCCGCCGCTGACCAGGCGCCGGACGCCGTCCACCACCCACGACATCGGCAGGAACGGGCGGATCGCGCCGAAGAAGCCGGGGCTGGTCTCGATCGGGTACGTCCCGGCCGCCGACGTGAGCTGGAGCATCAGCAGCGCGAGCGCGATCACCCGGCCGACCGGCCCGAACCGCGCGTTCGCCCACTGGACGATCGCCTGGAACGCCGCCGCCGCGAGCACGAGGAACGCGATCAGGCCGGGCCAGCGGACGGCGTCCAGGCCCAGCGCGAAGTGCAGCACGCCGAGCAGGACGAGCACCTGGCCCGCGCCGACCGCCGCGCCCGGCAGCCAGCCCGCCAGCGCGACGCGCCAAGCCGGGGCGGTGCTCGCGAGCGCGCGGGCGCCGAGCGGGCGCAGCATCATGTAGACGAACATCGCGCCGACCCAGAGCGCGAGCGGGATGAAGAACGGCGCGAAGCCCGTCCCGTAGTTGGGCGCCGGGTTCTCCTTCACGCTGGTCAGCCGGACGGGGTCGCTCATCATGTCGGCGCGTCCGGCCCGCTCGCCCGCGCCGTAGTCGGGGACCTGCCGCACGCCGTCGTCCAGGCCGGACGCGAGCGAGCGGTTCCCGTCGGCGATCTGCGCGAGCGCCGTGCCGAGCGTCACCGCGCCGCCCGACAGCGTGCCGAGGCCGCCGGTGAGCTGCGTGGATCCGGCGAGGAGCTGGCCGGTGCCGGTGTTGATCCGGTGGGCGCCCGCGTTGAGGCGGTCGACGTCGGCGCGCGCGTTCTGGACCTTGGCGGCGAGGCCGGGGGCCGCCGCCGCGACCTTCCTCGCCTGCTGCGCGATGGTCCGCGCGTCGGCGGCGAGGGCGCGCAGGTCGGCGGTGTGGGCGCGGACGTAGCCGTCCACCTGCCGGGCGAGCGCGACGACCCGGTCGGACGCGCGCAGCAGATTTTCGCGGACGTTCGCGGGGATGTCGGGGCGGGCCGCGAGCGTGGCGCGCAGTTCGTCCCGCGCCTGCTCGGCCTGCCGGACGGCGGCGCGCGTCTGCTGCGGCAGGGCGCCGGCGTTGGCGGCGAGCGCGTCGGCGCCCCGGGCGACGAGCAGCGCCGCGTCGCGGATCTCGGGGGCGTGGTCGCGCAGCAGCGGGACGATCGTGTCGCTCGTCCGGTCCACGAACGCGGCGAGCTTCCCGGTGCCCGCCGCGACCTGGCGCGTGCCGTCCTGGAGTTCGCCCAGTCCGGACGTGAGCTGCGCGCTGCCGTCCTTGGCGGTCTTCAGCCCCGCCGCGAGCTCGCCCGCGCCGTCGTGCGCCTTGCCGGAGCCGTCGGCGAGCTTGTCGGCGCCCCGCGCGGCCTGGTCGAGCTTGTCGTGCAGCGTCCCGAAGGACAGGAAGATCTGGTCGAGGTAGGTGCGGGTGGCCTTGGCGCCCGCCGCCGCGCTGATCTCCTTGAACGCCGACTGCGCGAGCGTCCCGACGACGTAGTTGTTGGCGTCGTCCAGGTCCAGCCGCAGCCCGGCGGGGGACGGCGTCCCGCTCCCGGACGGCGCGTTGATCCGCGCGCTGAAGTCGGACGGGATCGTCAGGACCATGTAGTAGCGGCCGTGGGCGAGCCCGTCGCGGGCCGCCGCCGCGTCCACGGACTTCCAGGCGAAGACGCGCCGGTCCTTCAGCTCCGACGCCAGGTCGGCGCCCGCGTGGACGCGCCCGGCCGGACGGTCGTCGTTCACCAGCGCGACCGGCACATGGCCGAGCCGCGAGTACGGATCCCAGAACGACCACAGGTAGAGCCCGGCATAGAGCAGCGGGAGCAGCAGGAGCGAGGCGAGCGCGGCCATCGTGAGCTTGTGGCGGCCGAGACGGCGCAGTTCCAGCGCGCCGACGGACAGGGCGGGGAGCCTCATCGCGACGCCTCCACGGGACGCGGGTCGGGCAGTGCGACGACCTGCGCGAACCCGTCGGCGGGGCCGGGATCGTGGCAGGCCGCGATGATCGTGACGTCCCCGGCGAGGGCGTGCAGCCGCTCCCACAGGGCGCGCTGCCGGACGGGCGGCAGCCCTTCGTCCACGTCGTCCAGCAGCAGCAGGCCGGGGTCGCCGACGAGCGCGAGCGCGGCGCCGAGCAGCCGGGCGTCGTCGGGCGCGAGCTCGTCCGCGCGGGTGCGGAGCGGGACGTCCAGGCCGACGCGGTCCAGCGCGGCGCCGATCCGCCGGTCCCGGTGCCGCCACCGGCCGAACAGCCCGTCGTGCAGGTCCAGCGCCTCGCCGACGTGCTCGCCGACGGTCAGCGCGGGCTCCAGGTCCGTCACGCCCGTCACGACGCCGAGCGCGGCGACCCGCTGGACGGCGCGCATCCGGCGCGGCAGCGGATGCCCGCCGACGACGGCGGTCCCGGACGACGGGCGCATCCGCCCGCCGAGGGTGAGCAGCAGCGCGGTCCGTCCCGAGCCCGCGATGCCGGCGAGCGCGACGAGCCCGCCCGCCGGGACGCGCAGCGTGACGTCGCGGTAGACGGCCCCGCGCGGCCCGCGCAGCGTGAGCCCCGCGGTTTCGACGGCGGCGGCGCGGGCAGCACCCGCCCGTTCAGCGGCCACCTCGCCCTCCCCTTTTTGAACTGACTGGTCAGTACAAAAAATACCCCGTCCGGCCACGAACCGGACGGTGACGTCCACCACGAGACGCGCGCCACGCTGGACCGATGGTGCAAACTCCCTCCATGACCGACTCGCCCCGCGCCGCACTGTCCCTCGCCGGCGTCCTCGCCACGACCGGGACCCTGCACCTGGCCGTCCCGCGCCCCTACGACGCGCTGATCCCGCGCGGCCTGCCCGGCTCGCCGCGCGCCTGGACCTACGCCAGCGGCGTCGCGGAACTGGCCTGCGCGGCGGCCCTCGCCCTGCCCCGCACCCGCCGCGCGGGCGGCTACGCGACCGCCGCGCTCATGGCCGCCGTCTTCCCGGCGAACGTGAAGATGGCCCGCGACTGGCGCACCAAGCCCCTCCCGCTCCGCGCAGGCGCCTACGCCCGCCTCCCCCTCCAGGCCCCGCTGATCGCCTGGGCCCTCAAGGCCGCCCGCACCGCCCGCTGACGAGCCGGCGGACGCGGCCGCGAGAGACTCTCCGCGTGATCATGGACTTCGACGTGAGACGGGCCCTGCCCGCGGACGCGCCGTCCCTCGCCGAGTTGCGCTGGGCGTTCAAGCAAGAGGACGAGGGCGTCCCGGAGCCACCGGACGCGGCCGTGTTCCTCCGGCAGGCCGAGTCCTGGATCCACGACCGTCTTGCCGACGGACGCTGGTCGGCATGGGTCGCGGAAGCGGCAGGTGCGATCCGCGGCCATGTCTTCCTGCAACCGGTCGAGCGGATGCCCGATCCCCACGGCGACACCGCCCCGATCGGCTACGTGACGAACTTCTACGTCGCCCCCGCCCACCGCGACCGCGGCATCGGGACGGCGCTCCTCCAGGCGCTGACCGACCACGCACGCGCCGGCGCCGTCGGCACGCTGATCGTGTGGCCCTCCGACCGCAGCGCCCCCCTCTACCAGCGGTCCGGCTTCCTCGCTCCGGACGAACTCCTGGAACTGATCCTCGACACCTGAAGGTCCAGGGATCCCCACGCGGGGCTAGCGGGCGCAGCAGGCCGGGATTTTCATGAAGACCGCTGTGATGAGGCGGGGGAGCAGGTCGGGGAGGGCTGCGGTCTCGCCGCGGCGGATGCGGGTGGCGAGGACCTGGTAGACGCCGCCGGTGATCGTTTCGGCGGTGAGGTCGGGGTCGGGGTGGCGGGGGTCGAGTTCGCGCAGGTCGGCGGCGACGAGCCGGGCGAGTGTCCCGAGTGCGGCGTCGCGGCGGGCGGCGGCCTCGGTGCCCGCCGCCATCGACTCGACCATCCAGGTTCGGGCGGCGGGCGGGTCGGCGGCGAGGTGGGACAGGAGAGCGCCGAGGCCGGCGGTCATCCGGCGCAGCGCGTCGGGCTGGTCGCGGCGGGCGGCGGCGACGCGGCGCGCGGTCCGCGCGGCCAGGTCGTCGCAGGCGCGCAGGAACACGTCGTCCTTGTTGCGGAAGTGCATGTAGAACGTGGCGCGCGAGACGCCCGCCCGCGCGATGATCGCGTCCACGGTGAGCTGCCCGAATCCGTGGACGCCCGCGACGGCGACGACGGCGCCGAGGATGCGGCGGCGCTGGTGTTCGGTGACGAAGGCGCGCGGGAGCCGGTGCCGTCCGGAGGGGAGCCGTTCCACGTCGGGGGACGGCCGGTCGGCGGGCGGGTGCTCGGGCATCGTCGCTCCGTCGCTCGTTCCTGCCTTCGCGGGGATCGTCTCACGCGGCATGCCCACCGTGTCCGGCATTGGGCTCCGTTCCTTGCCCGGAAGGCGCCGAATCCGCTCTCTTAGTGGTTTGTCTGCCGGGAATGTGCAAGACGCGCTCGTCCATCGTCATGGCGGCGAGGCGCGCAACGCCGAACAGGACGAGCACATGAAGCCCCGTGCCGGGCGCTCCTGGTGGGAGCTAACTGACGCGTCAGTCACTTCGCTACAGTGGGACGGATCCGGCCACACGGGACAGGGGAGCGTCATGCGGACAGGACTCGAAGGGAAGACCGCCCTCGTCACGGGCGCCTCCCGGGGCATCGGGCGGGCGACCGCGCTGGCGCTGGCCGCCGAGGGCGCGAACGTCGTCCTGTCGTCGCGCCGCCAGGACGCGCTGGACGCCGTCGCCGCAGAGATCCGCGCCGCCAGCCCCGGCGTGGGCGTCCTCGCGAAAGCCGCGCACGTGGGCGACGCCGAGCAGGCCGCCGCGTGCGTGGACGCCGCCGTGGCGGAGTTCGGGAGCCTGGACGTCCTGGTCAACAACGCCGGGACGAGCCCGCACTACGGCCCGCTGGTGGAGATCGACGCCGCAGCCGCCGCCAAGACCGTCCAGGTCAACCAGTTCGCGATCGTCCAGTGGACGCAGCTCGCCTGGGACCGCTCGATGCGCGAGCGCGGCGGCGCGATCGTCAACATCGCGTCGGTCGGCGGCATGGTCACCGAGCACGGCATCGGCTACTACAACGCCACCAAGGCCGCCGTCATCCACCTGACCCGGCAGTTCGCGATGGAACTCGGCCCGAAGGTCCGCGTCAACGGCATCGCGCCCGGCCTCGTCAAGACGGCGCTGGCCCGCGCGCTGTGGGAGGAGAACGAGGACGCGCTCGGCAAGGCGCTCCCGCTCGGACGTCTCGGCGAGCCCGAGGACATCGCGAACGCCGTCGTGTTCCTCGCGGGCGACGCCGCCGCGTGGACCACCGGCCAGACCATCGTCGTGGACGGCGGCTCGCTCGTCCGTCCCGCCATCGCCTGAAGAAGGAGACCCTGACCATGTCGCGCTGGGGACTGACGATTCCGCTGACCGGGCTCCCGCTCGCCGAGCACCGGGCGCTCGTGGACGAACTGCCCGCCCTCGGCTACACCGACGCGTGGACGGCCGAGACCAACGGCGCCGACGCGTTCACCCCGCTCGCCCTGGCCTCGCAGTGGGCGCCGACGCTGCGGCTCGCGACCGCGATCGTGCCCGTCTACACGCGCGGCCCGGCGCTGCTCGCGCAGCAGGCCGCGACGCTCGCCGACCTCGCGCCGGGACGGTTCGTGCTCGGCATCGGGACGTCCTCGCCCGCGATCGTCCAGAACTGGAACAACGTTCCGTTTGAGGAGCCGTACAAGCGCACCCGCGACACCCTGCGGTTCCTGCGCCGCGCGCTGGCCGGGGAGAAGGTCACCGAGGAGTACGAGACGTTCGCGGTGAAGGGCTTCCGGCTGGAGACCGCGCCCGCGTCCCCGCCGCCGATCGCGCTCGCCGCGCTGCGCCCCGGAATGCTGCGGCTCGCCGCCCGCGAGGCCGACGCCGCGATCACCAACTGGCTCGCGCCCAAGGACGTCGCGACCGTCCGCGCCGCGCTCGGCGACGAGCCCGAACTGGTCGCGCGGCTGTTCGTCTGCCCGACCGAGGACGCCGAAGAGGCCCGCGCGATCGGCCGCTGGATGATCGCCGCGTACATGACCGTCCCGGTCTACCGCGCGTTCCACGAGTGGCTGGGCCGGGGCGAGGCGCTGGCGCCGATGAACGCGGCGTGGGCGGCGGGCGACCGGCAGGGCGCGCTCGCGGCGATCCCGGACGCGGTGGTGGACGACCTCGTCGTCCACGGCTCCCCGGCCGACTGCCGCGCCCGCGTCCGCGAGTACACCGACAACGGCCTGACGACGCCGGTCCTCGCGATCGTCCCCGGCGGCGGGCTCGGTCCCGCCGAGGCGGTGCGGGCCCTGGCGCCGGGTGTTTAGTGCCGGGAGGCCCGGGGAGGGTGGGTCAGGTCCGATGAGCCTTTCAAGGGAGCCCGCCCACATGCTGACGCTCACCACCGGAGCCGTCCAGGTGATCCGGACCGTGACCGCCGACCCGCAACTGCCGCCGGACACCGGCATCCGCATCGAGTCCGGCCTCAACGGCTCCGACGCCCTGCGCCTGTCGGTGGCGCCCGCGCCCGAGGCGGGCGACGAGGTCGTCGAGGCCGAGGGCGCGAAGGTGTACCTGGACCCCGAGGTGGCGGTCCTGCTCAACGACAAGACGCTCGACGCGCAGGTGGACCCGCAGGGCGACGTGGCGTTCACCATCGCCGACGGCACCGAGCCGGTCTGAGCCGCCGTCCGCCGGGGCCGGGACGCGCCGTCGTCCCGGCCCCGGCGTCTGGCAGGCTTGCGGTGTGACCTCCGACGACCGCGCCCGCCCGCGCCGGCTGGGCTGCGCGGTCGTCGCGGCGTTCTGCGCGCTCACGCTGCTCGCGCTCGCCGTGGCGGTCCTGCTCGTCGTGCTCGCCGCGCGGTGATCGCCGGCCGCGTGAAAGGATGACGATCATGCGGCTCACCAAGTTCGGCCACGCCTGCGTGCGGCTGGAGAAGGACGGACGGGCGATCGTCATCGACCCGGGCGCCTTCAGCGACGAACCGGGCATCCTCGACGGAGCGGACGCGATCCTGCTCACGCACGAGCACTTCGACCACTTCGTCCCCGAACGCGTCCGGCAGGCCCTCGCCGACGACCCGCGCCTGGAGGTGTGGGCGTCCCGCGACGTGGCCGCGCAGATCGCCGACGTGGGCGAACGCGTCCACGAGGTCGGGCACGGCGACGCGGTGACGGTCGCGGGCTTCGACGTCCACGTGTACGGCCGCGACCACGAGATCCTGCACCCGGACGTCCCGCCGATCCCGAACACGGGGTTCCTGGTGGACGGCGAGGTGTTCCATCCCGGCGACGCGCTGACCATTCCGGACGAGCCCGTCCCGACGCTGTGCCTCCCGGCCAACGCGCCGTGGATGAAGGTCCCGGAGATGTACGAGTACGTCCGGGCGATCCGTCCCGCACGCGCGTACGCCATCCACGACGGCCTGCTGAACGAGAACGGCCTCCCCGTGGTCACGATGCACGTCGGGAAGGCGGGCGAGGACGTCGGCGGCGACTTCCGCCGCCTCGCGCCCGGAGAGTCGGTCGACCTGCCGTGACGCCGCCGCCCCCCGCGCCGGTGGAAGCGGTCTTCTTCGACGTCGGCGAGACGCTGATCAGCGAGAACGAGATCTACGGCCGCTGGGCCGACTGGCTGGGCGTCCCGCGCCACACCTTCCTCACCCGGCTCGGCGCGTTCCTCGCGACGGGCGGCTCGGCGATGGACGCGTTCCGCCACTTCCGCCCCGGCTTCGACCTGGACCGCGAGGAGGAACTGCGGGCGGAGGCGGGCGTCCCGAACGGCTTCGGCGCGTCCGACCTGTACCCCGACGCCCGCGCGTGCCTGGCCGCGCTCCGCGCGCAGGGCCTCTTCGTCGGCATCGCGGGCAACCAGCCGCCGGCCGCCGTCGAGCAGATCGCCGCGCTGGACCTGCCCGCCGACGTCGTCGGCATCTCCGCCGCGTGGGGCGTCGAGAAGCCGGACCCGGAGTTCTTCGCCCGCTGCGCGCGGCTGGCCGGCGTCCCGGCGGAGCGCATCCTGTACGTGGGCGACCGGGTGGACAACGACGTGCTGCCCGCCCTGGCCTACGGGATGCAGGCGGCGTTCCTGCGCCGGGGGCCGTGGGGGCACATCCAGTCCGGCGATCCGGCGCTCGCGGAGGCGACGTACGTCCTGGACGATCTGACCACCCTCTCATCTCTGCTCACCCGCGCCTGACCTGCGGGGTTCGCGGTCGCATAGCATGAGCCCGTCCGGCGCGCCAGTGTCGCGCGCCACAGGACGCCGACGGCTCCCTGTCCCGTAAAGCAAGATCATTCTTCGTCTCTTGGAAGCCGTCGGCGCAGGGTGTTAGATCGGGCTCAGCGACGTGCAGGGGAGGGAGCCGCGGTGCCTGAGGAGGGGCCGGGGGCCGATCGGGGACCGCTGCTGCGGTTCCTGCGGGACCTCGCGCGCGCCCGCCGCGGGCCGGCGCGGGACCTCGCCGCCTACGAGCGCGTCCACTGGCTCGCCGAGCTTCCCGGGGACGTCTACGTCGAGACCGACGCGGGCCCCGGCGACGTCCTGTTCAGCGTCCCGATGATCCCGCTCAGCCCGCCCGCCGTCATCGAGGAGTTCGACGGGTGGCTGGCGCTGCGGCACTGGTACCGCACCCTGCGCGACCTCGCCGCCGTGCGCGGCGAGGAGGTCGTGCTCGCGACCGGGCTGTTCACGCGCGGCGCCGTCCGCGACCATCTGCTCGCGACGCCCGTCCGGATCGTGGTGGACGAGCGGTCCGAGCGCGTCGACGTCGTCCTGTCCGGCGGCACGGGCCTGCGCGACCGCGAACTCCTGGACGGCGTGGAAGGCTTCACCCCCGACCGCACCGCGTGGGTCCGCGACGCCGTCGAGAACGGGCGCGGGTTCGGGCTGAACGCGTCGGTCTCGGACGTCCTGCGCAAGTGGAGCGGCGTGGCGTTCATCGACGAGGACATCGCCTTCCGGGAGGACTGGGCGCCCGAGCATCCGGCGTCCGTCCCGGCGGCGCGGCTGCGGCTGGCCCCCGCGCTGGTCGTCCGCCCGCCCGGACGCGCCGCCGTCGCCGCCTACTACGACGAGATCATCGCCCAGCCGTGGCTGCCCGCCGGGTTCGGCGCGCTGCTCGCCGCCGACGCGCCGTCCCCGCTGCTCAGCGCCGAGGAGACCGACACGCCCCGGCTCGTCGCCGAACTGCTCGGCCGGGGGAGCCGCGTCCTCGCCGTCACCGCCGACGCCGCGTCCGCCGCCCGCCTGCACGCCGCCCTCGCGCCCGGCATCGCCGAGCTGTGCGCGCTGCCGACGACGTCCGGCCTGGTCGCCGAGGCGATCCGGGGCCGCGCGGCGGGCGCCGACCCGGCCGCGCAGCGCCGCCGCGTGGACGAGCTGGCCGCCCGCACCGCCGAGGCCGAACAAGAGGCCGCCGAACTGCGCGAACGCCTCGACCGGGTGGAGGCCGGGGACGAGCCCGCCGCCGTCCCGTCCTGGATCCCGCCGCGTCCGGGGCTGCCGGAGACGCCGCCGATCGGCGCGCCCGAGGCCGCCGAGCTGGTCCGGCTGCTGGCCGACCGGGGCCCGGACCGCACCGGGCACCGCGACGTCGATCCGGGCACGCTGCCGAGCGCCCCCTACGTCCGGACGCTCATCGAGGCGGAGGCCGCCGCCGCCGAGCGCGCGGGCGCCGCCGACACCGAGGTGTCCGCCGCGCTGCGCCGCTGCGACACGAGCGTCCTCGCCCAGCTCGACGCGCGCGCGATGGTCGTCAACGCGGCGTTGCGCGACCTCGGCCTGACCGGGCATCCGGCGGGATGGAAGCACACTGACCCGACCGTCCGCGCGTTCACCGACCTGCTGGCCCGGCGCCGGCCGGGCGTGTGGTCGCGGGTGGAGGAGCTGACCGACCGCGCCGAGGAGGCCGCGGCGGCGCTGGAGACGATCGCCGGACGGCTGATCGAGCTGCCCCCCGGCGACCCGCCGCTGCGCCTGCTCGCCGCCGACGCCCGTGAGCTGCGCGGGCAGATCGCGGCGGGCGTCGCGCCCCGGCGCGGGGTGCTGCGGGTGCCCGTCCACCGCCCGACGGAACTGCTGGCGGGCTGCTTCGTGGACGGCGAGTCCGTCGTCACCGTGGACCGCCTGGACGCCCTGCACACCCACGTCATGGTCCTGCTGACCTGCCGCGAGCTGCAGGCGGCGTGGGAGGACGCGGGCGTGTCGTTCCCCGCCGACGTGCCGCTGCCCGAGCGCGTCGCGCGGTTCCGCCGCGCCCATCTGCGGTTGGAGCGGGTGCGGTCGGTGAAGCCGGCGGTGGAGGAGTCGGTCGAGCTGATCGCCGCCGCCGGGCTGCCGGTCCAGATCACCCATCCGCTCCAGTGGTACGGCTACTCGGCGGGGCTGGAGCACGTCCTGCTCGGCCAGGGCATCGAGCGGGCGGCGGGCGACCTCGCCGCGCTGCGCGACTCCATCCCCGTCTCGCGCAGCGACCCGCCCGAGCTGACCGCCGCGCGGGCCGCGATCGACGCGCGCGACGCCGCCGCGTACGGGCACGCGCTGGCCGGGCTCGCCGAGGCCCGGCACCGGCGCGCCGCGCAGCTCCGCCGGGACGAGCTGCTGGAGCGCGTGGAGTTCGTCCACTCCGAGCTGGCCGACCTGCTGCGCGACGGCGAGGACTGGACGGACCGCGTCGCGACCTGGGACGAGGCGTGGCGGGCCGCCGCACTCCCCGGCCCCGCGCCGGTCGCGCCGTCGCCGGAGACGCTGCGCGCGGACGCCGCCGAGGCCGCCGACCGGCACCGCGCGCTCGCCGCCGAGCTGACCGCGGCCCGCGCGTGGCAGGCGTGGAGCGACCGTCCCGGCGTCGTCCCGGCGTGGATCGTCCCGCTCTGGCAGGTCCCGGACGTCCTGCCGCCCGGCCCGGACTCCTTCGACGTCGTCCTGGTCGACGGCGAGCACGGCGCGGGCGCCGAGGCGCTGTTCCTGCTCTGGCTCGCGCCGCGCGTCGTGCTGCTCGGCGCGGCGGGCCCGCCGCTGCCGCCGCCGGAGCGGTCCCCGGCACCGGACGCGCTGCCGCCCGCGCTGCGCGACCTCGTCACCCCGACCACGACGCTCTACACGCTGCTGCGCGACCGGTTCGCGAAGGTGCGGTCGCTGGCCGACGAGCCCGGCCCCGAGCCCGAGCGCGCGGACGAGTCCGAGGCGCACGGCCGGTCGATCGTGACCTACAAGCGTCCCGAGCTGCTGGCGCTGGTCGCGCAACTCGCCGCCGAGGACCGCGCCGCCGACGACGACGCGCTGGTCGAGCGGGCGCGCGGCGAGCTGTCCTGCCCGCCGAGCGAGGACGGCCTGGTCGAGGCGCGCCTGCGCTTCGCCGTCGAGACCTACCGCGCCAGCGTCGACTGAGGCTGCGCTGGCCCCGGCCGGCCGGCCCCGACCAACCGGCCCCGACCAACCGGCCCCGACCAACCGACCCCGACCAACCGACCCCGACCAACCGACCCCGACCGACCTCCCGGGCCTCCCGGGCCTCCCGGGCGCTGCCCGTATCCTCCCGGGCATGGACGAGACACGGGCCGAGTACCGCGTGGAGGAGCTGGCCGCCGCGGCGGGCGTGCCGGTCCGGACGCTGCGCTACTACCAGGAGCGGCGGCTGCTGCCCCCGCCGGTGCGCCGGGGCCGTACCGCGTGGTACTCGACGGCGCATCTGGACCGCCTGCGGCTGATCGGCGAGCTGGTCGAGCGCGGCCACCGCCTGGACGGCATCGAGGAGCTGTTCGCCGCCGCCGGCCAGGGCCGGGACGTGACCGAGCTGCTCGGCTACGAGTGGACGTCCGCGCCGTGGGCCGAGCAGACCCCCACCGAGATCTCCCCGGACGAGCTGGCCGGGCTGTTCGGCGAGCAGGTCACCGACGAGGTGCTGCGCGAGGCGGTCGAACTCGGCTACCTGGTCGTGGACGGCGACCGCCTCCTGCACACGAGCCGCCGCCTGCTCGACGCGACGGCCGAGCTGGTCCGCGCCGGGATCCCGCTGCGGTCCATCCTCGCGATCTCCTGGGAGCTGGAGGCCGCCTACGACCGGATGGCGTTCGGGTTCGTTCAGCTCGTCCGGACGCACCTGGTGGACCGCCTCCCCGAGCCGCCGACGCACGCCGAGCTGGAACGGCTCGCGGCCGTCGTGGACCGGCTGCGCCCGGTGGCGCGGACGGTCGCCGACGAGCACTTCGGCCGCGCGATGGACCGCCGGATCAGCCGGGAGGCGGCGGAGCTGCGGGCCCGCCTCGGCACCCCGCGACCCGGGGGCTGACAGCGCGGAGCCCGTGGTCTACGCTCCCAGTTGGAACTGGGATCGAGACGTGGACGCAGGGCAGGTGCAGGCAAGATGACCCGAAACGAAGACCTTTCCGGCCAGGTGGCGGTGGTAACGGGGGCGGCGCGCGGTCTCGGTCTGCTGCTGGCGCGGTCGCTCGCCCGGCGGGGCGCCCGCGTCGCGCTGCTCGGCCTTGAGCCCGAGGAACTGGCCGCCGCCGCGCAGAGCTGCGGCCCGGACGCCGCGCACTGGACCGTGGACGTCACCGACGACGCCGCGATGCACGCGACGGCCGCGGACGTCGCCGCCCGGTTCGGCCGGATCGACCTGGTCGTCGCCAACGCGGGCATCGCGACCGGCGGCCCCGTCCAGTACTCCGACGCGGCGACGTTCGCCCGCGTCATCGAGGTCAACCTGCTCGGCAGCGCGGCGACCGCCCGCGCGTTCGTCCCCGCGCTGCGCGAGACGAAGGGCCACTTCTTCCAGGTGGCGTCGCTCGCCGCGCTGTGCGCCGCGCCGATGATGGCCGCCTACTGCGCGAGCAAGGCCGGCGTCGAGGCGTTCGCGCACTGCCTGCGCGCCGAGCTGGCCCCGCACGGCGTGACGGTCGGCATCGGCTACCTGAGCTGGACCGACACCGACATGGTGCGCGGCGCCGATCAGGACGCCGCGCTCCGCGACATGCGCGCGTCCCTGCCGTTCCCCGCCAACCGCACCTACCCGCTGGAGCCGACCGCCGAGCGGCTGGCGCGCGGGATCGTCCGGCGCAGCCCGCACGTGTACGGGCAGGCGTGGCTGCCCGCGCTCCAGGCCGCGCGGGCGGTCGTCCCGACGGTCGTGACGCGGTTCGCGCGCCGCCGCCTGGCCGAGTTCGAGGACCGCTGGCTCGCGGCCGGCGCCAACACCCGGTTGGTCGGCGCGGGCGGCGCCGCGGCCGAGCGGAATGTCGGCGGGGGCGCGTAACGTCCGGGGCGTGGAAGAACCCGACTGGCCGAACCTGGAGCACGCCTACGGCCCGGCGGGGGACGTCCCGGCCCTGCTGGACGCCCTCGTCCCCGACGGCACCGCCGACGTCTGGGACGAGCTGTGGTCCCGCCTGTGCCACCAGGGCACGGTGTACTCGGCGAGCTTCGCCGCGCTGCCCCGCCTGACCGAGGCGGCGGCCCGCTGGGACCCCGCCGACCGGGTCATGGTCCTCGCGCTGGCTGGCGCCATCGTCGTGGGGCTGGAGGACGACGCGCCCGCCGAACGGACGACGCTGCACCGCCTCACGAGCGAGGCGCTGGCCGCCGCGAACGACCCCGACGACACGGTCTACCTGCTCCAGGCGCTGCTGGCGTTCGAGGGCGTCCCGTTCTGGGGCGAGCACCTCGAACGCCTCGCCGGGCAGGAGTTCGAGGCGGTCTGCCCCGGCTGCGAGACGCCGCTGTTCGTCGTCCTCGACTACGACGGCCTCGGCTACTTCGCGAGCGACGGCGACTACGTGGGCGGCCGGACGACGCCGCGCGCCCCGCTGCGCCCCGCCGACGCCGCCGCGCTGGACGGCATCGGCGCCCGCCTCCACACGGCCTTCGCCGACCGGGGCTTCACCGGCCTCGCCGAGTACGTCCGGCACCTGTTCGGGGACACCGTGTGCCCCGCCTGCTCCCACCCGTTCCCGGTGGCCCCGGCCGTCGTCGAGACGTTCTGACCGGCGTCGGGCGCGCGGCGGTCACTGGCCGGGCCGGACGAGCGGGAACGGCACCGTCTCCCGGATCGAGCGCCCGGTCAGCGTGATGAGCAGCCGGTCGATGCCCATGCCCATGCCCCCGGCGGGCGGCATGGCGTACTCCAGGGCGCGCAGGAAGTCCTCGTCCAGTTCCATCGCCTCGGGGTCGCCGCCCGCCGCCGCGAGCGACTGCTCGGTGAGCCGCCGCCGCTGGAGCACCGGGTCGATCAGCTCGGAGTAGGCCGTGCCGAGTTCGAGGCCGAACACGATGAGGTCCCACTTCTCGGCGAGGCGCGGGTCGTCGCGGTGCGGACGGGTCAGCGGCGACGTCTCCGCCGGGAAGTCCCGGACGAACGTCGGCGCCGCCAGCGTGGGCTCCACCAGCGCTTCGTAGAGTTCCTGGACGATCCGTCCCTGCCCCCACGCCGGGTCGACGTTGAGGTCGCGCGCCTCGGCGAGCCGCCGGACGTCGGCGAGCGGCGTGTCCGGCGTCATCTCCTCGCCGAGCGCCGCCGACACCGACCCGTACACGGTGATCTCGCCCCACGGCGCGGCGAGGTCGACCTCGCGGTCCCCGCGCCGCAGGACGGTCGTCCCGAGCGCGGCGCGGGACGCGGCGAGCACCAGGTCGCGGGTGAGCGCCGCCATCGTGTCGTAGTTCCCGTACGGCTCGTAGGCCTCAAGCATCGTGAACTCGGGGTTGTGCTTGTGCGACACGCCCTCGTTGCGGAAGTTGCGGTTCAGCTCGTACACCTTGCCGATCCCGCCGACGAGCAGCCGCTTCAAGTACAGCTCGGGCGCGATCCGCAGGTAGAGCTGCATGTTGTAGGCGTTGATGCGGGTCGTGAACGGACGCGCCGCCGCCCCGCCGTGGACGGGCTGGAGCATCGGCGTCTCGACCTCCAGGTAGGACCGCTCCCGCAGCACGTCCCGGACGGCCCCGATCGCGTCCCCGCGCATCCGCAGCATCGCGCGCGCGTCGCCGTTGACGATGAAGTCGACGTACCGCTGCCGGACGCGGGCCTCGGGGTCGGTGAGGCCGCTGCGCTTGCCGGGCAGCGGGCGCAGGCACTTGGCGGTGAGCGTCCAGGACGCGGCGAGCACCGACAGCTCGCCCCGCCGGGACGTGACGACCTCGCCCGTCACGCCGACCTGGTCGCCGAGGTCGATCAGCTCCTTCCACGCGGCGAGGGCGTCTGCGCCGGTCGCGTCGGCGGTCAGCATGACCTGGAGGTCGGCGGTCTCGTCCCGCAGCGTCACGAAGATCAGCCGGCCGTGCTCGCGGGCCAGCACGACGCGTCCGGCGACCGACACGGCCTCCCCGGTGCGCGTGTCGGGCGGCAGCGCGGGAAACCGCTCGCGGATCCCGGCGGCGTAGTCGGTCCGGTCGAAGCCGAGCGGATACGGCTCCATCCCGGCCGCGCGGATCCGGTCGAGCTTGGCGTACCGGACGCGCTCCTGCTCCGACAGCCGCCGCCGGGGGGCGCGCCGCGCGTCGGCCTCCGCGTCGATCTTCTGGATGCGCGCGACGAGGTCCTCCGACGGCGCGGCGTGCGCGGCACGGTCCAGCCGGGGCCGGCTGAGGCTCGGCAGGAACCCCTCGGCGCGGGCGTAGGCGACGCCGAGCCGGACGAGGTGGCGGCTCTGCCGGTAGCAGATGAACCGGGGCCGCCACAGCGGCAGGTACTTGGCGTTGGCCAGGTACAGCGATTCGAGCTGGTAGAACCGCGACGCGAACGACAGCAGCTTGTAGTACAGCCGTGCGACCGGCCCGGCGCCGATCTGCGATCCGCGCTCGAACGCCGACCGCAGCATCGCGAAGTTCAGCGAGAGCTGCTGCGCGCCGACGGACGCGGCCTTCTCGGCGAGCTTGGCGACCATGTACTCGTTGAGGCCGTTCTCGGCGGCGCGGTCGCGGCGCATGAGGTCCAGCGAGAGCCCGGTGCGGCCCCACGGGACGAAGCTGAGCAGCCCCCGGAGCCGTCCGGACGCGTCGAACGCCTCGACCATGACGCAGCGCCCGTCGGTCGGGTCGCCGAGCCGGCCGAGCGCCATCGAGAACCCGCGCTCGGTCTCCTCGCCGCGCCAGGCGTCCGCGCTGCGGATCAGCTCGGCCATCTCCCAGCGCGGGATCTGCGAGTGCCGCCGGATCCGCACGGTGTACCCGGCCCGCTCGACGCGCCGGACGGCCTGGCGCACCTGGCGCATCTCCCGGCCGTCCAGGCTGAACTCCGACAGGTCGATGATGGCCTCGTCGCCGAGTTCGAGGGCGTCGAAGCCGTGCCGCCGGTAGGCGCGGGCGGCGCGCTCGCCGACGCTGACGGCGCCGGGGATCCAGGCGTGCGCGCGGCACTCGCCGAGCCACGCCTCGATCGCCTGGTCCCAGGACTCGGGGTCGCCTAGGGGGTCGCCGCTGGCCAGCGACACCGATCCCTCGACGCGGTAGGCGATCGCGGCCTTGCCGTTGGGCGCGACGATGACGTCCTTGTCGCGGCGCAGCGCGAAGTAGCCGAGCGAGTCCTGGTCGCCGTACTCGGCCAGCAGCGCGCGGGCGGCGAGTTCCTCCTCGGCGCTGAGGACGGCGTCGCGGCGGCCGGGACGGAACAGCGCCCAGAACGTCACGACGAGCAGCCCGGTGCCGAGCAGCCACAGGATCGCGTCCACCCACAGCGGGACGCTCACGTCGATGGGCTTGCCGGTGACGCGCGGGCCGAGGACGGTCTGCGCGACGGCGTAGAGCGGGTGCGTCCAGAACCCGCCGTTGCGGTCGCGGTCGAACAGGGTGACCAGGAGCGTTCCGACGCCGAGCGTCACGATGAGCAGGCCGGTGAAGACCATGACGGCGAGCCGCCGGTTGCGCCGGTCGGGGAGCGTGGTGAACTGGCCGCGCGAGGCGATGACGAGGCACAGCGCGGCGCCGTACACGACGGCGGTGACGGCGAGTCCGTACGGTTCGGGCTGTTTCGCCCCGAACACGGCACGGACGAGCCCGACCGCGCTCAGCGCCGAGTAGAACCCGAAGACGGCGACGAGCAGCCGCCACGCCGCCTTCTTGCGCCGTCGCACGCCCATCGACAGCAGGATCCACAGCATACCGACCGGAACGCTCGGGAACCATCCGAGATAACCGATCCATCGCAAAGCCCAGATGTCGGTGAGCTCGATGATGAGACCGTAGGAGACCCACGACAGCAGCGAGAGGACACCGGACAGCCGGGTGAACCAGAAGAAGATGGTCGGCGACGCCTCGATCAGGCTCCTGCCTTCGCCGCGCAGACCGTTCGTCGCCATGCGCCCCCCGTCGTGGCTCTGCCGTGTCGTCTTCTTTGTACCGGGTGTCACGTCCATCGTGCTTCATTCAGGGGCGGCGTCCGCGAACCAGCGCGCGGTTCCGGGCGTCCCATCGGGTAGGGGGTAACGGCGTGCGGGGCGGGTCCAAGAGTGTCATCAAAAGTCGATATGGTCGCGGATATGCCGAATGAGACCACCGGCGAGCACCTGCTCGCCCGTCGCTACCGACTGGTGAACCATGTCGGGCGCGGCGGCATGGGGGCGGTCTGGAAGGCGCACGACGAAGTCCTCGGCCGGGACGTCGCCGTCAAGGAGGTCATCCTCCCGCACGGGCTCACCGACGAGGAACGCGCCGTGCAGTACAAGCGGACGTTCCGCGAGGCCCGCGCCGCCGCGCGCCTCGGCCATCCCGGCGTCGTCACCGTCTACGACGTCGTCGAGGAGGACGGCCGGCCCTGGATCGTGATGGAGCTGATCCACGCCCGCTCCCTCGACCAGGTCATCAAGCAGGACGGCCCGCTGGACGTCCGGCGCGCCGCCGACATCGGCCGGCAGATGCTCGCCGCGCTGCACGCCGCGCACGACGCGGGCGTCCTGCACCGCGACGTCAAGCCGAGCAACGTGCTCGTCACCGGATCGACCGGACGGGGCGAGCGCGCCGTCCTCACCGACTTCGGCATCGCGACGGCGGCGGGCGACGCCACCCTCACCCAGACCGGCCTGGTCATGGGCTCGCCCGCCTACATCGCGCCCGAGCGCGCCCGGGGCCGCACCGCCGGTCCCGCGTCCGACCTGTGGTCGCTCGGGGTCACGCTGTACGCGATGCTGCACGGCCGGTCGCCGTTCGAGCGCAACGAGCCGATGGCGGCGCTGGTCGCGGTCATCACCGAGGAGCCCGAGCCGCCGTCGCGCGCCGGGCGCCTCACCCCGGTCATCGAGGGGCTGCTGCGCAAGAACCCCGACCAGCGGATGAACGCGATCGAGGCGGGCGCGCTGCTGGACGAGATCGTCCGGCGCGAGACCGTGGACGACCAGCGCACGCTGGCCGTCGAGGTGCCCGCCGAGCGCCGTCCCGAACCGCCCGCCGACCGGACGCGCGTCGGCCTGCCGGTGCCCGACCCGGGGCCGGCCGGCACGTCCCCGGCGGGGCGGCCCGGCCTGGCCGCGCCCGGCCGCAACGCGCTGCTCATCGCGGTGATCGCGCTCGTCGTGCTGGTCGCGGTCGCGAGCATCGTGTACGCGAACACCCGGCACGACCGCAAGCCGTCGGGGAAACCGTCCGGGACGCCGACGCAGCACAAGGCGGCGGCCCCGCCGTCGTCGCCGCTCACGACGCGCCCGGTCTCGACCGTCTCGCCCGGCCTGCCGAAGGGCTTCCACCGCTACAGCGACCGGACGGGCTACACCGTCGCGATCCCCGACGGCTGGACGGGCCCCAAGCACCGCCAGTACGGCGACTACTTCTACGGGCCCGACGGCCACAGTTATATCCAGATCGCGCAGACCTCCAGCCCCGGCCGCAGCGCCCTGGAGGACTGGCGGCGGCAGGAGAACGGCGGCCGGGGCTTCCGGGACTACGACCGGATCCGCATCGAGCCGACCGGGGACCACCCGCCCGTCCCCGACACCGGCGACGGCGCGAAGTCGGCGGACTGGGAGTTCACGCACGCGCTCGGCTGGGGCCGCGCGCACGTGCTGAACCGGGGGTTCGTCGCGAACGGGCGCGGCTACGCGATCCTCGTCACGCTCCCCGACGCCGGCTGGTCCGGACGGATCGCCGCGCTCGAACCGGTCTTCGCGTTCTTCACCCCCGCCCGCTGAGCCGTCGCACGAGAGAACAGGATCGTCATGTCGGAGGGAGCGCAGGACACCGTCCTCGCCGGACGGTACCGGCTCGTCTCGGTCGTCGGCCACGGCGGCATGGGCACGGTCTGGCGCGCGCACGACGAGACCCTGGACCGCGAGGTCGCCGTGAAGGAGGTGCTGCTGCACCCGTCCCTGGACGACGAGGAGCGCCGCGAGCGGCACCGGCGGACGCTGCGCGAGGCGCGGGCGTCCGCGCGGCTCAACCATCCGGGCGTGGTGACCGTCCACGACGTGGTGGACGCCGACGACCGCCCGTGGATCGTCATGGAGCTGGTCGACGCGCGCTCGCTCCAGGAGGTCGTCGACGAGGACGGCACGCTCGCGCCCGACCGCGCCGCCGGGATCGGCCGCCAGCTCGTCGCGGCCCTGCGCGCCGCGCACGCGATCGGGATCCTGCACCGGGACGTGAAGCCCGCGAACGTCCTGCTCACCCGGGACGGCCGCGCGGTCCTCACCGACTTCGGCATCGCGCAGCTCGCCGGGGACGCGACCCTCACCCGCACCGGGCTGATCATGGGGTCGCCCGCGTACATGTCGCCGGAGCGGGTGCGCGGCGAGAAGGCGCTGCCCGCGTCGGACCTGTGGGCGCTCGGCGCGACGCTGTACGCCGCCGTCGAGGGCAGGCCGCCGCATCACCGGACGGACGCGATGGCCGTCCTCGCCGCCGTCATGACCCAGCCGCCGGACCCGCCGCGCAACGCGGGCGCGCTGGCGCCGGTGCTGTTCGGGCTGCTGGACGCCGACCCCGTCCGGCGGCTGACGGCCGACGACGCCGACGCCGCGCTCGCCGCAGTCGCGGCCGGTCAGGTCACCGCGCCGCTCCCGTACGCGCCGCCGCCTTCGCCCGGGGGGACCGCGCTGGACGCCGGCCCGGTGCCCGCGCCCGGTCCCGTGCCGATGCCGTCGCGGACCTGGGACGTCCCGCTGCCGCCGCCCCCGCCGCGCCGCCGGTCGCCGTTCGTCCCGGTGCTCGCGGGCATCGCGCTCACGGCCGTCGCGGCGGGCGTCCTCGCGTACGCGCTGTGGCCGAAGAAGGACACGCCGACGCCGCGCGCCGACGACCCGTCCATCACCGTCACGACCGGCGCACCGACGACGCCGGCCGCGCGGACCACCGCGCCCGCCGGGGAACCGCAGGTCCCGGCGGGGATGCGGCTCGCGTCCAACAACGGCTACGAGCTTCCGGTCCCCGCCGGCTGGACGGTCAAGGACGACCCGCCGTACCGCCGCTCCTGGACCGATCCGGCCACCAAGGCCTACGTCCTCGTGGACGAGACGCCCTGGACCGGCGACCCCTACACGCACTGGCAGGACTTCGAGGCCGAGGCCCGCGCCAACGGCCGTCTCCCCGGCTACCGGCACGTCTCGCTGACCTGGGCGGACGGCGGTCAGGCCGCCGACCTGGAGTACACGTGGATGAACGGCGCGATGCGGGCCGTCACCCGGGGCGTCGAGGCGAACGGGCGGCACTACGCGGTGATGGTCGCCTATCCGGTGCGGTCGTCGTCGCGGCGCCCGCTCCTGCTGCGGTCCCTCCACGGCTTCCGTCCGTGACGGGGTGTATGTTTCGCTCCGGCCAGTGGAGACCGACCCCGCGAACCGTGAACAATAACGTGGACGCACGGCCCCGCAGGGCGTGCAATGAAACCGTGGGGCGCGCGGACGCGTCCGACTGAGCGACAGACGGCAGGACGGCGAGGCGTTCCCGCGCGCCCTCGGCCGGAGAACACGGCGGGCGACGGGGAGACCGGGCGGAACATGACACAGGATCGTCTCCTCGGCGGCCGCTACCGCCTCGACGCGGTGGTGGGCCGGGGCGGGATGGGCACGGTGTGGCGCGCCTACGACCTCACCCTCGACCGCGAGGTCGCGGTCAAGGAGGTCGTGCTGCCGCCCGGTCTGAGCGCGGCCGAACGCGGCGTCCTCTACGAGCGGACGTTCCGGGAGGCGCGGGCGTCCGCACGGTTGAACCACCCGGGCGTGGTGACCGTCCACGACGTCGTCGAGGCGCGGGACCGGCCGTGGATCGTCATGGAGCTGGTCCGCGCCCGCTCTTTGCAGGACCTGCTGGAGCTGGGGCCGCTGGAGCACCGCCGCGTCGCCGAGATCGGCCTCCAGATGCTCGCCGCGCTGCGCGCCGCGCACGAGAAGGGCATCCTGCACCGGGACGTGAAGCCGAGCAACGTCCTCATCACCGACTCCGGCCGCGTCGTCCTCACCGACTTCGGCATCGCGCAGGTCGAGGGCGACGCGACGCTCACCCAGACCGGCCTGGTCATGGGCTCGCCCGCCTACATCCCGCCCGAGCGCGCGGCGGGGGAGCGCGCGGTGCCCGCGTCCGACCTGTGGGCGCTCGGCGCGACGCTCTACGCCGCGCTGGAGGGCCACTCGCCCTACGAACGCTCCGACGCGATGTCGTCCTTGCAGGCCGCGCTGACCGAGCCGGTGCCGCGCGGGCGCAACGCCGGGCCGCTGGCGCCCGTCCTGGACGGCCTGCTGGCCCGCGAGCCCCGCCACCGGATGAGCCCGGACGAGGCGCGCCCGCTGCTGACCCGCGTCGCCTCCATGCCCCCGCCGCCTTCGACGGTCGTGGAGGACACCGTCCTGGACGACCTGTCGGGCTTCTCGGCCAAGACCGTCACCGACGACAGGTCCGCCTCGACCGTGCTGGACTCGGCCGAACTGGAACCGGTGACCCGCCGCGAACCCGGACGCGCCCTGTCCCGCGACCCGGGCCCGTCCCGTCCCACGTCCCACGACCAGCCCCCGGACCGGCGCGCCCCGCGCCCCGACCCGCGCTCGTGGACCCCCGAGCCGACCCCGCCCCCGACGCCCCCGCCCGTCCCGCACGAGCAGGAGGCGCGGACGCTCCTGGAACCGAACGCGTGGGAGCCCCGCCCGTCCAACCAGGGCGGCTGGGACGGCTCGTCGTCCTATCCCCACTGGCCCGACCGGACGCCGTCCTACGACCGCGAACGCCGCCGCACCATGATCGTCGTGACGATCGCCGTCATCGTCGCGGTCGCCGCCGTCCTCGCGGGCGCCTTCATCGTCCGCCAGCGCGTGAACCACGACGAGGGCATGGCCCGTCCGAACACCGTGATCACCACGCCGTTGGCCTGAGACCGGTCAGACGCGCTGGGCGAGGCCGGTGATGGCGGTGTCGTCGGCCTGGACGGCGGGCTGCTCGGAGACCACGTCCGTCATCTGCATGACGGGCAGGACGAGCGGCGGCGGGCTCGCCGGGGTGAACGTCAGCGGGATGCCGAGGACCTTCGCCGACATCTTGGTCGTGTACATAACGACGTCGCCGGTGAACGTCAGGCCGGGCGTGCTCAGGACGGACGTCGTGCCGCCGTGCGCCGTCCGCTGGTCCACGTCCTTCAGGTCGGCCTTGCTCATGCTGAACTTCAGCGCCTTCACCGTGCCGGACGCCGTGTTCAGGGACGCGACGCCGTCGTAGCTGAGGCCCGTCATCGTGAGCGACCCGGCCTTGAGCGTCGTCGCGTCCGCGGCGAAGGACGGCCCGGCGGCGGTCGCCGTCTTGGCGGTCGGCGCGCAGGACGCGGGAGCCTTCTTCAGCGCGTCCAGGTAGGCGCGCGTCTCCGCCTCCGCCGTCCCGGACGGCTTGGCCGGGCACGTGGCCGACGGCGTCGGGGTGGTGCTCGGCGTCGGGGTGGCGCTCGGCGTCGGCGTGGCGCTCGGCGCGGGTGAGGCGCTCGGCGTCGCGGACGGCGTGGGCGTGGCGCTCGGCGACGGCGCGGCGAAGTGCAGCCCCGCGGCGACGGGCAGCAGGGCGGGGGCGGCGAACGCCGCCAGGCGTCCGTGGCGCGGACCGCCGGTCGCGCGCACGACCTCCGCCTCCTCCGGCTCTTCCGCGGCGGGGGCGGTCGGGGTCCAGGCGAAGCCGAGGGCGCCGCCGACCAGGCCGAGCAGCATCCCGACCAGGAAGCCGCCGAAGTTGGACGTCAGGAACGACACCAGCGACAGCAGCACCGCGAGAATGCCGTAGAACGCCCGCTGCTGCGGCTGCGTCCACAGCAGCACCCCGGCGACGGCGAGCAGCGCGCCGATCAGCCAGCTCGCGACGCCGGCCATGCCCTGGTGGACGACGAGCGGCATCGGCGCGAGCGGGATGGCGATCAGCTCGGCGCCGGCGAGGACGGCGAGCAGCCCGCCCCAGAACGGCCGGGTCCGCCGCCAGCGCCGGAAGCCGCGCGGCGCGGGACGCGTCTGAAGGGCCACGGTCAGAAACACTCCCCACCGAGCTTCATGCTGAGGTTGTTGAGCTTGAACGTCCCGGCCGTCGTCGCCCAGGCGACCTGCTTGACGTCGGTGAGCGTGACGTGCGACGCCTGCTGGCCGAACATGCCGGTGGCGCCGCGCGCGCCGGACGGCCCGGCGTCCAGGGTGCTGGCGTCGCGGCCGATCTGGATGTCGCGGAAGGAGGCGTTGGCGTCGAGCTGCGCGACGTCGAGGACGAGGTCGGTGGCCTCGACCGGGTCCTTGCCGGTCCCGGCGGTGAGCCGCAGCGTGAACGGCCCGACCTTCATCGACTGGCACATGTCCCGGATCGTGGCGTGCTTGATGCCGGAGATCTGGACGGGGTGCTTCTGCCCGTCCTTGCTCTCGTCGGCCCCGCCGTACTGGACGAACCCGTCGCCCTCCAGGGACGAGGCGCGGACCTTGAAGCTGCTCCCGGACACGGCGAAGGACGAGGCGACCGCGCCCTGGCCGGTGAGGAACATGAGCGCGCCCGCGCCGACGGCGGCGGGGACGGCGAGGGCGGCGAACCGCTTCCAGCGGGTCCGGCCGAGGGACGCGGCGGGGGTTTCGGACATAGGGGACGCTCCGGTACGAGAGTGCGCGAAAAGTGATGAACCTCTCGCAAGTTACCCTCAAGTACTTACTTGCACCAAACCCCAGAAGGTAAAGAAACCAGCACCAACCTGCACAAACTAGTCAGGGAACGTCCAGCAAACCCGAAGCCGGGTGACAAAAACGTCAGGACTGCAGGGCCCGGACGGTCGTCCGCAGCTCGTCCAGCCGGGTCTCGACGTCCGACAGCGGCAGCGCCGCGTCCTTGGCCCGAAGCCGCGCCACGGCGGCCTCCACCTGCCCGACCTGCCGCGACAGCAGCGCGGGAACGTTCTCGCCCCCGTCGTCCTGCAGAGCGCGCCGCAGCAGCTCCGCCCGTCGCCGGACCTCCAGCTCGCGCCGGTGCAGGTCCACGAAGACCGACACCTTGGCGCGCAGCAGCCACGGGTCGAACGGCTTGGTCAGGTAGTCCACGGCGCCCGCCGCGTAGCCCCGGTACGCGTCGTCGCCCGCGTCGCCCGTCGCGGTGAGGAAGATGATCGGGACGTCCCGGGTCCGCGCGCGTCCCTTGATGTGCTGCGCGGTCTCGAACCCGTCCATCCCTGGCATGATCACGTCCAGCAGGATGAGCGCGAACTCGTCGTTCAGCAGCTCTTTCAGCGCGTCCTGCCCGGACGTCACGGCCACGACGTCGACC
Organism: Actinomadura rubteroloni; assembly: GCF_002911665.1. Taxonomy (NCBI): domain Bacteria; kingdom Bacillati; phylum Actinomycetota; class Actinomycetes; order Streptosporangiales; family Thermomonosporaceae; genus Actinomadura; species Actinomadura rubteroloni. The sequence continues at coordinate 2,116,096 of NZ_MTBP01000001.1, forward strand.
GGCAGGGCGTCGAGCACCGCGGTCAGCGCGATGAGGTTCTCGTCGCGGTCGTCCACGGCCAGGACCTTCGCGGAATTCGCCTGCACCGTCATCCTCCGCGGGTCGGGGGCGTCTCGCAGGCCACCCACCTTGTCACGTCGGTGCGGGTGGCGACAGCCCATCGGCGGGGCCGGGTCAGGGCAGCCAGCCGGGCTTGACGAGCCCGGACTCGTAGGCGAACACGACGAGCTGCGCGCGGTCCCGCGCCCCGAGTTTGATCATAGTGCGGCTGACGTGCGTCTTGGCGGTCGCAGGGCTGACGACGAGCCGCGCCGCGATCTCGTCGTTGCTCAGCCCCTCGCCGACCAGCGTCATCACCTCGCGTTCCCGGTCGGTCAGCGCGTTCAGCCGGGGCGCGACGACGGGCTCCTTGGCCCGCGCGGCGAACTCGGCGATGAGCCGCCGCGTGACGCCGGGGGACAGCAGCGCGTCGCCGCGCGCCGCCGCCCGCACGGCCGCGACCAGCTCGACGGGCTCGGTGTCCTTCACGAGAAAGCCGGACGCGCCGCCGCGCAGCGCCTCGAACACGTACTCGTCCAGCTCGAACGTGGTGAGGATGACGATCCGCACGTCGGCGAGCGCGGCGTCGGCGGTGATGCGCCGCGTGGCCTCCAGCCCGTCCAGCCCCGGCATCCGGATGTCCATGAGCAGCACGTCGGGACGCACGCGCCGCGCCAGGTCGACGGCCTCGTCCCCGGTCCCGGCCTCGCCGACGACCTCGACGCCGTCCTGCGCGTCCAGCAGCGCGCGGAACCCGGCGCGGACGAGCACCTGATCGTCCGCGAGCACGACCCTGATCATCGCGACCTCCTCGATCCGCCGCCCAGTCAAGCACCCAGCCGCAGGTGCGGCGCAACGAAGGGATAGGGCCGCTCCTTCGGCAGGAGCGCCTTGGCGCGGCTCGTGCGGCCGTCCAGCAGCAGCCCGTGGATCTTGCGGACGAGCGGCGTCAGGTCCGTGATCTCCCGGACCCACGTGTCGGCGTACTCGCCGATCACGTGCCGGCTGATCCCGACCTGGATGCTGCGCGCGTCCAGCGGGGCGCCGTGGATCGTCCGCTCGGGATCCCACTGGACGTGGACGGTCGCTCTCTTGAACGCGGCGCGCCATTCCGCCGCGTCCCGGAACACCGACCGGTCCGGGCCGGTGAGCACCGCGCGGTCCAGGGCGCTCTCCCACCCCGCGCGGCTGATCCGGACGCCGAGGACCATTTCCTGACCGGGCTTGCGCGCCCATCCGCTGCGCGCCATCAGCCACAGGAAGGACGGTTTGATCCACGTCATCCGGGTGCGGGAGAACGGCGGCACGAACCGTCCGGCCGCGACCGCCGCCCCGCCGATCGCCTTCCCGTACGCCTGGTAGACGACGATCGAGTCCCGGTCGTGGTCGGCGCGAATCTGGAACAGTTCCACCGCCCGACCGTGCCCGTCCCGGCCCGGAAAAGCAACGGGTTTCCGCCGCCGCACGGCGGCGATCCGGGGCGTTCGCCCCCGGTGCCCTCGACCGAGTGCGCCCCTGCTCCGCCCGAGAGAGAGGGCTCGGGCGTTCTCAAGAAAGGGCACGAAGCGACAGATGGTCCAGATGGGAATTAGGGGGTAGTTCGCTTTTCCGCTCGTCCGTACGGCACGCCCGTCCTACGCTGGCCGCGGCCAACGGCACGGAAAGGACGGTCACGTGGGAAAGCACAGCAAACCAGCAACCAGCGCGGACAACGGCGACGTCATCCCCGACCGGGTCTGGCGCCGAATGCTGGACGCCCTGGACCTGGAGCCGGGCATGTCCGTCCTGGAGATAGGCACAGGAACCGGCCACACCGCCGCCCTGCTGGCCGAGGCCGGAGCATTGGTGACAACGGTCGAGACCGTCCCCGAACTCGCCGCAGCGGCCTCCGCCGCCCTGCCCCGGGCCGACGTCGCCGACCGGATCACCGTCATCACCGGCCCCCTGGAAAAAGGCGCCCCCGACCATGCCCCCTTCGACCGCGTCATATCCACGACAGGCGCTCACACGATCCCCCCGGCCTGGATCGAACAGACCAAAGAAGGCGGCCGGATAGTTGTCCCTTACACAGGCCCCGAATATCCGGGCGCCCTTCTGGCCCTGACGGTGGCTGAAGGAACCGCGACCGGCGGCGCCACCACCGCTGCCCACCCCCAACGCGGCAAACACCTCAAAACCCGTCACCCGGCCCCCGCCGGGCCCCTGAACCGCCTCCACATGACCGCCACCCCCACCTCCCAGACCATCACCTTCACCTGACCACCCGAAGCGCCCTCTGCTCAGCGCAGAGAGCGCTCCCAGGCCCCACGCCCAACCGGGTCGCGTCGGCCGATCGGGCGCGGGAGGCGGTGAACGCGGTGAGGTCTGCCGTCGTGTCCAGCCATGTCGCGTGCGTCGCTCCGGCGCGTTGGTCGTGAGCGCGGAGTGTCACGGGTGGGGGAGTGTTCGGGCGTCGTATTCGGGGTGTTCATCCGGTGGACGTGGTCGCGGAACCGGCGCTCACGAAGGTCTCCGGAGGCGGAGCGGGCGGTCGCGGACGTCGGCTGAGCTGCGCCGACGTCGCGGGCGCCGGTGCCGCCGCGGCTCGGGGGCGCGCCGACGGTCTGCGCCCCGCCTTCAAGGAGTAGGTCTCATGCGTTTCACATCCATGTCCGTCCGGGCCTCGGTGGCGGGGGCGGCGCTGGCCGCCGTCGCCGGAGGCGGCCTGGCCGCCGCCGGGCCGGCCAGCGGTGCCCCGGGCGTGCCCGGGGCCAGGCCGTCGTTCTGCGGGCACGACGACCGGAACACCCCGTATGCGCCGTACCTGTGCGCGGGGGCCGGTGACCTGCTCGACGTCCGTATCGGGGACGTCCACCCCACCCAGCCGTCGCTGGGGTACGACGAGGTGTACTACAAGCTCGGTCGTTACACGCTCGGCAAGGACGCCATCAACAAGAAGTTCGACGACTGGTGCGAGGCCGACGGGCGCGTCGCCGCCGCCTCGGCGTCCCCCGGCGCCCGCCTGGACGACCCGTCGTCGTTCACCTGCGAACTCCCGGTCGGCGGCGAGACTCCTGCGAGCGTCGCGGCGATGAAGACCGTCGTCATCGGGCCCGGCGGCCGTCCATACCTGACCGACGGGCACCACACGCTCACGTCGTTCGCCGAGACGCCCGACGGCGGCCTCAATCTGCACGTCCGGCTGCGCGTGCTGGCCAACTTCAGCACGCTGACCCGGAAGGACTTCTGGACGGCGATGACCGACCGGAAGTGGGTCTACCTCCAGAACCCCGACGGCACGACGACCACCGTGAACAAGCTGCCCGACAGCGTCGGCCTGGCCAACTTCACCGACGACCCGTACCGCAGCCTGCTCTACTTCGGCCGCGACATCGGCTACACCCAGAACGACGTGCCCTTCCAGGAGTTCTACTGGGGGAGCTGGGTCCGCGACGCCGAGCCGATCGACCTGACGTCCTGGAACCGCACCGACGCCGCCGGTTACCTGGCCACGGTCAAGTCGCTCACGCAGACGATGACGGCCCTTCCGAAGAACACCATCATCGGCGGCGGGTTCACGGCGGCGCAGCTCGGCGTCCTCGACCAGTGGAACGCCGGCCAGGCCGCCGCCAAGGGCGAGTTCGCCAAGCTGAGCCGTCCTTACACCGACGCCAAGCCCGGCAAGCTCGCCTACGCCCTCGAATACAAGATCCGGCACAACCTCGACTGACCCACGGCGATGTCGCTGCCGCCCGCACTCGGCCGGGCGGCAGCGACATCGCCGGACCGAGCCTGCACCGCCCGCAAAACTGCTCCGGCGCCGAGTTCGCCTTCTCGCGGAGGACGAACCCGGCAAGAACAACGGAGCGGCACAGCTTCGGCCGTCGATGCTTTTCGCGGTGCGGTCAGTGAACCGGCGCGGTCTGCGCCAGCACGCGGCCATGGGCGTCCATAGCTTGAAGCTGGTAGTAGCCGGATGCCTCCTGCCCCAGCGGGACGGCAGTGTCGTAGCCGCTCCAGGCGACAGTGGTGAGCGGCGTCAGGTCGGTGGTGGTGGGGCCGTGAAGAACCCGCCATCGGGTGACGTTCGTGGCGCCATTCCAGATCGCCCGCGCGTCTGTCTTTCCCTGCGCGGGCAGGACCAGCCGAGGCGGGGTGGCAGGTGATCCCCGCCAGGGGTCGAAGTACGCCCGATAGGTGCGCATGGCCGGGACGGCGTCGTAGAGCATCTGCCCGTCGGGAGCGAATTCCGAGATATGCCCGGCGTTGCCCCAGCTACCGAAGGCGTTGCCGTTGGGCAGGGCTTGCATGTTGCCGGTGGCGGCGGCCCACAGATCGTCGGGATGGGTTTGATTGCGGATCAGAGTGGCCTGACGGGTGGCCACGTCGAGGTGGATCCATTCAAGGCTGCTGAGCCGACGTTGGCCGGGAGGTCTCTGGACCTGCGGGCCGTCGTTGTTGTTGAACATCGACAGAGTGGTGGCGTCGGGCATTTCAGCGTCGTGCTGGTAGGAGAACTGCACGCCCCGGCCGAGGGCGAAGGTGGAGTGCTTGCCGCCCAGCCGCCAATTGATCGCGCCGGTGGTCCGGTTGATGTTGTAGATGGTGGAGGTGTGGCGCAGGGAAATGACCAGGTTTCCCGAAGGATCCAGCGCGATGGAGTTCATGTGATACGGGTCGAGGACCTGCCCGGACTTGTAGGCGGCGTAGGTGTCGGCGACCGGGACGTGCTGCAACGCGTCCCACTGGAACCGCGTCCGTTTGGTGGCGACGTCGATGACCGAGGCGATGCAGTCATAGACCTTGCCGTCCTTGGGGCCGCCGATGGACGTCAGGTCGGCGGTCTTCTCGACGTAGGAGGTGACCAGCGCGTCCCCGCCGGTGGTGAGCCGGAACTCGTGCGCGTCGGCGGGCATGCCGGCCGGGGTGAAGCCGGCGATGACGTTGTAGTGGTCGTCGGCGATGAAGTCGGTACCGACACCGTGGCCGCCCTGCGACTGTCCCTGCCACCAGGTCAGCACCGGCTTTCCCCGGTAGGTCTGGGTGCGGAAGTTGTTGATCCGCTCGCCCTCGGGCGCGGCGCGCTGGTACACCACCTGACCCGACTTGGTCGCGATTCTGGCGACCGACCCGGCGCCCTTCTTTCCTTTTTTCGGCATCGAGTTGGTGCCGCTGCCGCCTGTCGGCTGCTGGTCATTGTCATTGACCCCGCCGAGACCGGCGGTGTAGAACACGTACCCGCTCAGTCCGTCGGGCTTGTTGACGTTCACCTTGTATTCCAACGACGCTTTGGGACGCGTAGTCTCCGCGTTAGCCACGGTCATGCACCCGACGGCCGAGCCCAGGAGCGAAACACCCGCGACCGTTCCGGCCACCGACGGGCTCAACACCCGGCCGATAAATCCGTTCACCATCTCTCCCAGTTGCTGGGGCGACGTGCCACCGACATGGGACAGACTCGAACGTCAATGTTGTGAAAGCCGACTGCTGATCGTGGGCCGTGTCGGCACCGGCCGTGGCCGCCGCGATCCCCTTCCCGGCCCTCCTGATCTGCCCCTATCGGTGCGAGACAGGACCGTAGCCATCAATCTTGAGAAGACTCTGGCACCCATCGCACCCGCTGGCCGCAGCTCTGCCCACCGGCAGCCCCCGCCCTGCTCTGCCGCCGTCGACGAACCGAACACGCTGTGCCCTAAACGGGCGGCATCAGGTCGCTCGCGCTGATGGTGCAGGTCAGCGGGGGGTAGACGAAGTCCGTCTCGTTGTTCTCGCGGCGCCGCAGTCGGTAGAACTCGTGCTGCTGCTCATCGTCGGCCAGCGTGAGACGCACGCCCTCGGGGAGATGAGGGTGCCCGTCACGGAAGTGGACGAGGGTCTTCGACGTCCGGAACGTGACGCCCAGCCATTCGTTCTCCGCCGCCTGGACCGGCGCGTCCAGAACGATCTTGTGCTTGAGCCGCCGGTTCGTGTCGACAGAGAACACGACGACGCTGTTGTGGGCGAGGGAGACCTCGAACGTCTCGCCGTCGGACTCCTTCGGCTCGAAGATCAGCTTCCTCGGCGGGCCCGCCTCGGGATGCCGGTAGCACGTGAAGACGGCGATGAACGAGCCTTCGGCCAGGTCGAGAGACTGGTCGGAATGGCCGCCCATCTTCCTGTAGGCGTTCGTGTAGTTCTCGATGAGCGCGTTGTTCAAGCCGACGGGAAGCGCCGCATGCTCCTGGATCTGTTGCGCCAGCCGTTCGTGGACCTCTCGGAAGCGCTGCGCCGGGGCGTTGTACCGGGTCGTGGTGCGCACGAGCGGCACACCATCCGCGTCGGTCCTGGTGAGCACGGCGCCGCGCCGGCCTTTTCCGACGTCCTCCCAGCGGACCGACGCGGACAGCTCCGTGAACAAGTTCTCCTCGGTCGGCAGGTCGTAGGAGACGACCTCGTCCGAGATCCTAGATGCGGGGGGCGACATAGTCTCCCGCGTTCATGCTGAACAGGAACTTGCCGCCGTAGTCGATGAAGTCCGTGCTCTTGTTCTCCTCGGCGTACAGCCTGCGCAGCTCGTCCATGCCCTCTTCGGTGGGCGGCTCCAGCTCCACCAGGTCCCCGTCCGCCTTGAGAAACGTCTGACCGTTCTTGTGGACGGCTTCGGTGCTCGAACAGCGCACCACGTAGCCCAGCCGCGTTGGAATCAACTCGGCGCCCAGCGTCGAGGGCCGGATCTCGTGCGTGTACAGGCGGTTGGTGGACAGCGGCATGAAGAACACGGACCCGGGATAAAGCGTCAGGGTGAACTGTTCCGGGAGCGTGCTCTCGTAGTTCTCTGCAGCCGATTTCTTGCGGCGGAAGCGGAGCTGGGTCAGCCCGCTGGCGCGCTTCACGCCGTAGTCGAAGGCGTCGCCGGCCATGGGCTGCAGCTTGTCGAGCCCGTCATAGAAGGTGCAGAAGGCCATGATGCCGTTGACGGGCATGTCCTTGGTCTTGTCCGCATGCGACGAGATCTTGGCCTTGGCCTGCTTGCGCTCGGCCGTGGCCTGGGTGTTGTGGTAGATCTGCGCGAGGACGTGGTTGAGCGGCGCCTGGTCCCGGAAGACGGCGGCGGCCTCTCGGTTCAGGGCGTCGACGATGTCCGTGTCGGTTGGACGGAAGCTCTCGGTCGGCCCCGACAGATTCGTGGAGCACCGGAGCAGGCGGAAATTCAGGTCGTCGCCGTTCTGCGTGACGGGCGTCAGATAGATTCCGCTGCGATGGGCCGTTCCGGGCTTGGTCCCCTCCGTCAGGGACTGGAACGCGTGCTCCGAGCGGATCCGTCCGAAGTGATCGGCGCCGAGATCGAAGAAACGGCGGTAGAACACGCCGACGCCGTGCACGCGGAGCGGAACCCGGCCGCGGTCGATGACCGTCCACGGATTGGCGGCGTCCTCACGGTAACCGTGCGCCAGCCCCCGGACGACGAACACCCGGGCCGCCGTGCGCAGTCGCTCATCGCTGATCCCGGACACGTCTCCGCACAGATAGACGGTCTTCTGGGCGACGTCGACCGAACCGGAAGCGAGGTCTTCCGGCGTGATGGTGGACCCGAAGAACTCGCGCACCGAATCATCGTCGTGCGACGTCGAAGGCGCGACCAGGATATTGCCCGCGTCCTCGATGGAAGCCTCTGTCAGATTCGTTGCGCCCATCAAACTGTACCCACCATTCACGCTCCGGGACGTGAGCCCCGGAGCCGACCAGATGACCTGTAACCGGACGGTTCGGCTCATCCTATGAACTATCGGTGGTCCGTTCTATGGAGTTTTCCGCGTTGCTGGGCGGTCCCCGACAGCGACGAAAGGCACCCGGTGCGGCTCGTCGCGACCCGGGTCAGCAGGGAATCTCCGCATGGACGGTGAAGCCTCCTCCGGGTTCTGGACCTGCCGTGAACGTCCCATTGAGGGCGGTGACGCGTTCGCGCATTCCACGCAGCCCGCTTCCCGCCGCCACCCCGCTCTCGGCATCGCCCTCCCCGCCGCTGGCCGCGCCGCCGTGCACGCCGCTCGTCGTGCTGCGCGGCGGGTCGGTGCCGGGCTGGACGGGCGCTCGGGAAGGCGCGGACGTGTTGGTGATCGTCAGGGTCAGCGTGTCCGGCGTGTAGGCGAGGGTGATGTCGGCGGTCACTGGGGGCGGGCCCGCGTGGCGGGTGATGTTCGTCAGTGACTCCTGGACGATCCGGAACGCCGCCAGATCGGCGCCCGCCGGAAGGGAGCGGCGGTCGCCGGTGACCGTGAGCAGGACGTCCAGCCCCGCCGCCCGGGCGCGGTCGACCAGGTCGTCCAGTTGGGCCAGGCCGGCGGTGGGGGAGCGGGGGGCGCGCTCGCCCTCGGCGCGCAGCGCGCCGATCACCGACCGCATCTCGGTCAGCGCCTCCTTGCTCGCCTCCTTGATGGCGGCCAAGGCGCTGCGGGCCTCGTCCGGATTCTCGTCCAGCAGGTGCAGCGCCACGCCCGCCCGCACGTTGATCATGGAGATGTTGTGCGCGAGGACGTCGTGCAGTTCGCGCGCCATGCGCAGCCGTTCCTCGCTCGCGCGCCGCCGGTCCTCCTCGGCGCGGGTCCGCGCGGCGGCGGCGGCGCGCAGGGACGTCGCCCGCAGCAGCTCGCCGGTCACGAGCGCGACCAGCGCCCAGCCGAGCGAGCCCGCCACGCCGTCCAGGCCGGGCCGGTCGACCGGGAAGAACGCGCCGGTCCGGCCGCGTTCGGCGCCCGGGACGCCGATGAGCGTGGTCAGGACGAGGTAGCCGGTGATCGTCGCGGCCGTCCCGGTCCACGCGACGAGCCGGCGGCCCGCCGTCACCGCCGCGACCATCGCCACCAGCGGCGACAGGATCACCGGGCCGTAGGTGTAGGCGCGGAGCAGGTAGAACGCGGTGACCGCGCCGGTCGCCGCGAGCACCGCCACCGGCGCCCGGCGGCGCAGCAGCAGCGCCAGCGGGCCCGCCGCCAGCAGCGCCACGCCGAGCGCGTCGAGTTGCATCGCGGGGGGCAGCCGGTCCTCATGACCGCTCCACCGGCCGTCCGGATGCTGCGCGCCGAACGACCCGGCGATCTGGACGGCGAGGAGCACCGCCGGGACGACCCAGACGGGCCATTCCGACGGCGGCGGAACGCGGCGCAGCGCGGACGAGGAGGTCACGCCCAGCACGCTAGGCGACGCGGGCGGCGACCGGCATCGCTCGGAAGTCGGCTTCGGAAGTACGCCGGGAGTCGTACGGGGTCCACCGAACGTGGGTGAACATCACGGACGACTCCGGCGCAATCCGTCCAAGGTGACTACTCGACGGCCGCGCCGTCCGCCACGATGTCGTCGGCCAGCGGGAGCACGACCGACGCGATCTCGGCGATGGTGTCGTCCGGGACGCCCGCCGCGCCGAGCGCCGCGACGAGATGCCCGGCGACCAGGTCGAAGTGCCGCCGTTCGATGCCCCGGCCGAGGTGGACGTCCTTCATCGACCCGCCGCCGTACACCATCGGCCCGCCGAGCGCCTGCCCGAAGAACTCCACCTGACGGCCCTTGAGCCGGGGCAGGCTCGTCCCGGCGAAGAAGCCCGCCAGCTCCGGGTCGGCGAGGATCCGCACGTAGAGGTCGTCCACGACCGCGACGAGGGCGTCTTCGCCGCCGATGGACTCGTAGATGCTCATGTCGCCACCTTCCGGTGTGGGGGCTCCGAGCACACCGCCGGGGGTTGTCGGGGCGATTGCACCCCGGTTAGGACCGTGGCACGAAAAACGCACACCGTCGTTCACGCATGGTGAGCGGCGGGCCGCGCGGGCGCCGGGACGGCGGGAGCGGCGGACGCGCGCGGCAGGAACTGCACCAGCGCCGTGATCGCCAGCGACCCCGCGATGAGGTAGACCAGTCCTTCCTGGAACGCGTGCGCGACCCCGCCGGAGACGGCGCCGAAGTAGATGACGCCGATGATCCCGACACCGAGCGCGCCGCCGACCTGCTGCGCGGTGGCGAGCGCCCCTGCCGCGGACCCGGCGTGGTGCGGCGCGACGCGGGCCAGGACGACGGCGGTGATCGGCGCGAACGCCAGGCCCATCCCGATCCCGTCCACGACGAGCGCGGGGACCAGTGCACCGATCGGTGCATCTACTCCGGCCAGGACGAGCAGGCCCGCGAGCCCGCCCGCGCGCACCAGGCCGCCGAGCGCGATCGTCTGCCGGCCGAACCGCGCGGACAGCCGGGGCGCGAGCAGCGAGGCGCCCAGATAACCGGCGCCGATCGGTGCGAAGACGAGTCCGGCGTGAAGGGCGTCCAGCCCGCGCCCCTGCTGGACGTACAAGGCGAACACGAGGAAGTACGCAGACATGCTCATCGAGAACGCCACCATGGTCAGCAGCCCGACCGTGAACGGACGCTCGCGGAACAACGCCGGGTCGATCAACGGCGCGGGGTGGCGGCGCCGCGCGTAGACGGCGAACAGGACGAGCGCGGCGAGCGGGGACAGCCACGTCCACAGCGGCCAGCCTTGCTCGCGTCCCTCGATCAGCGGCAACAGGACGGCGGCGAGCGCGAGCGTCACGAGCACGGCCCCGCCCGGGTCCAGCCGGGTCCGAACGCCCGTAAGGCCCGGAAAGCCGCTTCGGGTCGGTCGGCCGGGAAGGCCGGCCCGGGTCGGCTGGTCGGGGAGACCAGTCGGGGCCGTTTGGCCGGGGAGGCCGCTCCGGGCCGGTTTGCCGGGTAGGCCAGTCGGAGCCGGTCGGCCCGGGAGACCGGCCGGGGTCGGTCGGTCAGAGGAGACGGCCGGGGTCAGTCGGTCGGAAGGAACGGCCGGAGTCGGTTGGCCGGGGAGGACGGCGCGGCTTTCCGGGACGACCCGGAACGTCGCCGCGAGCGTCACCAGCCCGATCGGAACGTTGATCAGGAAGCAGGCGCGCCAGCCGAGCCCGAACAGGTCGGCGTCGATGAGCAGTCCTCCGATGAGCTGGCCGAACACGGCGGCGAGCCCGACGGTGAGCGCGTAGGCGTTGATCACGCGGGCCTGTGCCCGCCCGCTGTAGGCCGTGCGCAGGATCGCAAGGACCTGCGGGGTGAGCAGCGCTGCGGCGGCGCCCTGGGCGACGCGGGCGGCGATGAGCGTCCCTGCGTCCGGCGCGAGCCCGCAGAGAGCGGACGTGACGGTGAACAGGGCGAGGCCGAGCGCGAAGGTGCGACGGCGGCCGAGGACGTCCCCGAGCCGTCCGCCGAGGACGAGCCCGGACCCGTACACGAGCCCGTACCCGGCGACGACCCATTCGACGGCCGAGGCGCCCGCGCCCAGGTCGTGCTGTAGGGACGGCAGGGCGACATTGACGATGAAGAAGTCGAGAACGGTGACGAACACACCGGTCAGGACGGTGGGGAGCGTGCCCGTACGGGCCATCGGCACTCCAGGGGGGGATAGAACGGTCGGTATACGCGACTGATCATAGATAGACCGGTTGATCTACTGTCAAGCCGGTGCCTAGAATCGTCATCGTGACCACGCGCCCCGGACCCCGCGACCGCCTCCTCCAGGCCGCCCGCGACCTCACCTACACCCAGGGCGTCCACGTCGGCGTGGACGCGATCCTCAAGCAGGCCGACGTCGCCCGAAGGTCCCTCTACCAGCACTTCGGCGGCAAGGACGGCCTGATCGTCGAGGTGCTCCGCAGCACCGACCCCGTCGCCCGCTACCGCGCCACCATGGACGCGGCGGGCGAGGAGCCGCGCGCCCGCGTCCTCGCGGTCTTCGACGAGCTGGACCGCGTCACGACCAGTCCCGACTTCCACGGGTGCCGCTTCACGGCCGCCGAACTGGCCCTCGCCGACCCCGGCCACCCCGCACACCAGGAGATCCGCACCGCCAAATGGCGGCTATACGAGCTGTTCGCGGGCGAGCTGACCCGGCACGGCCACCCCGACCCGGACACGGGGGCGAACCAGCTCGTCGTGCTCGTGGACGGGGTGCTCGCCCAGGGCGTCACGCGCCCCGAGGCGCACCCCGCGCTCGCCGCCCGCGCGCTGGCCGAGATGATCCTCGACCAGGACGGGCGGCCCTGAGCCGGGTCAGGCGGTCGCCCCGGCGGTGAGCACGGCGTCGATCTCACGGACGAAGTCGTCCAGGTCGTCCGGCCGTCGCGAGGTGATCAGCGGGTAGCCCGCGTCGTCGGTAACGACCGGTCGATCCACCCACGTGCCGCCCGCATTGCGGATGTCGGTCTGCAGCGAGGGATAGGACGTCAGCGTCTTGCCCTCCGTCGCCCCCGCTTCCACCAGCGCCCACGGTCCGTGGCAGATCGCCGCGACCGGCGCGCCCGTGGACGTGAAGGCCCGCACGATTCCGATAGCGGTTTCGTTGCGCCGCAGCGTGTCCGCGTTCAGCGTCCCGCCGGGAATGAACAGCAGGTCATAGTCGGCCGGTTCGACCTGGTCCAGCGCAAGCGTCGGTTCGACCGTCTTGCCCTGGTCCCGGTCGCCGACCAGCGTCTGGATCGTGTCCGCCGCGGGCGCGGCGACGTCGATGTCAGCGCCGTCGTCGCGCAGGTGCTGCACCGGCACGATCAACTCGTCCTGCTCGACCCCGTAGTTCGACACGATCGCCAGTGCGCTGTAGCCGGTCAGATTGGCGTCACCCATGATGCTTCCCTTCTGTCGCGGTTCAGGCGCATCCGACCGCCCGTACCCGCCCCAGGGGGCCTATCCACGCGCGACAGAAGGGTTTGCCCGGGGTTGGCCCCGGGCAGACGCGAGCGCAAGCTGTTGCGCGCCGACGGCGTCCGGCGGGATCGACCACCGCGAAATGCGCCCAAGACACGCCACCGCCCGCCGACACCGGACCAGCCGCCAGAGCTTTCCGGGCTGTAGGCGCTTCAGCAGGCGGACGTTAGCTTTTGCGAGGTGACGGCGTCCGGCGGAGCCGACGATCGCTGGGATGCGCCCGGAGCGCGCCGCCACCTGCCGACACCAGACGGGCCGCAGCGGCGTCGTGACCGCTGGGACCTCGGCGGGCGGGTGAGGGGTGAGGGCGTCCGGCGGGGTCGGAGGCCGCGGGATGTGGCAGGGGGCGCGTCGCCGTCCGCCGACACAGACGAGCCGCCGGGGCTCTCCGGGCTGTAGGCGCCTCAGCAGCCGCACGCGTTAGCCGTTGCGTGGCGTTCGGCGGCTGTGGGACGCGGGGAGAGTGCTCCGCCGCCTGCCTGGCCGCAGCGGCTTGGTGGCCGCTGGGACTGTGGCCGGCGGGCGCTAGGTGTTGCGGGATGGCGGTGTCCGGCGGGGTTGGTGACTGCGGGATGCGGGTGGGGTGCCCCGCCGCCCGTCGGGCCTCAGCGGCCTCGCGGTCGCTGGGACCTCAGCCGGTGAGCGTTAGGTGTTGCGGGGTTACGGCGTCCGGCGGGGTTGGTGACCGCGGGACGCGGGTGGGGTGCCTGCCGTCCGCCGGGCCGCAGTGGCTTGGTGGCCGCTGGGGCCCGGCGGGTGGGCGTTAGCTGTTGCGGGGTGACGGTGCCCGGCGGGGGCGGCGGCTGTGGGACGCGGGCGGAGCGTTCCGCCGTCGTCCTTCCGGCGTGGAGCGGCCGGCGGCGCCCTCTCGGGGCGCGGAAACATCCCGGGACGCGGTGGTCTCGCGGGACGCTGCGGCCTTGCGGGACGCTGTCTCGCGAGATGAAGCGGCCCCACGGGACGTGGCGGCCTCGCGGCGCGCGGGGGTTTCGCGGGGCGCGGCCTTGCGGGGCGCGGTCTCGCGGGATCCGGTGTCGCGGGACGTGGCCTTGCGGGACGTCGTGTCGCGGGACGACGTGCCCTTGCGGGGGGCGTTGTCGCGGGACGGGGCGGCGTCGCGGGCGGGGCGGGCGGCCGGGGCCGGGCCGGGCGGGGTGCGGGCGCCGGTGATCCGGGTCAGTTCGGCGTCGCCCGGCCGGACGGCCGTCGTCGTCGGCCTGATCTTGGCGGCGGCCAGCAGTTCGTCCACGTCGGCGCGCTGGTCGGGCAGGACGAGCGTGACGACCGTCCCGGCGCGTCCGGCGCGGGCCGTGCGCCCGGCGCGGTGCAGGTAGTCCTTGTGGTCGGCGGGCGGGTCCACGTTGACCACGAGGTCGAGGTCGTCGATGTGGATGCCGCGCGCGGCGACGTCGGTGGCGACGAGGACGGTCAGCTCGCCCGTCCGGAACCCCGTGAGGGTGCGGTCGCGCTGGGACTGCGTCCGGCCGCCGTGCAGCGCCCCGGCGTTGATCCCGCGCGCCGACAGCTTGCGGACGAGCCGGTTCGCGGCGTGCTTCATCCGCACGAACATGATCACCTGCCCGGAGCGGGCGGCGATGTGCGCGGCGGTCTCCTGCTTGTCGGTGTCGTCGACGCGCAGCAGGTGGTGCTCCATCGCGGTGACCGCGCCGGCGGCGGCGTCGACGGCGTGCGACACCGGGTCGTCGAGGAACCGGCGGACGAGCTTGTCCACGTCGCCGTCGAGGGTCGCGGAGAACAGCATCCGCTGGCCGCCGGGCGGTGTGCGGTCGAGCAGCCGGGTGACCTGCGGGAGGAAGCCCATGTCGGTCATCTGGTCGGCCTCGTCCAGGACCGTGACGGCGATGTCGCCGAGGTGGCAGTCGCCGCGTTCGAGCAGGTCGGCGAGGCGGCCGGGGGTCGCGACGAGGACGTCGGCGCCGCGCCGCAGCGCGGTGGCCTGGCGCGCGATCGGCAGGCCGCCGACGACGGCCGTCATCCGCAGGCCGACGGCGTCGGCGTAGGGGGTGAGGGCGGTCGCGACCTGCTGCGCGAGTTCGCGGGTGGGGACGAGCACGAGCGCGAGCGGACGGCAGGGCTCGGCGCGCCGGCCGGTGAGGCGGGCGAGGAGCGCGAGTCCGAAGGCGAGGGTCTTGCCGGAGCCGGTGCGGCCGCGGCCGAGGACGTCGCGGCCGGCGAGCGCGCTCGGCAGCGTCGCGCCCTGGATGGGGAACGGCTCGGTGACGCCCTGGGCGGTGAGAGCCGCCAGCAGCGGGGCGGGGAGCGGCAGCTCGGCGAACGAGGCGACGGGCGGCGGCCCGGGCGTGGCCGGACGCGGGGACTCCCCGCCGTGCGGCCGCCGTGCCGCCGGGCGCCGGGAGCGGCGCGCGGAACTGGTGGAACGGGTCATGCAGTGTCCTTCCGGACCGGGGTCGGTCCTTCCGGACCGGGTCGCCGCGGCGGGCGGACGCCCGCCGCGGCGCTGCGGAACGGTCAGGCGGGGACGATGTTCTCCGCCTGCAGGCCCTTCTGGCCCTGGGTGACGTCGAACGTCACCTTCTGGCCCTCCTGCAGCTCGCGGAAGCCCTGCGCCGCGATGTTGGAGTAGTGGGCGAAGACGTCAGCGCCGCCGTCGTCCTGGGCGATGAAGCCGAAGCCCTTTTCGGCGTTGAACCACTTGACGGTACCGGTGGCCATATTGATCTCCTTCGGACTTAGGTCCCGGCCGCACACCTTGTGCGACCGGAAGCGCCGCGATGGCCCATCCGGATGATCCAGAACAACAAAAAATGCGCCCGAGGTTCGAACCTGCAGGCGCACACAAATGTCTATGGGAACCGCAACTGCCACGACGTTACCACACGTCCGCCGGACCGCGCTCGGGCGCGCGCCCGTCGCGTGCGCGAGAATGGGTCCGCCACCGGAGGAGACCGATGACCCACCCGGACAGAACCGCGCACATCACCGTCACGCGGAG
This sequence comes from Actinomadura rubteroloni, assembly GCF_002911665.1. Classification (NCBI taxonomy): domain Bacteria; kingdom Bacillati; phylum Actinomycetota; class Actinomycetes; order Streptosporangiales; family Thermomonosporaceae; genus Actinomadura; species Actinomadura rubteroloni. The sequence continues at coordinate 2,131,799 of NZ_MTBP01000001.1, forward strand.
CCTGTCGCGCGACCAGCAGGCGCGGCGGGAGCGGCTGATCGCGGCGGCCCGCGCGCTGGCCGACGCGGGCGGCTACCCGGCCGTCACGATGCACGACGTCGCCGACCGTGCGGGCGTGGCGCGCGCGACCGTGTACCGCTATTTCGCGACGAAGGACCATCTTCTCACCGAGGTCGCCGCCGTCTGGGCGCGCGAGATCACCCCCGGCGACCCGGCCCCCGGCGCGACGCCCGAGGAGCGGCTGACCGGCCTGCTGGAGCGCATCGTCGTGGTGGCGGCCGAGAACCTGACGCTCGCGTCGGCGGTCGTCCAGGCGGCGACGTCCGGCGACCCGGGCGTGGACGCGGCCCGCACCGAGCTGTTCGCGCAGCTCCGCGCCCGGCTGTCGGCGGCGATCGGCGATCCGGTGCCCGGACGCGAGGACGTCGAGGTCGTCCTCGGGCACGTGCTGCTCGCGGCGCTGGTCAGCCTGACGTCGCTGCGCCGTCCGGTGGACGAGGTCACCGCGCTCGTGCGCACGTCGGGACGGCTCGTCCTGCGCGGCGCGCTCGCCGCCGTCCCGGGCTGACCGCCGGGTCACAGGACGGTCACAAGCTCCGTCTCCAGGTGATGATCCCCGTCAGGTGTACGCCCGGGGTTGTCACCCGACTGACAACGGCACCCGGCGAATGCGTCGGTGAACCTGAAGCCCTGCCGCCGCGCCGAAGGTACGTTCCCCGCAAGGCCCCGGACCCCGGAGGGGCGGGAGGAACCAACGGTGACAGCGTCGATCGAGGAACGTTCGCAGCTCAAGCCCTGGGTGGGCGTGCCCGGTGAGGTCTCGGAGCTGTTCCGGCCCCACCTCGGCGCCCTGGCCGAGGAGATGATCGAGGAGATCCTGGCCGGCGTCCCCGAGTACTCGCGTCCGCACGACGAGGAGTACGCGCGGTTCGTCCGGCTCGCGGTGGAGGGCGCGCTGCGGCAGTTCGTCGACCTCATCGTGGACCCCGACAGCTCGTGGGAGCCGGTCGCGGCCGTGTACCGGGAGATCGGCTGGGCCGAGGCCCGCGAGGGACGCAGCCTGGACGTGCTCCAGACGTCCCTGCGGCTCGGCGCGCGCGTCGCGTGGCGGCGGCTCGCGTCGGAGTCGGAGCGCTACAACATCTCGCGCCGGACGCTCGCCAGCATCGCCGAGGCCATCTTCGCGTTCCTCGACGAGATCGCCCGCGCCGCGACCGAGGGCTACACCAAGGCCCGAGAGCAGGAGGCGGGCGAGCTGGAGCACCGCCGCCGCCGGCTGCTCGACATGATGCTCGCCGAGCCGCCCGCCGCGCCGCAGGCCGTCGCCGACCTCGCGCGGCTCGCGCAGTGGCGGGTGCCGCGGACGGTCGCGGCGGTCGTGCTGTACGAGCGGGGGCAGGAGCCGTTCACGCACCCGTCGCTGCCGCCGGACGTCCTCGCCGACGTGAACCGGCGCGAGCCGTGCCTGATCGTCCCCGACCCGGACGGGCCGGGCCGCGGGCGCCTGCTGGAGAACGCCCTGCGCAACTGGGTCGCCGCGATGGGACCGACCGTCCGCACCGAGGACGCCGCCAAGTCGATGCGGTGGGCGCGCGAGGCGCTTCCGCTGGCGCGGCGCGGGGTGCTGCCGTCGGACCGGCTGATCCGCTGCTCAGAGCACATGCCGACGCTCGTGGTGTTCAAGGACGAGGAACTGGTGCGCGCCGTCGCGGACCTGCGGCTCGCCCCGCTGCGCGGCGTCCGGCCCCGGCACCGGGAACGGCTCGTGCGGACGCTGCTGTCGTGCCTGCAGAACGGGTTCAACGCGACGGAGGTGGCGGCGCGGCTGCACGTGCACCCGCAGACCGTCCGGTACCGCCTGCACCAGCTCGAAGAACTGTTCGGCGACCAGCTCTACGACCCGGAGACGCGGCTGGAGATGGAGATGGTGCTGACGGTCTGGCTGAGCAGCCCGGACGCCGAGCGCCGTCCCGACGCCGACGAGGACTGAGCCCTACCCCGCGAGCGGCGGGAACGCCGGACGGTCGTGCGCGTGGCGGACGGCGCCGGCGATCCGTCCGCGCTCCAGGAACACGACCCGGTCGGCGACGGCCGCCGCCGCGCTGTCGCCGGTGACCGCGACGACGCCCGTCCCGAGCCCGGCGGCGGCCCGGCGCAGGCGCTCGAAGAACGCGGCGTCGGGGGCGGCGGCGTCGGGCGCGTCCACGGTGACCAGGCGCGGGCCGGGCAGCAGCGCGCCCGCGCACAGGACGAGCCGCCGGTCGCGGGCGGTCAACCGCGCGACGGGCGTGCCGAGGACGCCGCCGAGCCCGAGCAGCCACGCCACCCGCGCCGCCCGGTGCGGGTCGTGCGGCGTCCCGGCGAGCGCGCACGCCCAGCGCAGATGGCTCGCGACCGTTTCGCGGGGGAACGGGCGCGCGTGCGGCGCGACGAACCCGATCCGGGACCGCCGGACGCCGCGCAGCAGCACGGGGGAGCGCCCGCCGGTCAGGTGGACGGCCCCGGTGCTCGGCGGGACGTATCCGGCGAGGCAGCCGAGCAGCGTGCTGCGTCCCGCGCCGGGCGGGCCCATCAGCGCGCACAGCTCCCCGGCGGCGAACGCGACGTCCACGCCGGTGAGGACGGGCCCGGCGGACGTGTCGTAGGTCTTCCCGAGGCCGGTGGCGCGGACCGTCGTGTCGTGCGTCATGCGTCTCCCCGGGGGCTTCGGTGCGTCGCCGCGTGCTTTCCCCCGAGCGAGGGCCGTGAACACTCTCCGTCGCAAAGAAATAACAAAACGTGAGTTCCATCAAGCGATTGACCGGGGGGTTGCGCGGTGCCTACGGTGAGGCATGGACGACCTCGACCCGCCCGTCCGCCCGGCGGACCCGCGCGAACGGATCATCGCGACCGCGACCCGGCTGTTCGCCGCGCTCGGCTACGACGGCACGTCCACCCGGCTCATCGCCGCGACGGCCGGGCTGAACGTCGCGACCGTCGCCTACCACGTCGGCTCCAAGCGGGACCTGTACCTGACCGTCATGGAACGCGCCCACCAGGCCGAACGCGCCGTCCTCGCGGCGCACGACGGCGTGACGGACGTCCCGGGCCTGCGCCGCCTCCTCGACGCCTACATCGACTTCTGCGTCGAGCGCCCGGAGGTCCCCGCGCTGTGGGTGCACCGCTGGCAGTCCGACGCCGCCGACATCGCCGACCTGGAGGGCCGCTACGCCCTGCCGCTCGTGAACCGCATGGCGGCGCTGGTGCGCGCGGTCGCGGGGGACGGCGGGGCCGGGGACGACGTGGACGCCGAGTACGCCGTCATGACCATCGTCTGGTGCACGCACGGGTTCTGCCGGGGCGGCGTGCCCGACGCGGCGGGACGGCGCGGCATCGACCGTCCGGCCGAGGTCCGCCGGTTCCGCGCCCACGTGCACCGACTGGTCGATCGAATGCTCGGCCTGCGCTGAAGGAGCCCCCCCGTGCCCGGACCCCTGGCCGACGGCCGTCCCGCCGCCGACCTGCTCGCCGACCTCGCCCGGCTGCGCGCCGGGGACCTGCCCGTGCGCGGCGGGCGCGTCACCGCCTACGTCTACGACACCGGACGGCCCGAGATCCACGACGCCGCCGCCCGCGCCTACCTGGACCTCCTGGAGGTCAACTGCCTGGACCCGACGGCGTTCCCCAGCATCGTCGCGCTGGAGCGGGACGTCGTCGGCGCCGTCGCCGACCGGCTCGGCGGCGGCCCGGACACGCCGGGGATCTTCACCAGCGGCGGCACCGAGTCGATCCTGCTCGCGGTGAAGGCCGCGCGCGAAGCGTCCCCGGTGGACGGGACGCCGCAGATCGTCGCGCCGTCCACCGCGCACCCGGCGTTCCACAAGGCCGCGCACTATCTGGGGATGGAGGTCGTGACCGTCCCGGTGGACCCCGCGACCTACCGCGCCGACCCCGCCGCGACGGCCGCCGCGCTCACGCCCCGGACGGTGCTCGTCGTGGCGTCCGCGCCGTCCTACCCGCAGGGCGTCCTGGACCCGGTGGCCGACCTCGCGCGGATCGCGGCCGACGCGGGGGTGCTCTGTCACGTGGACGCGTGCGTCGGCGGCTGGGTGCTGCCGTGGCTGCGCGAGAACGGCCGGGACGTGCCGCCGTTCGACCTGTCCGTCCCCGGCGTGACGTCGCTGTCGTGCGACCTGCACAAGTACGGGTACGCGCCGAAGGGGGCGTCGGTCGTGCTGTTCGCCGACCCGGCGCTGCGCCGCCGCGCGTACTTCGCGTCCGCCGGCTGGCCCGGGTACACGGTCGTCAACGCGACCGCGCAGAGCAGCCGGAGCGCGGGGCCGCTCGGCGCGGCGTGGGTGACGCTGCGGGCGGTCGGCGCGGACGGCTACCGGCGGCTCGCGGCCGACGCGATGGACGCCGTCGACCGCCTCGCCGCCGGGGTCGCGCGGATCCCGGGGCTGCGGGTGCTCGGCACGCCGGACGCGCCGCTCGTCGCCGTCGCGTCCGACGACCCGGGGCTGGACGTCTTCGTGATCGCCGACGCGGCCCGTTCGCTAGGCTGGTACTTCCAGCCGCAGCTCTCGTTCCAGGGCGTCCCGGCGAACCTGCACATCACGCTGACCGGCGTCAGCGCGGTCGGGCCGATGCTCGCCGCGCTCGCCGAGGCGGTGGACGCGGCACGCGCCGCCGGCCCCGCCGCGGTCCCCGACGGCCTCGCCGAGTTCGTCGCGGGCCTGGACCTGGACGCGCTGGACGACCACCAGTTCGCCGAACTGCTCACCGCGACCGGCGACGGCGGGATGGCGGCGGTCAACGCCGTCCTGGACGCCCTGCCGCCCGCGACCCGCGAGGCCCTGCTGATCCGCTTCCTCTCCGCGCTCTACGCCGGCGCGGTGTGATCCCGCCAGACGCCGGGGCGACGCGACCGGCCGCCCGATGAGCCACGTGACCGGCGGCGCGGTCAGCGGCGTGATCGCCGCGTGGTCAGCGGAGACGTAGTAGTCGGTGTTGGAGCGACGGGCCGTCGAGTGCGGTGGCGGGGGCGAGTGCGAAGTGGCCCGGGCCGGCGGTGACGGTTCCGATCCGTTCCCCGGCGTCCGCCGAGCGCGGCGGGTCTCCGAGGACGTGCAGGGGCACGGTCAGGCCGCGCCAGCCGACGACCGTCACCGATGAGACGGCCCGCACCGGGGTGGAGCCGCCGAGACCGTCCTCGACGCGCGCCACGGTGTCGCCGGTCCGCGCGACGCGTTCGGCCGTCAGCGCGTTCTCGGCCGCCGCGACCAGCCGCTCGCCGACGTTGATCGCGCCGACCGCGCTCGGCGACCGCTGCGCCATGACCGCGCCGACGATGAGGACGGTGACCGTCCCGATCCGCTTGCGCGCGGCGAACACGTAGTTCCCGCCCGCCTTGTCGGTGTAGCCGGTCTTGCCGCCGACGACGCCGTACCGGCCGAGCAGCAGGTTCCCGGCGGGCCGCGCGGCGCCGCCGTCGCCGGGGACGAACATCCGGTTCGCGACGACCTCGGTGAACGCCTTCACCCGCATCGCGGCCGTCAGCAGCTTCACCTGGTCGGCGGCCGTGCTGACCGTGCGGGCGTCGTAGCCGCTCGGATCGGTGTACGTCGTGGACGTCATGCCGAGGCTCCGCGCCGTCGCGTTCATCTTCGCGACGAAGTCCACTTCGGTGCCCGCGTCCCACCGGGCCAGTTCGTGCGCGACGTCGTTGGCCGAGATGAGCAGCAGCGCCTCCAGCGCCTTGCGCTCGGTGAGGTGCTGGCCCGCCGTGATGCCGAGCAGGGACTCGCCGCGCTGGCGGCGGCCCGGCAGGTCGGCGACGCCCTGCGCGGACACCGCGTACTCGGGGCCGTCCGCGCCGGACGCCAGCGGGTGCTCGTGCAGGAACACGTACGCGGTCATGACCTTGGCGACGCTCGCGGTCGGCGTCGGGGCCGACGGGCCGGACGCGCCCATCGTGCCGAGGCCGTCCACCGCGACCGCGCTCTGGCCGTTCACCGGCCAGGGCAGGACGGGCTTGGTCCCGGCGAACGTGTGCGACGCGGGCAGCGCCAGGACGAGGTCCGGTTCGGGCACCGGCCGCAGCAACTGCCCGGCGACGACGCCCGCGATCAGCAGGACGGCGACGAGCAGCGTGACGAGCGGCCAGCGGCGGCGGCGCGGCTCCTCGTCGTAGGCGTGGGCGTACGCCGGGATGGGCGGCGGTTCCTGCTCGCGCTCGGTGACCCAGCGCGGCGGCTCCTGCGGCTCCTGCTCGTACCGGGGGCCGTGCTGGGGCTCGTGCTGGGGCTCGTGGTGCGACGGGAACTCGGCCTCGAACGGCGGCGCGTAGCCCGGGTCCGGCCGGGGTCCGGCCTCCGGCTCGGGCCGGAACGCGGTCACGGGCTCGGGCGGCGGCGCGGCGGGGGACCACGGGGCGCTCCACTGCCCGGACGCGCTCGCGGTGGGCCGTTCCTCGGGCAGCGCCGGAAGCCGTTCCTCGACGGTCGGCGCGGCCGAACGCGGCACCGGCAGCCGGTCGGGCCGAAGCGCGGGCAGCCGGTCGGACGGCGGCTCGGGCAGGGGCTCGGGCCGCGTCACCGTGGGGTCGTCGGCGGCGACGGGCTCGAACGGCTCGGGGGGCTCCTCCTCGGACGGCCCGGCGGGCTCGTCCGGCTCCGCGCCCGGCGCGTCATCCCCGGATTCGTCGGCCGCCGCCGGCGCGGCGGCGGCCTCTTCGGCGGCGTCCTCGTCGTCGGACGCGTCGTCGTCCCCGGGCTCGGCCTTGGGCTCGGCATCGGCTTCCGGCTCGTCGCCGGATTCTTCGTCGACGGGTGGCCCGGCCTCGGGCTCGTCGGCGGTCTCGTCGTCCTCGGGCTCGGCCGGAGCGGCCTCCTCGCCGGCGGGACGGGCGTGCCGCCCGCGCCGCGCGCCGCCGGACGGCACCGCGAACTCGGCGGTCTCCGGGCGCTCGGCGTCGGTATCGGGCTCGTTCACGGCGGCGTCCTCCTCGTCCTGCGTCCACCCACGCGGACCACACGCGGACGCAGCGGGCTCGCCGACGGACCCCCCGTGTCCCCCCTAGAGAATGCGCAGCTTAGCCGGAAAGGGCGGTTCGTTATGCATCATCGATCAAGGAAAAACTCGGCCGGACCGTGAACCCGGACGCACGTTCGCGGCAAGACATCCCCGTCACGTCCCCCACCGGGAAGGCCGGTCCCCATGCCCGACCCCTCGCCCGCCCCGCCGCACGGGCGCCGCCGATGACGGCGCCGCCCGCCGTGCCGGAGACGGCGTCCGACGCCGACCTGATCCGGCGCTCCCACGACGACCCCGAGGCGTTCGCCGCCCTGTTCGACCGCTACGCGCCGATGCTGTACCGCTATGTGGCGCGCCGCCTCGGCCCGGACCCGGCCGAGGACCTGGTCGGCGACACGTTCCTCGCCGCGTTCGGCCGCCGCGACCGCTACGACCTGGACCGCGCCGACGCGCGGCCCTGGCTGTTCGGCATCGTCACCAAGCTCGTCGCGCGGCACCACCGCGACGAGGCCGCCCGCTACCGCGCGCTGCGCCGCAGCCCGGCCGGCGGCGTCCAGGACGATCCGGCCGACGCGGTGGCCGCGGCCGTCACCGCCGCCGCCGTCCGGCCCCGGCTGGCGGGCGCGCTCGCCGCTCTGCCGCGCCGCGACCGCGACGTCCTGCTGCTGGTGGCGTGGGCGGATTTGAACTACGCCGAGACGGCCGAAGCGCTCGGCATCCCGGTCGGGACCGTGCGGTCCCGGCTGAACCGCGCGCGCCGCAAGGTCCGCGCGGCGCTCGGCGACACCGACCCGACCCGCGAGGAGGCGTGACGATGGACGACCTGAACCTGATCCGCGACCTCGGGCGCGAGCTGGACCGCGAACCGCCCGCGACGCTCGTCCGGCAGCGGTCCCGGCTGGCGCAGGCTCCGCCGCGCCGCCGCAGGCCGGTCCCGCTCGTCATCGCGGCGGCGGCCCTCGCGACGGCCGCGCTCGTGCTCGTCCCGGCGCTGCTGCGGCAGAACGGCGCGGCCCGCACCACGGACCGGCCGGGCACCGCGAAAGCCGTGAACCTGCTGCTCGTCGGCGCGGACGGTGTGCGCGGCGCCCCCCGCGCCGACTCGATCGTGCTCGTCCACCTGCCCGCCGACCGCCGCCGCGTCACGGTCGTGAGCCTGCCCAGGGACCTGCGCGCCCCGGCCGCGTGCCCGGGCGTCCCGGCGGACGGACGGCTCTCCGGGACGATCCCCGGCCGCGCCGTGAGCTGCGTGACCCGCAACGTGGAGGCGCTGACGAACGTCCGCGTCGACCACGTCGCGATCCTCGGCTACGCGGCGCTGGTGGAGATGGTGGACGCGGTCGGCGGCGTCGAGGTCGTCCTGCCCCGCGCGGTGGACGACCCGGCCAGCGGCCTGAAGCTGTCGGCCGGGCGCCATCTCGTCCGGGGCGGGCAGGCCCTCGCCTACGCGCGGGCGCGGCACGGGCTCGGCGACGGCTCCGACCTGGACCGCGTCCGGCGGCAGCAGGCGCTGATGGCCGCGCTCGCCCGCGCCGCGCGCGCCAAGGTCGCGAACCCGGTCACGCTGGCCCGGCTGCTGAACGCGGCGTCGTCCGGCATGGTCGCCGACCACGCCCTGACCCCGGCCGTCCTGCGGGACCTCGCGCGGAGCCTGGAGCGGACCGACCCCGCCAAGGCCCGGTACAGGGTCGCGCCGGTCGTCCCCGACCCGCGCGACCCGACCCGCCTCCTGCTGGACGAGAAGCGCGCCCCCGCCCTGTTCCGGACGCTCAAGTGACCGGCAGGGCGTCCAGCAGCAGCCCGATCTCCTCCTCGGTGTTGTAGTAGTGCACCGACGCGCGGACGACGTCCGGAGCGGCCCCGGCCGTATAACCGTGGCCGCTCGGGACGGCGACGCTTACGTTCACGCCCTTGGCGCGCAGCGCGTCCCGGACGTCGTCCGCCGCGAGCCCGTCCACCGTGAACGTCACGATCCCGGACGGCTCCGGACCCCGGTCCAGCACGGTCACGCCGGGCCGCTCGGCGAGCCGTCCGCGCAGGTCGGCGGCCAGCCCGGTCACGCGCTCGGCGATCGCGTCCGTGCCGAGGTCCGCCGCGTACCGGGCCGCGACGGCGAGCCCGATCTGCCCGGCGAAGAACCGCTCCCAGGTCTCGAAGCGGCGCGCGTCGTCGCGCAGGACGTAGCTGCCGGGGGGCCGCCAGTCCGCCGACTGGAGGTCCAGGAACGGCGGGACGAGCGCGGGCAGCGCCGAGCGCCGGACGTACAGGAACCCGGTGCCGCGCGGGCCGCGCAGATACTTGCGGCCCGTCGACGACAGCAGGTCGCAGCCGATCTCGGTGACGTCCACGGTCCGCTGCCCGACGGACTGGCACGCGTCGAGCAGGAACAGCACGCCCGCGTCCCGGCACAGCCGCCCGACCTCGGCGGCCGGGTTGACCAGCCCGTTGGACGTCGGGACGTGGTTCAGCGAGACGAGCCGGACGTCGCCGCGTGCGAGTTCGGCGGCGAGCGCGTCCAGGGACACCAGGCCGTCGGGGCCGTCGGGGACGACCGCGACCCGCACGCCGAGCGTCTCCTCGGCCCGCCGGTAGGCGATGGCGTTGCTGGCGTACTCGCTGGTCGTGGTGAGGATGCGGTCGCCGGCGACGAACGGGACGGAGTGGAACGCCATGTCCCACGCCCGCGTCGCGTTCTCCGCGTAGGCGATCTCGTCGGGGTGCGCGCCGAGCAGCGCGGCGACCGCCGGGTAGAAGTCGTCGAGCGCGGCGGCGGCCCGGTCGGCGGCCTCGTAGCCGCCGATCTCGGCCTCCAGCCGCAGGTGCCCGAGCACGGCGTCCAGGACGGGCCGGGGCGGGAGGGCCGCGCCGGCGTTGTTGAAGTGGACGACTGCGGCGCATCCCGGCGTCTGCGCGCGGACCCGGGCGACGTCGATGGTCACAGGACCTCCTCTGGCCGTGGTTCGTCACGTTCCATCAAAGCTCCCGTTCGTCTTCCCGCAAAGGCCGCCGGTAAATGTCGGACCCGGATGAGAGGGTCGGCGCGCCCGGCGGCCGCGGTCCGGCCCGGAACAGGGGCCCGGGATCGGACCGCCGCCGGGCGGGCCGGGAATAGGATCGGTACGCCCGCCCTGCTCCCGCTTCCGGTGAGGTGACCCGCGTTGCCCGACGAGTCCATTCCGCTCGGCGTCCCGACCCCCGCCCGCATGTACGACGAAGCCCTGCACGGCAAGGACCACTACGAGGTCGACCGGCGCGCCAACGCCACCCTGTACCAGGGGATCGGGGAGGAGTCGGTGCGCGCGACGGCGCTGGAGAACCGCCGGTTCCTCGGCCGCGTGGTGCGCCGGCTGGCCGCCGAGCACGGCGTCCGGCAGTTCCTCGACGTCGGCTCCGGCCTGCCGACCATGCGCAACACCCACCAGATCGCGCAGGAGGCCGATCCGGGGGCGCGCGTGCTGTACGTCGACTACGACCCGATCGTCGCCGTCCACGGCCGCGCGCTGCTGGAGGGCGACAACACGCGGATCCTCACCGCCGACATGCGCGACCCGGCCGCGATCCTGGACGACCCGGTGACGCGCGAGCTGATCGACTTCACCCGTCCGGTGGCCGTGCTGTTCATCGCGGTGTTCCACTTCATCACGCCCGAGGAGGACCCGGCGCGGATCGTCGCGGCGTTCCGCGAGCGCTCGGCGCCCGGCTCCTACGTCGCGATCTCCCACCTGACCAGCGACGGGACGCCGCCCGCCGAGCAGCGGTCGTGGGAGAAGGCGTTCGAGAACGCGACGTCCCCGATGGTGTTCCGCACCCGCGAGGAGATCGGCCGCGTGTTCGACGGCTACGAGCTGATCGAGCCCGGACTCGTCCGCCCGTGGACGTGGCATCCCGACGACGACGGCTCGCCCCAGACGACTTCGCTCTACGGAGGCGTCGGCCGGAAGCTTTGACGATGGGTCGTTGCCCCCGGAGTCGGGGAAGTTTACGGTCGTTGTAAAGACCGCCTCGTGCTCTTCCGACGAGTGAGGGATGCGATGACCGACACCTTCACCCCGCCTCCGTATCCCCAGGCACGCACGTGCCCCTACGACCCGCCGCCCGGCTACCGCGCGCTTCCCCGCGACGAGCCGATCGTCCGGGTCACCCTCTTCGACGGCAGGTCCGCGTGGCTCGTCCCGCACTACGACGACGCGCGGACGCTGCTCGCCGACCCCCGGCTCTCCTCCGACCGGCGCCACGACGGCTTCCCGCTGCTGTCGCGGCGGTTCGAGGCGCTGCGGCGGCGGCCCCCGTCCCTGATCGCGCTGGACCCGCCGGACCACGGCGCCCGGCGCCGCCCGCTCATCGCCGACTTCACCGTCCGCCGCGTCACCGGGATGCGCGCGGAGATCGAGGAGATCGTCGCGGAGTTCCTGGACCGGATGCTCGCCGCCGGGCCGCCCGCCGACCTGGTGGAGGACTTCGCGCTTCCGGTCCCCTCGATGGTCATCTGCCGGTTGCTCGGCGTCCCGTACGCCGACCACGCGTTCTTCCAGGACGCGAGCCACCGCATGCTGCGGGCCGGCGACGACCCGGACGTCGCGCTGCGCGCCCGCGACGAACTGGCCGCCTACCTGCGCGCCCTCATCGAGGACCCGGCGCGGCGCGCGGGCCTGCTCGGACGGTTGGCCGGGGACGCGGCCGACACCGACGGGCTCGTGTCCTCGGCCGTGCTGCTGCTCGTCGCGGGCCACGAGACGACCGCGTCGATGATCGCGCTGAGCGTCGTCGCGCTGCTCGACCATCCCGACCAGATGGCCGCGCTGCGCGCCGATCCCGACCTCATGCCGACGGCCGTGGAGGAACTGCTCCGCTTCCTGTCGATCGCCGACATCGCGGGCATCCGCGTCGCGCGGGAGGACATCGAGATCGGCGGCCGGACGATCCGCGCGGGCGACGGCGTCGTCATCTCGAACGCGCTGGTCAACCGGGACGGGGACGTCTTCGACGACCCCGACGTCCTGGACGTCCACCGCTCCGCGCGCCACCATCTGGCGTTCGGGTACGGCGTCCACCAGTGCCTCGGTCAGAACCTCGCCAGGATGGAACTCCAGATCGCACTGTCGGCGCTGATCAGGCGGGTGCCGACGCTGCGTCTCGCGGTTCCGCCGGACGAACTGGCCCAGCGCGGCCCGACGACGATCCAGGGCGTCAACGCGCTGCCGATCACCTGGGAGGCATGATGCAGGTCTCCGCGGACCGGGCGGTCTGCGTCGGAGCGGGCCTGTGCGCGCTCTCGGCCCCCGAGGTGTTCGACCAGGACGACGACGGGCTCGTCACCGTCCTGCTGCCCGCTCCGGCGGACGAGGGCGCGGCGCGCGCCGCCGCGAACCTGTGCCCGTCGGGCGCGGTGCGGGTCACCGGCTGAGGAGGATCCCGGGCCGCGCCCGGCGCGGCCCGGGACTCACTTGACCGATCCGGCGGTGAGCCCGCCGATCAGGTACCGCTCGACCAGCGCGAACAGGATCACCACCGGGACGATCGCGATGAGCGACGTCGCGAAGAGGTACTGCCAGTGCTCCTGGTACTGCGTGACGAACGACGGGACGGCGACCGTCAGCGGTTTCCTGTTGTCCGAGACCGACACCGTGAGCGCCACGATGTACTCGTTCCACGCCGTGATGAACGTGTAGACGACGGCCGTCACGACGCCGGGCAGCGAAACCGGCAGCGTCACGCGGAAAAGGGCGCCGATGCGTCCGGCGCCGTCCAGGAACGCGGCCTCCTCCAGCTCCTTCGGGACGGCGCTGAACGAGCCGTGCAGGATCCACACGCAGAACGGCAGATTGAACGCCGCGTTGACGAGGATCAGCGCCTCCAGCGTGTCGGTCAGGTTCAGCGCGACCATTTCCCGGTAGACGCCGATGACCAGCGCGGTCGGCGCGAACATCTGCGTCACGAGCACCAGCAGCAGGAACGCGCCGCGCCCCTGGAACCGGTTGCGCGCGGCGTAGTACGCGGCGGGCAGCGCGCACGCCAGCGTCAGCGCCGTCGCCCCGCCCGCCACGATCAGCGAGACCCGCAGATTGGTGAGGATGGGCGCGGCCGACCAGACATCGGTGAAATTCGACCACTGCCAGTGCGACGGGAGATAACCGCCCGGCGAGCGTGTCAGCTCCCGTTCCGGCTTCAGCGCCGTCAGCAGCATCTCGACGTAGGGGAGCAGGAAGAACAGCGCGACGAGCCAGCCCACCCCGGCCAGCAGCGCGGTGCGGAAACGCTTGTTCATGCCCTCGCCCCCGGACGCCGGACGGCGCGCAGATACAGCAGCACCATCATCAGGATGAGCAGGAAGTTCACCACGGCCATCGCCGCCGATTCGCCGACGTGCTTGTCGAAGAAGGCGATCTTGTAGGTGAACGTGGTCGTGGTGTCGGTGGCGTGCCCCGGGCCGCCCTGCGTCATCGACCAGATGATCGGGAAATTGTTGAAGACGTTGATGACGTTCACGATCGTCCCGATGAGCAAAGACGGGCGCAGCAGCGGCAGCGTGATCCGCAGATAGGTCGTCCAGCCGGACGCGCCGTCCACCCGCGCGGCCTCATAAACGTCGCCGGGAATGCTCTGCAATCCCGCGAGGATCACGAACGACGTGAACGGGAGCGTCACGAACACCGCGACGCCCATCATCCACAGCAGCGCCTGCGCCGGATGCGCCAGCCAGTTGACCGGTTCGTCCAGGACGCCGAGGTCGAGCAGCACACGATTGATCACGCCGGAGTCGTTGTCGAGCATCCACCGCCAGATCAGCGCCGTCATCAGCACCGACGCCGCCCACGGGACGATCACCGCCCACCGCACGGCGCGGCGGCCGGGGAACCGCGCGTGCAGGAGCTGCCCGAGCGCCAGCGACAGCACGGTCGCCGCGACGACCACGCCCGCGACCCACAGCAGCGTCCGGCCGAGCACCGGCCACAGGTCCGGCTCGTCGAACAGGTCGGTGTAGTTGGCCGCGCCCGCGCCGCCGAGCGTCGTGCCGGACGAGCTGATGTCCAGCAGCGACGTCCGGACCATCTCCACGACCGGCCACAGCACGACCGCGCCGACGAGCAGCAGCGCCGGCGCGAGCCACGGCAGCGGCGCGAGCGCGCGGCGCAGCCCGGGGAGCCGGGCGGGCCGGGACGCGTCCCGGCCCGCCTTCGTGACGCCGTCCACTCAGCCGGCCTTCTCGGCGGTCCGCTGGATGCCGGTGAGGACCTGCTTGGGGTCGCCGCCGGACACGGCCGAGCCGAGGTCCTGCTTGACCGCCCCGGCCACGGCGGACCAGGCCGGGTTGCTCGTCGGCGCGAACTTCGACGTCGGGAGCGCGTCCACGAACTGCTTCATGTAGGGGTCGGAGCTGAGCGCGTCCCCGGCCGACTTGGTGACCGGAAGGAAGCCCTCCAGCTTGAGGAACTTGGACGTGTTCTGCGCCGTGTAGAAGAAGTCGAGGAAGCGGCGGACCGCCTCGCGGTTCTTGCCGCCGTTCTTCTTGAACGCCGCGAGGACGTCCATGACGCCGAGCGTGTTGTGCTCCTTGCCGTCCCTGCTCGGCAGCGGCGCCACGCCGAAGTTCAGGTTCTTGTTCACCGGGTCGATGAATCCGGCCCTGGTGAACGGGCCGCCGATCGCCATCCCGATCCGGCCCTGCGCGAACTGGTTGAACACCTTCGCGCGGTCGGTGGTCTCCGGGTTGGGCTGCGTGACGCCCGACTTCGTGAGGTCGCGCAGATAGGTCAGCGCGGCCACGTTCGCCGGCTGGTCGACGGCCCATTTCCCGGACGCGTCCACCCAGCCGCCGCCGTTGTTCATCGCCCACGAGTAGAACTCGGCCTGCGCCTCCTCCGGGCCGAGCGGCAGCCCGTATCCGGTGGCGCCCGCGGCCTTGATCTTCTGGGCGTCCTTCTTCACGTCGTCCCACGTCGCGGGCGGTCCGCCGAGGCCCGCCTTGGCGAACAGGTCCTTGTTGTAGAACAGCAGGCGGGCGCTGGAGATGAACGGCAGCCCGTACTGCTGCCCCTGGTACTGCGCCTGCGCGACGAACGTCGGCGTGAAGTCGCCGAGCACCTGCGGCGAGACGACCTCGGACGCCTTGTAGATCAGCCCGTCGCGGGCGAAGTCGGAGAAGGCGTTGTAGTTGAGGACGTCCGGCGTCTGCTTGGTCTGGACATAGGTCTGCACCTTGCGGTCCATCTGCGCCCAGTCGACCATTTCCAGGGCGACCTTGTAGCCCGGGTTCTTCGCCTGGAAATCCTTGATGAGGGCGTCCCAGTAGCCCTTGGTGTTGTCGTCGTAGATCGCGGCGACGAAACGGATCGTCTTGCCGTCGGAATCGTCGCCCGACGCGCTTCCCTTGCCGCACCCTGCGGCGGCGAGGACCACGCTCAGACCTGCCGCCACGACGCCGATGAACTGCTTTTTCATCTCTTCCGCCTTCACTGCGGGACACGCTGGACGTGTCCCGCGATATCCCCTTTCCCTGCCCCGGCCCACCCCACCGGGACCCGGCGTGTTCCCCGAACATAAGAGCCGGTCCGGACCGGTTCAAGGTCCGATTTCCAACCGTTATTCAAAACGCCACTGGTCCGGTCCGCACGCTGGACTGGTCCGGTCCGGCCGCCCGCCGGGGACCCGGGCGCTCCGGGGGTAAATGCGGTGCTTACCTTGTGCTGATCCGGCACTTATGCGCCGTCGATTAGCGTGTCCGGCGGACGGACGGGCCGCCCCGACACCTCCGGGCTGCTTTCTGGGGTTGGGAGCCGGGCGGAGACGGCGGCCCGTCCGTGCGCCGCGCCCCGCGACGGGGGCCGGGGCGCGTGCGCCCGCGGATCAGTGCAGGTCGCGCGTCGCCGGCAGCAGCAGGGTGAAGATCGGCGGCGCGGGCCGGCGCAGCACGAGCCGTCCGCCCTCGGCCTCGGCGAGGGAGCGCGCCAGCGCCAGCCCGATCCCGTGCCCGTTGCCGGACGCGCTGCGCCGCGTGAAGATCTCGTCCTCCGGATCGGTGACGCCCGGCCCCTCGTCGGCGACGTCGAACGCCAGCCCGCCGCCGATGTCGCTGGCCTCCACGGTGATCCGCCCGCCGCCGTGCTCGCGCGCGTTGTCCACGAGGACGTCCAGGATCTGCCGCAGCGCCGAGGTCTTCGCATGGACGGTCGGCAGCGGGCCGTGCACGACCGTCGCCAGCGGCAGCCCCTCCCACCGGGCGCGCAGTTCGTCCAGCAGCGCGGGCACGTCCAGCGGCGCGCGGTCGGGCCCGGCGTCGCGGGCGAGCAGCAGCAGGTCGTCGATGATGTCGCGCATCCGCTCGCCGCGCCGCACGGCCGTCCGCGCGGCCGACCGCAGGTCCGCGCCGGGCCGCTCCAGCGCCGACTCCAGCCCGAGCAGCAGCCCGGTGAGCGGGGTGCGGAGCTGGTGCGACACGTCCGCGCTGAACGCCCGCTCGCGCTCCAGCATCGACCCGAGCCGCCGCGCGGTGACCTCCAGCGCGCGGCCCGCCGCGTCCGCCTCGCGCAGCCCGGACGGGTCGGCGCGCACGGTGAAGTCGCCGTCCCCGAGCGCCTGCGCGGCGCGCGTCAACCGCTCCAGCGGACGCGCCAGCCGCCGCGACTGGTTCCACGCGACCCCGGCCGCGAGCCCCACGATGACCAGCGCGAACGCGCCCATGAGCAGCCACGTCCGGACGGTCCTGGCGCGCACCGTCGCGGTGGGCAGCGCGACCCGCACGACCTGCCCGGGGCCGGTCCGCGACGGTACCGGCGTCGTCACCGCGAGGGCGCGCCCCTCGCCGGCCTCGTGCGAGCGCCCGTCCCGCGCGGCGGCGGCGACCCGCGACACGGAAGGTCCCGCCCCGGAGACGCGGACGCCGTCCGTCCGGTAGAGCCCGACGACCAGGTGCGGGCTCAGCTCGCGCGCGGCCGGGGCGGTGCCGTTGCCCGCGCCCGCCGCGACCCGCGCCGCGTCGCGCTCCAGCGTCGCGACCGCCTCGGCCCGGTAGAGGAGCTGGACGGCCACGGCCAGCGGGACGATCAGCAGCGCCACCGCCACCGCCGTGATCCCCGCGATCGTGACCAGGAGCCGCCGCCGCAGCGGCGTTCCAGGAGGACGTTCCATGCGCTTCCACGCCTTTCCGGCAGGCCGCACCGAGGATAACCGCGCACGCCGGGGGTGAGCGCCGCGTTAACCGGCCGCTCACCTGCCCGGGGATAGGCTGACGGCGTCCGGGAGGTCGGCCGGGGCGGCACGTCGGGGGAGGCGCACGCGATGACGGCGGGACGGCTGCTCGTCGTCGAGGACGACGACGTCATCGGCACCGAGCTGGCCGAGGCCCTCGGCGCCCAGGGCTACACGGCCGAGTGGGCGCCCGACGGCGCCGACGCGCTCGCCCGCGCCGCCGAGCGCCCGCCGGACCTGATCCTGCTGGACCTCGGCCTGCCCGACATGGACGGCGTCACGCTGTGCCGCAAGCTCCGCACGCTGCTCGCCGACACCGTCATCGTCGTCCTCACCGCCCGCACCCGCGAGTTCGAGGTCGTCGTGGCGCTGGACGCGGGCGCCGACGACTACCTGACCAAGCCGTTCCGGCTGACCGAGCTGATGGCCCGGCTGCGCGCCCACCTGCGGCGCAGCGGCGCGGCCCGCGCGGGGGAGCGGTTCCTGACGCGGGGCGGCCTCACGCTGGACCTCGCGGCGCGGCGCGCGAGCTTCCACGGCACCGAGATCCGGCTGCGGCCGAAGGAGTTCGACCTGCTGGCGTGCCTGGCGGCCAGCGCGGGCGAGGTCGTGACGCGCGAGGCGCTGATCGACCGGGTGTGGGACGTCCACTGGTTCGGCCCGACCAAGACGCTGGACGTCCACATCTCGGCGCTGCGCCGCAAGCTCGCCGAGCACGGCGCCGGCCCGACGTCGATCACGACGCTGCGCGGGCGCGGCTACCGCTTCGAGGCATGACCCGGCGTCACTTGCTGGGCTGCGGCGTCTCGCAGTGGACCTTGGGGTTGACGCCGAAGTAGTTCAGCGGTCCGGCGACGATGGTCAGCGTGAGCGTCCCGAAGTCCGCGCAGCTCTTGTCGGCGTCGTCGAAGTAGTGGCGCTGCGCGGCGGCGAACGCCCCGATGACGAGCCAGAGGATGAGAACGACGCTTCCGGCGCGCATGGCACACCTCCCGGTGGCGGTCCGCCGGGGACGGCGGACGAGAACGCCGTCACTATGTCCGTCCGAGCGACGATTATTCCGCCTGCATGGGAAGTAGCAGGACAAAGCGGGCGCCCTCCTGGCCGTCCGCGCGGTCCTGCAGCACGAGCGAGCCCTGGTGCGCCGCCGCGATGTCCCGCGCGATGGCGAGGCCGAGCCCGGTGCCGCCCGCGTCGCGGTGCTGCCCCTCGGCCAGCCGGGTGAACCGCTCGAAGATCCGCTCGCGGTCCTCCGGGGCGATGCCGGTGCCGTCGTCCACCACCTCGACGACCGCGTAGCTCCCGGGCAGCGTCCCGATCCGCACGATCACCTCCGACGCGGCGTGCCGGTCGGCGTTGTCGATGAGGTTGGTGAACAGCCGGGCCAGGTCGCGCGGCGATCCCCGGACCGTCACCGGGTCGCCGTCCGGCACGATGATCCGCGAGCGGCGCGGACGGCGCAGCACCTCCTGGTCGGCGAGGCCGTGCAGCTCGACGGGCTCGTCCGGGCCGCGATCGGAGGAGTCCAGCCGCGCCAGCGCCAGCAGGTCCTCCACCACGGCCTGGAGCCGGTCGGCGCTGCGCAGCGTCGCGTCCAGCGTCTCCCGGACGTCGGACGCGTCCGGATCGGCGAGCGCCACCTCCAGCTCGGTGCGCAGCCCGGCGAGGGGGCTGCGCAGCTCGTGCGACACGTCCGACACGAAGCCGCGCTGACGCGCCACCGCCGCCTCCAGCCGGTCCAGCGTCGCGTTCACCGACGCGGCCAGCCGCGAGATCTCGTCGTCGCGCGGCGGGACGGGCACCCGCCGTTGCAGGTCGGACGCGGTGATCTCGTCCAGGTCGGCGCGGATCTCGTCCACCGGGCGCAGCGTCCGGCCCGCGGCCCGCCACGTCCCGGCGCCGATCAGCCCGGTGACCAGCGGGATCCCGATCGCGAGGACCGCCGCCTCGCCGGGACGCGGGACCAGGCCCGGCGCAGGCAGCAGCGCGTAGGCGAAGAACTCGCCGTGCGCCGTCACCGCCCGCCGGACGAACACCCGGAAGCAGCGCCCGCCCGGCGCGGAGATCCCGCACGCCGTGCCGAGCCGGCGCTCCTCGCCGCGGCCGGGCGGCGGGAACGCGACCGGCGGCTCGCCGATCATCTCCTCGTTGGCGGCGGCGATCTTTCCGCCCGGCCCGATGACCTGGAGCAGCTCCTGGGAGTCGCCGGTCAGGATCCGGCCGTCGTCGGGCAGCCCGCCCTGGACGATCGCGACGAGCCGGCTGGACTCCTGCCCGAGTTCGTGGTCGACGGAGGAGACCTCCTGCCGCCGGATGAGCAGGAGCAGCAGGACGTACACGGCGAGCGTCAGCACCGCCGTGATCAGGATCGCCGACAGCGTCACGCGCAGCCGGATCCGCGGCGGCTGGCGCCAGCGGGGCACCAGCCGCATGATCCGGCCGCGCCGCGCACGGCCGGCCGGTTCCTGGTTGTCGGAGTTGTCGGAGTTGTCGGACGCGTCCTGCGGAGGGCCGTTCCCGGCCGCGGCGGGACGGGCGGCCCCGCCACCGCCGGGTCGGCGCATACCGAGCCACCTCGCGGGATCGTTGCCTGGTCGCCGAAGACCTGCCCCGATCCCGGCAAACCGCCCCCTCCCGCGCGGTCAAACCTGGGTCGGCGCGGTCAGTCGCCCGCGTCCAGCCCCCAGCGCGACCGGATCGCGTTGTCGACGGCGCCGAACACCTGGTCGATGAAGATCCCGATGATCAGGATGACGATCATGTAGGAGATCATGTCGGCGGTGTTGTTCAGCTCCCGCGCCTGCGACAGCAGCACGCCGAGCGACGTGGTGTCCCCGATGATCACCAGCAGCTCGCCCGCCATCAGGCTGCGCCACGCGAACGCCCAGCCCTGCTTGAGCCCCGCCACGAACGACGGCAGCGACGCGGGCATGATCAGGTGCCGGTACAGGTTCAGCCCGCGCAGCCCCATGACCTTCCCGGCGCGCAGCAGGATCGGCGGCGTGTAGTCCACGCCCGCGATCAGGCCGTTGGCGATCGACGGCGCGGCGCCGAGCACGACCACGAACAGGATCGCGCTCTCGCTCAGCTTGAACAGCAGGATCGCCAGCGGGAACCACGCGATCGACGGCATCGTCTGGAGCCCGGTGATCAGCGACCCGAACGCGCGCCGCAGCACCCGGAACCGGGACACCAGGGTCCCGACGACCACGCCGACCAGCACCGACGCCGCGAACCCGATCGCCGCGCGCTGCATCGTCAGCCCGACGGCCTCCCAGAACCGGCCGCTCGTGACCTGGTCCCAGAACACCGGCAGCGTGTCGCCGGGGCCGGGCAGGACCCAGGGCTCCTTCCAACCCGTCCAGACGACGATCTGCCACGCGGCGAGCGCGATGAGGACGGCCGTGAACATCGGCCACACCGCGTTCCAGACCCGCGAGAGCCGGTCGCGGCCGGGGTGGCCGCCGAGTTCCAGCGCGTCCAGGCCCGCCAGCTCGCGGTTCAGCCGGTCGCCGGTGTCGCGCTTGTGCGCGGTGTCATGCGCCATGACGTCCGACCTCCTCGCGCAGCCGGTCGGTGATGTGCGCGGCGAGACCCGACACTTCGGGCGAGTCGATCCGCCGGGGGCGGTCCATCGGCACGGGGAACTCCTCCACGACGCGGCCGGGACGGCTGCTGAGCAGCACGACCCGGTCGCCGAGGCGCACGGCCTCGCGGACGTTGTGGGTGACGAACACGATGCTCAGCGACCGCTCCGTCCAGATGCGCTCCAGCTCGTCGTGGAGCAGGTCGCGGGTCATGGCGTCGAGCGCGCCGAACGGCTCGTCCATGAGCAGGACGGTGCCGCCCGCCGCGCCGTCGTCGTTGACGGTGAGGGCGAGCGCGCGGGCGAGCGCCACGCGCTGGCGCATCCCGCCGGAGAGCTGGTGCGGGCGCTTGCGGCCGAACTCGCGCAGGTGGACCGACGCGAGCAGGGCGGTGGCGCGCTCGCGCCGCTCGGCGCGCGGGACGCCCCGCGCCTTGAGCGCCAGCTCGACGTTCGCGCCGACGGTGAGCCACGGGAACAGCGCGGGCTCCTGGAACATCATCGCGACGCGGGCGTCGCCGGTGTCGATCGTCCCGGCGGTGGGACGGTCCAGGGCCGCGACGAGGTTGAGGAGCGTGCTCTTGCCGCAACCGGACGCGCCGAGCAGGCAGACGAACTCGCCGGGCGCGACGGACAGGGACACGTTGTCGAGTGCCAGCAGCCGGTTCCCGCCGGAACCGAAGGCTTTGGAGACGCCGTCGAGCCGGACCGCCGTGTCGGCGGTCCGGCTCTCGGCGGCCGGGACGGCCTGTGTCATTTGTCGGAGACCTGTGCCTTTCCGCTCGCCTTGAGGACCTCGTTGAGGGGGCCGAGGTCGTAGATGCCGGTGAGGTCGGTCTTGGCCAGGAGGCCGATCTGCTCGGCGTGCTGCGCGCCGGCGAACAGCGACGAGGAGACCGGGTCCTCGGTGAACTGGATCTGCTTGAACGCCGCGTCCAGGACGTCCTGCTTGAGCGGCTTGCCGCTGAGCTTGGTGAGGGCCGCGTTGGCGGTCTTCTCGGCGTCGGCCTTGTTGTTGTTGATGTAGTCGGTCGCCTCGACCACGCCCTCCAGGAGCTGCTTCACCTTGTCGGGGTGGGCCTTGGCGTACTTCTGGCTGACGATGAGGTTGGTGATGACGAACTTGCCGCCGGGCCACAGCGAGCTCTCGTCGAGGAGCTTCTTGCCCTTGCCCTCGATGATCAGCCGGGACGCGTAGGGCTCGGGCACCCACGCGCCGTCGATGGAGCCCTGCGCGAACGTCTGGAGCGTCTGCGCGTTGTCCTGCGGGACGACCTTGACGTCGCCGCTGCCGTCCTTGTTGGCCGTGAGGCCCTGCTGCTTGAGCCAGTAGCGCAGCGCGACGTCCTGGGTGTTGCCGAGCTGCGGCGTCGCGATCTTCTTGCCCTTGAGGTCGGCCGCGGCCTTGATCGTGGGCTTGACGATGAGCGAGACGCCGCCCGACGCCGCGCCCGAGTAGATCTTGATGGCCTTGCCGTGCGACTGCGACCACGCGTTGATCGACGGGTTCGGGCCGACGAACGTCGCGTCGATCGCGCCGGAGAACAGCGCCTCGACGGCGGCCGGGCCGGCGTTGAACGTCGCGGTCTTCGGGGCCGTGCCGAGGTGCTTGGCGAAGATGCCCTTCTCGACGCCGACGAGCGCGGTCGCGTGCGTGATGTTCGGGAAGTAACCGAGCCGCAGGGGCGCGTTCTTGCCGGAGGAGTCGTCGCCGCCACAGGCGGTCAGCGCACCCGATCCGGCGAGAAGGATCATGGCTGCTGCGGCCGCGCGCCCGCGGAACCTACGGAACATCGGTCAATCCCTACTGTTTCGGTTTGTTCGGTTTGAACAGTAGATAAGGTTGGTAATGAGTTCGTCAAGTCGCCTGCGTGGCACGGTTTTGTCACGATGCATCCGGATGCTCCGGGCGTGCCCCTTGGCCCCGCTCCCGGCCCCCTCGATAGGGTGACTAGCCAGCCGGAACCACCGCACGCACCAAGGAGCAGCCGTGTCGTCGATCGAGGCCGTCCTCGCCCGGGAGATCCTGGACTCCAGGGGCAACCCCACCGTCGAGGTCGAGGTCCTGCTCGCCGACGGCACCGAGGCCCGCGCCGCCGTGCCGAGCGGTGCGTCCACCGGCCAGTTCGAGGCCGTCGAGCTGCGCGACGGCGGCGACCGCTACAACGGCAAGGGCGTGCGCGACGCCGTCCGGGCCGTCAACGAGACGGTGGACGAGAAGCTCGTCGGCTACCCCGTCGCCGAGCAGCGCCTGATCGACCAGCTCCTCATCGACCTGGACGGCACGCCCGCCAAGTCCGTCCTCGGCGCCAACGCCATCCTCGGCGTGAGCCTCGCGGTCGCCAAGGCCGCCGCCGAGTCGGCCGGGCTGCCGCTGTTCCGCTACGTCGGCGGGCCGAACGCGCACCTGCTGCCCGTCCCGATGATGAACATCCTGAACGGCGGCGCGCACGCCGACACCAACGTGGACGTCCAGGAGTTCATGATCGCGCCGATCGGCGCGCCCACGTTCTCCGAGGCGCTGCGCTGGGGCACCGAGACCTACCACGCGCTGAAGTCGGTGCTGAAGGCCAAGGGCCTGAGCACCGGGCTCGGCGACGAGGGCGGCTTCGCCCCCGACCTGCCGAGCAACCGCGAGGCGCTGGACCTCATCCTGGAGGCGATCCGCAAGGCCGGGTTCACCCCCGGCCGCGACATCGCGCTCGCGCTCGACGTCGCCGCCAGCGAGTTCCACGACGCCGGGACCTACGCGTTCGAGGGCGGCAAGAAGTCCGCCGACGAGATGGCCGCCTACTACGCGGGCCTGCTCGCCGACTACCCGCTCGTCTCCATCGAGGACCCCCTGGACGAGGAGGACTGGACGGGCTGGAAGTCCCTCACCGACGCCGTCGGCGGACGCGTCCAGCTCGTCGGCGACGACCTGTTCGTCACCAACCCCGAGCGGCTCGCGCGCGGCATCGAGACCGGCACCGCCAACGCGCTGCTGGTCAAGGTCAACCAGATCGGCAGCCTCACCGAGACGCTGGACGCCGTCACCCTCGCCCAGACCAGCGGCTACCGCTGCATGATGAGCCACCGGTCCGGCGAGACCGAGGACACCACGATCGCCGACCTCGCCGTCGCGACCAACTGCGGCCAGATCAAGACCGGCGCGCCCGCCCGCAGCGACCGCGTCGCCAAGTACAACCAGCTCCTGCGGATCGAGGAGCTGCTGGACGACGCGGCCCGCTACGCCGGCGCCGCCGCCTTCCCGCGCTTCTCCGCCGAGGACTGACCGCGTCTCCGATGGCCCGGGACGCGAGCGAGGACACCGGCGACACCGGCCGCCGGGGCGACGGCGCCCCGGCGGGCCCGCCGCGCCCCGGGCTCGGCCACGCGCTGACCGGCCGCGCGGCGATCCTCGCGGTCGTCGTCTGCGCGATCGCGCTGAGCCTCGCCTACCCGGTCCGCGAGTACGTGGCGCAGCGCCAGGAGATCGCGCAACTGGAGCACCGGCAGGCCGAGGCGCGGCGGCAGGTGGACGAGCTGACGCGGCACAAGCAGCGGCTCGGCGACCGGTCCTACATCGAGCGCGAGGCCCGCCGGCGGCTGCGCTACTGCATGCCGGACGAGAAGTGCTACATCGTGCTGGACGGCGGCGACGGCGACGGGACACCGGCGGGCGGGAACGGCACCGGCCGCCGTCCGCCCTGGTACGAGACGCTGTGGCGGTCCGTGCGGGACGCCGACCGCCCGCGCTGAGCGGGAGAGAAGCCCGAGGATGATCGACGCAACAGACGAGGCCGCCGTCGCGGCCCAGCTCGGCCGTACGCCCCGCGGGATCCGGCGGGTGGCGTACCGTTGCCCGTGCGGACGGCCCGCGGTGATCGAGACGGCGCCGCGCCTCCCCGACGGAACGCCGTTCCCGACCCTGTTCTATCTGACCTGCCCGAAGGCCGCGTCCGCGATCGGGACGCTGGAGGGAAGCGGCGTGATGCGCGAGATGCAGGCCAGGCTCGCCGAGGACTCGGAGCTGGCCGCCGCCTACCGGGCCGCGCACGACGACTACCTGGCCCGCCGCGACGCGGCGGCGGCCGAGGACGGCGTCGAGCCGCTGCCCGCCGGGACGCAGAGCGCCGGGGGCATGCCCGAGCGGGTCAAGTGCCTGCACGCGCTGATCGCGCACGAGCTGGCCGTGCCGGGCGCCAACCCGTTCGGCCGGGAGGCGCTGGACGCGCTGCCCGAGTGGTGGCGGTCGGGACCCTGCGTCCGGCCGGAAGCGGAGGAGGAACGGTGACGCGCGTCGCGGCCGTGGACTGCGGCACCAACTCGGTCCGGCTGCTCGTCGCCGACGTCGCCGGCGCGGCGCTCACCGACGTCGAGCGGCGGATGGAGATCGTCCGGCTCGGCGAGGGCGTGGACCGCACCGGACGGCTGTCGGACGCCGCCCTGGACCGGACGTTCACCGCCATGCGCGGCTACGCCGAGCTGATCGCGCGGCACGGCGCGGAGAAGGTCCGGGTCGTCGCGACGAGCGCGACCCGCGACGCCGCCAACCGGGACGCGTTCGTCGCGGGCGTCGTGGAGATCTTCGGGACGGCCCCCGAGGTCGTCACGGGCGAGGAGGAGGCGGCGCTGTCGTTCGCGGGCGCGACCCGGGAACTGATGGAGCTGCGTCCGGCCCGTCCATACCTGGTCGTGGACATCGGCGGCGGCTCGACCGAGTTCGTGCTCGGCGGCTCGTCGGTGCGCGCGGCGCGGTCGGTGGACATCGGGTGCGTCCGGATGACCGAGCGGCACCTGAAGGACGGCGACCCGCCGTCGCCGGGCCAGATCAGCGCGGCCGTGGCCGACATCGACGCGGCGCTGCGGCTCGTCCGCGCGTCCGTGCCGGTGGACGAGGCGCGCACGCTCGTCGGTCTGGCGGGCTCGGTGACGACGGTCGCGGGCATCGCGCTGGAACTGCCCGAATACGACTCCGGGCGCATCCACCTGAGCCGGATCACGGCGGGCCAGGTGCACGACGTGACCCGCGACCTGCTGCACGCGTCCCGCGCGGAACGCTCCGAGATCGGCGTGATGCACCCGGGGCGCGTGGACGTCATCGGCGCGGGCGCGCTCATCCTGGACCGCATCATGCGCGAGTTCGGGTTCGGGGCCGTGATCGTCAGCGAGCACGACATCCTCGACGGCATCGCCTGGTCCCTGGCCTGAGCCGTGGGGAACCGTCCGTTCGTCCCGCCCGGCACCGGGTGGCCCGAGGATCCGGCCGCGCCGGACACGCCCGTCGCGCGCGACGCGGCGGACGTCGTGGCGCTGGCCGCGAGCGCGCCGGACCTGGCCGAGGTCGTGGCGCGCGAGTCGGTGTGCCGCGCGTGCGACCGTCTCGTCGCGTGGCGGGAGAAGGTCGCGGTGGAGCGGCGGCGGATGTTCGCCGAGGAGGAGTACTGGGGGCGTCCGGTGCCGGGCTGGGGCGCGGACGAGCCGACGATCCTGATCTCGGGCCTGGCCCCGGCCGCGCACGGCGGCAACCGCACCGGGCGGATCTTCACCGGCGACCGCTCCGGCGACTGGCTGTTCGCGTCGCTGCACCGGGTGGGCCTCGCGGCGCGGGAGACGAGCGTCCGGGCGGGGGACGGGCAGGAGTTGTCCGGCGTCCGGGTTGTCGCGGCCGTCCGCTGCGCCCCGCCCGACAATAAGCCGACGCCCGACGAGCGGCGCGCCTGCCTGCCGTGGCTGGAGCGCGAGGTCGCCGAGGTCGCGCCGTCGGTGCGCTGCGTGGTCGCGCTCGGCGGGTTCGCGTGGCAGGCCGTGTGGCCCGCGCTGCGGGACGCCGGGTACGCGATGCCGCGCCCGCGCCCGCCGTTCGGGCACGGCGCCGAGGTCCTGCTGCCCGGCCCGCACGGACGGGACGTCACGCTGCTCGGCTGCTACCACCCGAGCCAGCAGAACACGTTCACCGGGCGCGTCACCGAGGCGATGCTCGACGCGATCTTCACGCGCGCCCGCGCGCTGGCGTCCTGAGCGGTGTCCTGAAGCGGGACGGGACCGGCCCCCGTCGGCCCCGTCCCGTCGGGCACCGAGAGATAGGACGCGCCCGAGTTCACCCAGGTTCGCCGTGTTTGACGGATTTCTCTGTGCGCCGGGTCACGTCCGGTGAGGGCGCCGCGGATCGGGGTATCGGCGTCCCATGGCTCCTGAGCGAAACCCCCGGCGGATCGTGATCCTCGGCGGCGGCTACGTCGGCATGTACACCGCGCTGCGCCTCCAGCGGAAACTGCGCCGCGACCTGCGCCGCGGCGACGTCACCATCACCGTCATCGACCCGCAGTCCTACATGACCTACCAGCCGTTCCTGCCGGAGGCCGCGGCGGGCAACCTGGAGCCCCGGCACGTCGTCGCGCCGCTGCGCAAGGTCCTGAAACGCTGCCGCGTCCGCAACGGCTATGTCACCCAAGTGGACGACGCGCACCGCTGCGTGACCTACCGCCCGGCCGGGGCGGACGAGCACGCCGAGCAGCAGATCCCCTACGACGTGCTCGTCGTCGCGCTCGGCTCGGTGTCCCGCACGCTCCCGATCCCCGGCCTCGCGTCCTGCGGCATCGGGTTCAAGACCATCGAGGAGGCCATCTACCTGCGCAACCACGTCCTGCACCAGCTCGACGTGGCCGCGTCCAACGACGACCCGGCGGTCCGCCGCCGCGCGCTGACGTTCGTGTTCGTCGGCGCGGGCTTCGCCGGGATCGAGGCCCTCGCCGAACTGGAGGACATGGCCCGCGACGCGTGCCGCTGGTACGGCATCGACCCGGCGGACATGCGCTGGATGATGGTCGAGGCCACCGACCGCGTCCTGCCCGAGGTCGGCCCCGAGATGGGCCGCTGGACGGCCGAGGCCCTGCGCCGGCGCGGCATCGAGGTCAAGCTGGAGACGCTGCTGAAATCGGCCGAGAACCGGCACATCGTCCTGAGCGACGGCGAGGAGTTCGACGCCGCCACGCTCGTCTGGACGGCCGGCGTGAAGGCGCACCCCGTCGTCCGGAACAGCGACCTGCCGCTGGACGACAAGGGGCGCGTCACGGTCGGCGCCGATCTCGTCGCCGAGGGCCGTCCCCACGTCTACGCCGCCGGGGACAACGCCCGCGTGCCCGATCTGTCGGGCAAGGGGGAGTTCACCGCGCCGAACGCGCAGCACGCCGTCCGGCAGGCCCGCCGCCTCGCCGACAACATCGTCGCCGACCTGCGCGGCAAGGACCGGACGCCCTACAAGCACGCCTACGTCGGGTCCGTCGCGGGCCTCGGGCTGCACAAGGGCGTCGCGAACGTCTACGGCGTCAAGCTGCGCGGCCTGCCCGCGTGGTTCATGCACCGCGCGTACCACCTGTCACGCATGCCGACGTTCAACCGTAAGATGCGGGTGACGGCGGACTGGACCCTGGCGCTCTTCTTCCGGCGTGAGATCGTCTCGCTCGCCGAACTGGAACGCCCGCACGAGGAGTTCGAGCTGGCCGGCCGGAGCTGACGGGGGGAGGCGCATGCAGGACGGTGTCGCGGGCCGCCTCACCCCCCTGCTCACCCGGATCCTCCTCGGCGACGAGGGCGGCGCCGGCGAACTGCCCGTCCAGGTCCGCGCCTGGGACGGCAGCGCGGTCGGCCCCGCCGGGGCGCCCGCGTTCGTGCTGCGGCACCGCCGCGCGCTGCGCCGGCTGCTGTGGAAGCCGGGCGAGATGGGGCTCGTCCGCGCCTACGTCGCGGGCGAGCTGGACATCGAGGGCGACGTGTTCGCCGCACTCGGAGCGGTCCAGCGCGTCATGCGCAGCGGCGACGAGCCCATCCGGCTGAGCGGCGACGACAAGCGCGAGATCGTCCGGACGGCCGTCATGCTCGGCGCGGTCGGCCCCGAGCCGCGTCCGCCCGCCGAGGAGTTCCCGGCGGGCCGCGCGCCCGCCGCCGAGGCGCCGCTGCGGGCGCCCGCAGCGTTCTTCGCCCGGATGCTCGGCCCGTCGCTCGCGCACGGCAGCGGCCTGTGGGACCAGGCCGTCGACCTGGAGGACGCCCAGCGCGCCGCCCTGGACTGCGTCGCCGAACGGCTCGGCCTGTTCCCCGGCGCCCGCGTCCTCGACCTGTCCGCGGGCTGGGGCGCGTTCGCCCGCCGCGCCGCCGCCGCGGGCGCCCGGGTCGTCGCGCTCGCCCGCACGCCCGAGCAGGCCGAGCACCTGCGCGCCGCGCGCGTCGAGGGCGTGGACGTCCGCGACGGCGGGCTGGACGCGGCGGGCGACGGCCCCTACGACGCCGTCGCCGGGCTCGGCGGCGTGGAGTCGCCGGACCTGCCCGTCTCCCGGCTCTACGAACTGCTCGCCCCCGGCGGCCGGCTCGTGCTCCAGCGGACGTCCCGCCGTCCCGGCCCGCACGAGGTCCGCCGCACCTTCACGACCAGCTACATGTTCCCCGGCGAGGCCGAACTGCGGACGCTCGGCGAGCAGGTCGCCGCGCTGGAGGACGCCGGGCTGGAGGTCCGCGCCGTCACCGCGCTGCGCGAGCACCACGCCCGCACGCTGCGCGCCTGGGCGGCGGGGTTGCAGCGGCACTGGGCCGAGTGCGCCGAGCTGGCGGGGGAGGGACGCGCCCGGGTCTGGCTCCTCTACCTCGCCGCGTCCGCGCTGGCCTGCGAGAGCGGACGGGTCGGCGTCCACGAGATCGCCGCCATCCGCCGGGACCGCGACGGCCGCGCCGGGACGACCCTCGTCGAGGAACGCGCCATTCTCAGCCGCTGACGCTCCGTGTCCGGTGAGTGGATGACTAGTCACCGTGCGTAGCGATATGCTGGCGCCGCCCCTGTGGCCCAACGGTTAGAGGCGGGCTCCCTAAAAGAGCTTCATCGTGTCGGTTCAACTCCGACCAGGGGCACCCGTCCACCGCGATGAACGTCACGGGCATTGTTATGTGTCCGCGACACGCGCGGGGGAACGATCGTCGGCGCCGTCGCGTCTACCATCACGAGGACCGGTGGCGGCCCGGATGGAGGACACAGTGGAGAGCAGGAACCCCGCGTTCCGGGGCCAGAACTTCCGCCAGCGTGCGGGGGCGTACAGCGGGTACGGGGCGCCCGAGACGCTGCCCGGCGGGCCGGCGTACGCGCCGTCCCGTCCCATGACCCTGGACGACGTCGTCGTCCGCGGCTTCTTCACGCTCGGCACGCTGGTCGTCGCGGCGGCGCTCACCTGGGCGCTCGTCCCGACCGCGTCGGCGGCGCCGGTGCTGGTGGTCGCGACGATCGCCGAACTCGGCATCTGGGCGTTCATCACGTTCGGGCGCAAGGCCAACGCGCCGCTCGTGCTGGCGTTCGCCGCCGTCTACGGCATCGTCGTCGGGGTCCTCAGCCACGCCTACAACGACCTGTACCACGGCATCGCGTTCCAGGCCGTCGTCGGCACCGCGCTCGCGTTCGGCGCGACGCTCGCCGTGCACGCGCTGCGGATCGTCCGGGTGACGCCCCGGTTCGTCCGGTTCGTCGTCGCGGCCGGGTTCGGGCTGATGGGCCTGATGATCGTGGACCTGCTGGTCTCGGCGTTCGGCGGCGACAGCGGCATCGGCATCCGCGACGCGTCCAGCCCGCTCGCCTACGTGTTCAGCGTCGTCGCGATCCTCGTCGGCTGCTTCTTCCTGCTGCTCGACTTCGACACGATCGAGCGCGGCGTCGCCGAGCGCGCCCCGGAGAACTTCGCCTGGTACTGCGCCTTCGGCCTGACGCTCAGCCTGGTCTGGATCTACCTGGAGCTGCTGCGCTTCCTGTCCTACTTCGCGGGCGGACGCAACTAGCCGCACACGACGAGGCCCCCGCCGGATGCGTCCGGCGGGGGCCTTCGCGTTGCGGGGCGCGGGTCAGCTCAGGCGCTCCAGCACCATCGCCATGCCCTGGCCGCCGCCGACGCACATGGTCTCCAGACCGAACTGCTTGTCGTGGAACCGCAGGCTGTTGATCAGCGTGGACGTGATCCGGGCGCCGGTCATGCCGAACGGGTGGCCGACCGCGATCGCGCCGCCGTTGACGTTCAGCTTGTCGATGTCGATGCCCAGCTCGTCCGCCGACGGCAGCACCTGCGCGGCGAACGCCTCGTTGATCTCCACGAGGTCGATGTCGTCGATCGTCAGGCCCGCGCGGGAGAGGGCCTGGCGGGACGCCTCCACCGGGCCGAGGCCCATGATCTCGGGGGACAGGCCGGTCACGCCGGTGGACACGATCCGCGCGAGCGGGGTGAGGCCCAGCTCGGCGGCCTTGGTGTCGCTCATGACGACGACGGCGGCGGCGCCGTCGTTCAGCGGGCAGCAGTTGCCCGCCGTGATGGTGCCGTCCGGGCGGAACGACGGCTGGAGCGAGGACACCTTCTCGTAGGTGGTGCCGGGACGCGGGCCGTCGTCCTTGTTGACGACCGTGCCGTCGGGCAGGGTCACCGGGGTGATGTCCTGCTCCCAGAAGCCGTTGGCGATGGCCTTCTCGGCGAGGTTCTGCGAGCGGACCGCGAACTCGTCCTGCGCCTGCCGGCTGACGCCCTTGAGGCTCGCCACGTTCTCGGCGGTCTGGCCCATCGCGATGTAGACGTCCGGGATGTTGCCGTCCTCGCGCGGGTCGCGCCACACGCCGGCGCCGCCCTCGGCGGTCTTGGCGGTGCGGGCCTTGGCGTCGTCGAACACCGGGTTCTCGGTGTCGGGCATGCCGTCGCTGCTGCCCTTGATGAACCGGCTGACGGTCTCCACGCCGGCGGAGACGATCACGTCGGCCTCGCCGGCCTTGATCGCGTGCAGCGCCATGCGGGTGGTCTGGAGCGAGGACGAACAGTACCGCGTGATCGTCGCGCCGGGCACGTTGTCCCAGCCCAGCAGGACGGACACGACGCGGCCCAGGTTGTGGCCCTGCTCGGCGCCGGGCAGGCCGCAGCCGAGGAGCAGGTCGTCGATCTGGGACGGGTCGAGCTGCGGCACCTTCGCCATCGCGGCGGCGACCATCTGCGCGGTCAGGTCGTCGCCGCGGACGTCCTTCAGCGACCCCTTGAAAGCACGGCCGATCGGCGAGCGCGCGGTTGCGACGATGACTGCCTCGGGCATGTCGGGACTCCTTGGTCTCCTTTGGGCGGCGATCGTTGGTTACTCGCCGGTCGCTTGTGAATCTAGCGTTCCCGGTGCAGGCCCGTACATGTCGGGTACCGCACATCATTGACACTTCGTCTAACAGTGCGGTGAGCACCGGGCCGCCGCCCACGGGACAAACGGGACATTGCGCCCGGTCAAACGGCGCCCGGCGTCGTCGGCGCCGCCTCGGGCACGCCCCGGCGGCGCAACAGCGTCGCCCACCGGCCGCGCGGCCCCTGGTCGGTGCCCGCGACGCGCGTCCCCGCGACCTCGGTGCCCGGCTCGTCCGCCGCCTCCGCCGCCGCGAGGTAGACCGGGAGCACGCCCGTCCGGCGCCGGGGGTCGGGCAGGACGTCGAAGTCCGGCTCCAGGTCCAGCGCCGCCGCCATCGACGGCAGCACCGCCATCGCCGCCGCCGCGTACCCGCGCGCCGACGGGTGGTACCGGTCGGCGCTGAACATCTCGCGCGGGTCGGCGGCGAACTCGCGGCCGAGCAGGTCGCCGAGCGACACCGACCGGCCGCCGCGCTCCACCACCACGATCGTCTGCGCCGCCGCGAGCCGCCGGCTGGCGTTCTGCGCGATCCAGCGCAGCGGCTGCCAGAGCGGCTTCACCGAACCGAGGTCCGGGCACGTCCCGACGACGACCTCGCAGCCCGCCGCGCGCAGCCGCTCCACCGCCGCCGCCAGGTGCCCGACCGACTCGGCCGCCGCGATCCGCGCGGTGACGTCGTTGGCGCCGATCATGATGACGGCGACGTCCGGGCTCGCCGCCAGCGCCCGGT
Source organism: Actinomadura rubteroloni (assembly GCF_002911665.1). Taxonomy (NCBI): domain Bacteria; kingdom Bacillati; phylum Actinomycetota; class Actinomycetes; order Streptosporangiales; family Thermomonosporaceae; genus Actinomadura; species Actinomadura rubteroloni. Next base: position 2,164,471 of record NZ_MTBP01000001.1, read on the forward strand.
CCACCTGCTCGGGCAGCATCGACGACCGCGCGCCCGACAGCGCGACGTTGGTCAGCTTCACCGGCCGTCCCGCGATCGCCGACAGGCCCGCCGCCAGCAGCGCGCCCGGTGTCTCGTCGGGCTCGTGGACGCCGAGGCCCGCCGCCGTCGAGTCGCCCAGCATCACGAACGACAGCGGCGCGCCGGTGTCCGGCCCGAACACGCCGTCGGCGACCGGCGGCGGCGTGCTCGGCGTCGCCCTGATCATCTTCTTGGCCAGCCGCGCCTCGACCAGGACCAGCCCGATCGTCAGCCCGCCGACGGCGGTGATCCCGCCGCCCCCGTACGCCGCCGCCGCGGCGATCCGCCGCGCCCGCAGCGCTCTCAGCAACCTCATCTGCCACCTCCGCGCACCCGGCCCCTACGGCGGTGATGCCCGCGAACGCCGTTCTGGGTTACCGTCGGAAACTGGAATCTATCCGAAACCGCATCCCCGACCGTCGCAGTACACGCGGGCTGAACAGGGATGTAACACGATGAAACGATCAGCGCCACGGGCGCCCGTCCGGCAGGGGGAGTCGCGATGCAGGTGAACGATTCGCTGGTCGAGTTGATGGGGAACACACCGCTGGTGCGGTTGCGCCGGGTCGTCACCGGGGCCCGTCCGCAGGTCCTCGCCAAGGTCGAGTACTTCAACCCGGGCGGCTCGGTGAAGGACCGGATCGCCGTCCGGATGATCGAGGCGGCCGAGGCGTCCGGCGAACTCGCGCCCGGCGGGACGATCGTGGAGCCCACGTCGGGCAACACCGGCGTCGGCCTCGCCATCGTCGCGCAGGAGCGCGGCTACCGGTGCGTGTTCGTCTGCCCCGACAAGGTCGCCCGCGACAAGACCGACGTGCTGCGCGCCTACGGGGCCGAGGTCGTCGTGTGCCCGACGGCCGTCTCGCCCGAGCACCCCGACTCGTACTACTCGGTGTCGGACCGGCTCGCCGCCGAGATCCCCGGCGCGTGGAAGCCGAACCAGTACGCCAACCGGAACAACCCGGAGTCGCACTACGCGACGACCGGCCCGGAGATCTGGGCGCAGACCGAGGGAACCGTGACGCACTTCGTCGCGGGCATCGGCACCGGCGGGACGATCACCGGCACCGGCCGCTACCTCAAGGAGGTCTCCGGCGGCGCCGTCCAGATCATCGGCGCCGACCCCGAGGGCTCGGTCTACTCCGGCGGCTCCGGCCGCCCCTACCTGACCGAGGGCGTCGGCGAGGACATCTGGCCCGAGACCTACGACCGGACGATCTGCGACGACGTCATCGCCGTCTCCGACAAGGACTCGTTCCTCATGACGCGGCGGCTCGCCCGCGAGGAGGGCCTGCTGGTCGGCGGGTCCTGCGGGATGGCGGTGGTCGCGGCCCTGCGCGTCGCCGCGGCGGCCCCGCAGGACGCCGTGATCGTCGTCCTGCTGCCCGACGGCGGGCGCGGCTACCTCAGCAAGATCTTCAACGACGAGTGGATGGGCCAGCACGGGTTCAGCGAGGACCGGACGACCACGGAGGCGACGGTCGGGGACGTCCTCGGCCAGAAGGCGGACGCGCAGTCCGACGGGATCCCGAGCTTCGTCCACATGCACCCCACCGAGTCGGTCGGCGAGGCGGTGAAGGTGCTCCGCGAGTTCGGCGTGTCGCAGATGCCGGTCGTGTCGCCGGGCGCCGGGCACCCCGACGTGATGGCCGGCGAGGTCATCGGCGCGGTCGAGGAGCGCCTGCTGCTCCACGCCCTCTACGCCGACCAGGCCGGACCGGACGAGCCGCTGGAGAAGCACATGAGCCCGCCGCTGCCGGTCGTCGGCTCCGGCGAGCCCGTGTCGCGGATGGTGTCCGTCCTGGAGGGGCGGGACGCGGCGGTCGTCCTCGTGGACGGCAAGCCCACCGGCATCGTCACCCGCCAGGACCTCCTGGCCTTCCTCGCGAACGGCTAGTCGGCGCCGGGCACGGGAGAGGATCCGCGCATGCACCTGGAATCGGCCGCGATCGTCGTCGACGACTACGACACGGCGATCGCGTTCTTCGTCGGCGCGCTCGGCTTCGAGCTGGCCGAGGACTCCCCGGCGCTGACCACCGAGGGCGGGCGCCCGAAGCGGTGGGTGGTCGTCCGGCCGCCCGGCGCGCGGACCGGGATCCTGCTCGCCCGCGCGGACGGCGAGCGCCAGGCGGCGGCGGTCGGGGACCAGGTCGGCGGACGCGTCGCGTTCTTCCTGCGCGTGGACGACTTCGACGCCGCCCATGCCCGGATGACGGCGGCGGGCGTCGAGTTCACCGGCCCCGTCCGCACCGAGCCCTACGGCCGCGTGGCGGTGTTCCTGGACGTCGCGGGCAACCGCTGGGACCTGCTCGGCCCCGCCTGACCCGGGGTCACTCGGCGCCGGGGGACGGGTCGTCGTGCTTGGGCGGCAGCCAGCCGGTGCCCTCGCACGGACGGCAGTTCTCCGGCGACACGGCCGTACTGATCTCCCCGTTCTGGACGGTGGCGCGCGGGACGGGCCGCACGCCCGCGCCGCCGCAGCACGGGCAGAGCATGTGGATACCGGCCGGAATCATCCGCACCCGCAGTTCCTGGACATGGGCAGGACGGTACGGCAGTCGACCGATCCTTTGCGAACTCTTGCCTGAACCTGTGCCGTTCAGCCGCGGACGCGAAAGCGCTGGTTGGTGGCCAGCGGCGCGTGCGACACCGCGATGCGCTCCAGCCGGACCCTCGTGCCGCCCGGATGGTCGAACAGCCGGACGCCGTCGCCCAGCAGGATCGGCGCGGTCATCACCAGCACCTCGTCCAGTACGCCCGCCGCAAGGCACTGCCGCGCGATGTCCGCGCCGATCACGTTGACGTACTTGTCGCCCGCGGCGGCCTTGGCGGCGGCCACGCCCGACGCCACGTCGCCGACGAACGTCACCTCCGGCACGGACATCTCGGGCACGTGGTGGGTGACGACGAACTGCGGCCCGTCCCAGCCGCCGCCGAACGCCTTGCCCTCCTTCTCGGTACCGCGATGCGGATCGTCGCCGCGGAACGACCGGTTCCCGATCAGCAGCGCGCCGATCTCGGCGATCACGTCCGCCACGGCCGGGTTGGGGCCGATGAGGTCGGTCAGCCAGGACATGTCGCCGCCCGGACCGGCGATGAAGCCGTCCAGCGACGCCGTGCAGGAGTACAGGATCTTCGCCATGTCCCGATGATGCCCGCCGGGTCCGACAGTCGCCTCAGGCGCGCGCGAACGGGCCGTCCAGCGCCGCCCACTGGAGCAGCATGATCGTCTTGGCGTCGGTGATCCCGCCGTCGCGGGTCATCGCGAGCGCGCGGTCGAACGGCAGCTCGACGACCTCGATGTCCTCGCCCTCCTCGGCGAGGCCCGCCGCGCCCGCGATCTGCGGCTCGCCCTCGACCGGCGCGGCGTAGCAGTGGACGATCTCGGTGACCGACCCCGGGCTCATGTACGCGTCGACGACGTGTTCGAGTTCGCCGATGACGTACCCGGTCTCCTCGGCGGTCTCGCGGCGGACGGCGTCCTCGGGACGGTCCTCGTCCAGCAGCCCGCCGGGCGTCTCCAGCAGCATCCCGTCCGGATGGCCGTTGACGTAGGCCGGGTAGCGGAACTGCCGGATCAGCACGACCGTCCGGCGCTCGCGGTTGTAGAGCAGGATCGTCGCGCCGTTGCCCCGGTCGTGGGTCTCGCGCTCGTGGGTCGTCCAGCGCCCGTGCCGGTCCTGGTAGTCGAAGACGGTGTTGCGCAGCACGTACCAGTGCGACGACAGCACCTGCACGTCGCGCACCTTCACCCGGGGGTTCCCGGTGAGGTCCCGCCCCGCCCGGTCCAGCCCCGTCCGCCCCCGCCGATCCGGCGTGTCGATCCCCGCGGTCACCGTCCCGACCCTAACCGCCCGCCCGCCGCACGAGCACGAAATGAGACCCGGCTCGCACGAGAAAGGCCTGGGGCGCGAGCCGTTAGGCGAGCGCCCCAGGCCGGGGTTTCCTTCAGGTGAGCCGGGAGGTGGGGCGGGGGAAATGGGCGGTGTTTCCGGCCCGTCCCTCCTCCCGGCGGTCTCTCAGCGGCGCAGGCCCGTGGCGACCTGCCAGTCCTCCTCCTCGCCGGCGGGCGACTTCTTCGGGGCGTCCCCGTGGCCCGGCCACCAGGCGCGGTGGCCCAGCATGGCCGTGAGGCCCGGGACGAGGAACGTCGACATGACGAACGCGGCGATCGAGATCCCGATGGCGACCGAGAAGCCCATCTGCTGGAGGAAGGACACCTTCGCCAGCATCATCACCGAGAACGTCCCGGCGAGGATCAGGCCCGCCGCGGCGACGGTCGGCCCGCCGTGCTGGACGGCCAGCGCCGCAGCCTCGCGCGGCTCGTGGCCCTCCTTGGCCTCCTCGCGCAGCCGCGCGGTCATCAGGATGTTGTAGTCCGTCCCGATGGCCAGCACGAACAGGTAGAGGATGATCGGCAACTGGAAGGTCACCCCGGCCTCGCCGAGCCCGCCCTGGAAGACGTAGACGGCGCTGCCGAGCGTGGACGCGAAGCCGACGAGCACCGCGGCCACCAGGTACACCGGGGCGACGACCGACCGCAGGAGCAGCGCGAGGATCACCGCGATGAGCACCGCCGCCACCGGCAGCGTGACCGACAGGTCCCGGTTGTTGACGGTGTTGATGTCCGACCACAGGGCCGTCTCACCGCCGACGTAGGAGCGCATGCCGTCCGGCGTGGCCTTGTGGACGGCCGGCCTCAGCTTGTCCTTCACCAGCACGACGGACTCGTTGGCGACCGGGTTCTTCTTCAGCAGCAGGTCCACCCGGACGACGCTCTTGTCCAGCGGCGCGGGAACGGGGTCCTGCACCCGGGCGACGCCGGGGGCGCCGTTGGCCGCCGCACGGAACGCGGCGACCTGGGCGTCGGTGGCCGGCGAGCCGTCGTTGGTCTTCAGGTAGACCTGGACGGGCTTGGTGAGGCCGGGCGGGAAGCCCTTCTCCATGTCCTTGGTGGCCTGCGCGGACTCGGTGTCCTGCGGGAAGCCGGACGCGAAGTCGTAGTCGGCCTTGAACCCGAACACCCCGGCGGCGAGGACGAGCATGAGCCCGCCGGACACGACCGCCGCCAGCCACGGACGCCGTCCGATGCTGCGCCCGATGGCCGCCGAGACGCGCGCCTTCGGCTGCTTCTTCCACGACTTGGACGGCCAGAAGATCGCCGTGCCGAGCAGCGAGATGATCGCGGGGAACAGGGTCAGGGCGGTGATGCCCATGAACAGGACCGCGATGGCCAGCGACGGCCCCCACGCCTTGAACGCGCCGAACGTGGCGAGCAGCAGGACGAGGAACGTCACGGCGATGGCGGCGGCGGCCGAGGCGATGACCTCGCCGACGCGCTCCACCGACTGGATCATCGCGGTCTTCTTGTCCTCACCGGCCCGCAGCCGCTCGCGGTAGCGGAACAGGAGGAACAGGTAGTAGTCGGCGCCGACGCCGAACAGGACGATCAGGATGATGATGCTGAGGCTGTCGTCGCTGGAGAAGTTCAGCACCTTCGACGCGGCCCCGACGAGCCCCATCACCACCTGCATCGTGACACTGATCACGATCAGCGGCAGGATGGCGGCGATCGGCGCCCGGAAGATCAGCAGGATCAGCCCGATGATCAGGACGAACGTCGCGATGCCGACGATCTCGAAGGACTGGTTGAACGAGTCCTCGTTGTCGACGAACCCGGCGACGTCACCGCCGACCTTGGCCTCCAGCCCGCTGCCCGACAGCAGCTTCGGCAACTCGAGCCGGATGTCCTTCACGGCGTCGGCCTGCTTCTTGCTGTCGTCGGTGCTCGTGCCCTTCATGCCCACGACGACGACCTGGACGGCCTTGTTGGGAGCGACCGTCTCCTTGGACGTGGAGACCGCGGTGACCGTCGGGTACTTCTTGGCCTGCAGCGCCGCGGCCGTCTGGCCGACCTTCGCGACGTCCGGCGTCGTCAGCGCCCCGCCGTCGGAGCGCTTCACGACGATCACGGTCGTCTGGTCGGCCTGCTGCGGGAACGCCTTCTGGGCGACCTTCATCGCCTGCGCCGACTCGTACTTGGACGGCAGGAAGTCGCCCTGGTCGGACTTGGTCGACAACTTGGGCGAGAACGCGATGACGACCACGGCGACGACCAGCCAGCTCACGATGGTCCACCACGGATGCCGCACGACGAAGCGCGCGAGACCAGCGAACATGGTTGATCCTTACTCGGGGGGTTGGGCTCTGTATCTCCACAAACGGTAAAGAACAAAAGCGCATGACGGCTCACCCCACAAGCCCATTTTCGGGCTGATACCTCGGGTGGACCCCTCTCCTCCTTCGGGAGGGGCGCGGGGTCGCTAGCCTCATACGCATGGACAACGACGTGCGGCGATCCTTCGAGACGCTGGCCATCCACGCCGGGCAGGAGCCGGACGCGGCGACGGGCGCCGTCGTCCCGCCGATCTACCAGGTGTCGACCTACAAGCAGGACGGCATCGGCGGCCTGCGCGGCGGTTACGAGTACTCGCGCTCGGCCAACCCGACCCGGACGGCCCTGGAGACGTGCCTGGCCGAGATCGAGGGCGGCACGCGGGGACTGGCGTTCGCGTCCGGCCTCGCCGCCGAGGACGCGCTGCTGCGCGCGGTCTGCCGGCCCGGCTCCCACATCGTCATCCCCGACGACGCCTACGGCGGCACCTACCGGCTGATCGCCAAGGTCGCCGAGCCGTGGGGCGTGTCGTTCGACCCGGTGCCGCTCGGCGACATCGCGGCGGTGCGGGCGGCGATGCGGCCCGAGACCGTGCTGATCTGGGCGGAGACGCCGACCAACCCGCTGCTCGGCATCGCCGACATCGCCGCGCTGGCGAGCGTGGCGCACCAGGCGGGCGCGCTGCTGGCGGTGGACAACACGTTCGCCTCGCCGTACCTGCAGCGTCCGCTGGCGCTCGGCGCGGACGTGGTCGTCCACTCGACCACCAAGTACATCGGCGGCCACTCCGACGTGGTCGGCGGCGCGCTGGTCACGGCCGACAACGTCCTCGGCGACCAGCTCGCCTTCCACCAGAACGCGATGGGCGCGGTCGCGGGGCCGTTCGACGCGTGGCTGACGCTGCGCGGCGTGAAGACCCTCGCCGTCCGGATGGACCGGCACTGCGCCAACGCCGAGCGGGTCGTCGCGCTGCTCGCCGCGCACCCGCGCGTCCGCGAGGTGCTGTACCCGGGCCTTCCCGGGCACCCGGGGCACGACGTCGCGGTGAAGCAGATGACGAAGTTCGGCGGCATGGTGTCGTTCCGGATGGCGTCGGCGGCCGAGGCCGTCGCGGTCTGCGAGAACACCAAGCTGTTCACGCTCGGCGAGTCGCTCGGCGGCGTCGAGTCGCTGATCGAGCACCCGCACCGGATGACGCACGCGTCGGCGTCGGGCTCGCCGCTGGAGGTGCCCGACGACCTCGTCCGCCTCTCCGTCGGCATCGAGGACGCGGGTGACCTGCTGCGTGACCTGGAACGTGCCCTGGGCTGACCTCAACCGGACTGCTCTGCCCGGACGGCGCTTGATCAAACATCTATGCTTGAGCGCGCCAGAGCTTCCTCCGGAAAGGGCCGCGGGTGCGCAGAGCAGTGGTGTGGGGTGCGGTGCTGATCGCGGTCGGCACGGGCGCGGCGGGGTTCGTCCCGCCCGGCGCGGCGGCGTCCCCGGCGGTGCCGCCGGGCGCGCGGTCGGGCGGCTCGGTGGCGGCGGGTTCGGCCGTCATGGTCACGCCGGACCTGCCGAGGTTCCGCACCTACGCCTACGGCAAGGGCGGGAAGCAGCGGCTGGACGCGTACTGGCGCGCACCCGTGAAGTCGGCGCGCTCCCGGCCCGGCCCGGCGGTCCTGCTGCTGCACGGCGGCTACTGGATCGAGGGCGACAAGCGGGACTGGAAGTACGTCGCGCGCCGCCTCGCCGGGGACGGCTTCACGGTCTTCGCCGCCGACTACCGGCTCGCCGGGCCGCACGCGGTGTGGCCCGCGCAGCGCGACGACGCCTTGGCCGCGCTGCGGTTCGTCAAGAAGAACGCCCGGCGGTGGAACGTCGACCCCGGCCGGATCGTGGCGGTCGGCTCGTCGGCGGGCGGGATGCTCGCGACGCAGCTCGGCACCTACGGCGAGGGCGCGAAGCAGGTGCGGGGCGTCGTGGCGCTGTCGCCCGTCAACAACCCCTACCTCGCCTACCGGCAGGGGGACGCGCCGGACGCGTCGCCCCGCCAGGCCAAGCTGCGCCGCGCCGTGGTGGACCTGCTCGGCTGCGTCCCGGGCGCCGGCGACGACGACCTGTGCTGGGACCGCGCGGACGACGCCGACGCCGCCGTGCACGCGTCCGCGGGCGACGCGCCGATGCTGCTGATGCACGCCGCCGGTGACTTCGTGCCCGTCACGCACAGCACGGAGCTGGCGAGCGCGCTGCGCGCCGTCGGGGTGCCCGCGACCGTCCGGACGGTCACCGGCGCCGGGCACGGCACCGCACAGCTCAGCGACCCGGGCGTCTACCCGCGCATCCTCGCGTTCCTGCGCGCCCGCACCCGCTGACGGATCCCGCCGCGCGCACGGGCGCCCGCGCGCCGGCGGCTAGCCGTTCCAGACCATCAGGACGAGGATCACGAGCCACAGCAGCGCGACGATCCCCGACAGGGCGGCGATCCGGCCGCGCTCGGCCGGCGCGACGTCGCCGGCGGGCTCGTCCTCGGCCGCGTCCTTCGCCGTGCGCTCGGTGAGCAGCTTCACCGCGTGGCCCTGGTCGCGCGCGACGACGAGCAGCAGCGCTAGCGCGACGACGAACAGCGTCATCGACACCGACAGCCACGCCTCGGAGAACGCGCCGTCGGCGAGGAACAGGCCGAACAGGAAGATGCCGAGCGTCCCGAGCCCGTAGATCTGCGTCGTGCGGTGCAGATAGCGGACGACCGTCACGTTGCCCTGCCGGATGTACCGGGGCGTGGACATCGTCGCGGCCGTCAGCGGCCCGAGCGTGAAGATGGCGAAACCGACGTGCAGGACGAGCAGCAGGCGATCGGAGGTCGACATGACGACCAACCTAACCTGTCCCGGCCCGGTGTCACCCGGCGGCGCGGCGCCGCGACCGGCGCACCCGGAGGTAGTCGCTGACGACGTACTCGCCGAGGCGCTCGGCGTCGGGCGCGAACACCCGGCCGCCGTTGCGGCGCGCGACCTCCTCCACGAACGACACGAGCCGCCGGTCGTCGGCGAGCATGAAGAAGTTCATCCCCGCCCCGCGCCGCGTCATCTTGTCGACCTCGGCCATCGTCAGGACGAGCGTGTCGGGCGACGGCGGGTAGTCGAAGCGGGACCGCCCGTCCGGCCGCAGGTGCGCGGTCGGCTCGCCGTCGGTGACGATCAGGACGATCGGCTCGAAGTCCGGGTGGCGGTCCAGATGGCGTCCGGCGATCATCAGGGCGTGGTGGAGGTTCGTGCCCTGGACCATGTCCCAGTCGAGCCCGGCCATCTCGGTGGGGTGCAGCGTCCGCGCGTAGTTGGAGAACCCGACGATCTGGATCGCGTCCTGCGGGTACTTGCTCGTCACCAGTGAGTGCAGCGCGAGCGCCGTCTGCTTGGCCGCGCCCCACGTCCCGCGCAGGACCATCGAGTACGACAGGTCCACGAGCAGGCACACCGCCGCGCCCGTGCGCCGCTCGGTCTCCTGCACCTCGAAGTCGTCCACGGCGAGCCGCACCGCGCCGCCCGGCCGCTCCCCGGCGGTGCGGCGGATCGCGTTGCGGACGGTCGCGACGACGTCCAGCGGCTGCTCGTCCCCGAACCGCCACGGGCGGGTGGCGCCGGTCAGCTCGCCGGCCTTGCCCGCGTCCTGCTGGTCGTGGTCGCCCTGCCGGTCGCCGTCCAGCCGGGAGAACACGCGGCGCAGCGCGGTCTCGCCGAGTCGCCGGACGGCCTTGGCCGTCAGCTCCAGCTTCCCGCGCCGCCGCCGCAGGTAGCCCTGCCGCTCCAGCTCGGCCTCGATGCGGCGGAGCGCGGCGAGGTCGTCCACGGCGCGGCGGCCGAGGGCCCGCCGGACGGCGTCCTCGTCGATGTCGTCCAGCCGCGCGCCCGGATAGTCCTGCGCGAGCGCCGCCTCCAGCTCGGCGAGGTCGGCCAGCTCGGCGAGCGCGGACGTCGCGTCCCCGACGCCGAGCGGCGCGTCGCCGGTCATCCGCTCCGGGACGCCCCAGCCGAGGTCGGGCCGCCGGGCGCGCAGCGCGCCGGTCAGCCGTTCCATCTCCAGCGCCAGGCCCGCGTCCTGCATGACCTGGTCCATCAGGTCGGCCAGCTCGGCGCGCTGCTCGGGCGACAGCGACGCCATGAGCCGGTCCATCGCGGCGGCGCGGCGGGCGAGGATGTCGACCAGCTCGTCGAGGTTCCGCGGCTGCTCGGGGAAGAAGTCGCCGTACTCCTGCATGAAGCGGTCGAAGTCGTCGGGGGTGTGCTCGCCGCGCGCCTCCGCGTCCAGCATCTGGTTGAGCGCGGCCATCATGTCCTTGACCCGCTCCATCGCGCCCGGGTCGGGGTTCTGCATGGCCTGCCGCATGCCCTGGAACTGCGCGTCCAGGACGTCCCGGCGCAGCAGGTCCTTGAGCTGCTCGAACGTCCGCCGCGCCGCGTCGGACCGCCACTGGTAGTCCGACAGGCGGCGGACGGCCTGCGCGGTGTCGTCGGGCAGCGCGTCCAGCTCCGCCTCGCGCAGCCGCGCCTCGTCGCCCGGGTCGGGGAACAGTTCGGCGCGCTCCTGCCCGACCGCCGTGTCCAGCAGGGCCCGGACGCGCTCCAGCGTGCCGTCCAGCCGGCCCCGGTCGCGGACCGCGCGGCGCCGCTCGCGGACCTCGCGCAGCAGGTCGTCCAGGCCGCGCCGGTCCCGGACGCCGGGCAGGCCTCGGCGCAGCAGGTCCCGCAGGGCCTCGTCGGCGCGGGTGCCGTCCAGCACCGCGTCGCCGACCGCGTCGAGCGCCGACCGGACGTCGTAGGGAGGGGCCAGCGGATCCGGCCCGTCGTGGTACGGCCCGTAGCGGTAACGGCTCATCTGCGCCTCCCCGCGCTCGTCGCGATCACGTCCGGTAGGTGGCCGTTCCGTCCGAGCCCTCGCCGACGTCCTTGGAGAGCTGGCGGGTCAGGAACATCCCCTCCAGCGCGAACTCCAGGGCGGCGGCGGCCTGGCCGGGCGAGTCCCCGCTGAGGCCGAGGCGCTCCATCATCCGGGCCAGCCCCGGCACCGGCCCGACGCGGCGCAGCAGCTCGCCCGCCCCGACCAGCTCGCCGGACTCGACGCTCGCGCCGCTCTCGAACCGGGCGCGCAGCCCGTCCAGGTCGGCGGCGCCGAGCGTCCGGCGGAACGTCTCGGCGACCGCGCGGCGCAGCAGGTGCTCCAGCACCTCCTGCTCGCGGCCCTCCTCGCTGACCTCGAACTCCACCTTGCCGAGCAGCGACGGGACGATCGCGGGCAGGTCGCAGACGCGGGCGACCGCGCGCTCCTCCCCGGCGAGCGCGGCGCGGCGCACCGCCCCGGCCGCGACGGTCTCGGCCCCGGCGAGCGCGAACCGCGCCGACACGCCGGACCGCGCGTCCACGGCGGACGACTCCCGGACGAGCCGCGTGAACCGTCCCACCACCTCGACCAGGTGCTCGGGCACCTCGGCGGGCACGCCGCCGAGGTCGGCGAACTCGGCCTCCTGGCGGATCAGGTCCAGCTCGGTGTCCAGCGCGAGCGGGTAGTGCGTGCGGATCTCGGCGCCGAAGCGGTCCTTCAGCGGCGTGATGATCCGGCCCCGGTTGGTGTAGTCCTCGGGGTTGGCGCTCGCGACGAGCAGCACGTCCAGCGGGAGCCGCAGCGCGTAGCCGCGGATCTGGACGTCCCGCTCCTCCAGCACGTTCAGCAGCGCGACCTGGATGCGCTCGGCGAGGTCGGGCAGCTCGTTGATCGCGAAGATGCCCCGGTTGGTGCGCGGGACGAGCCCGTAGTGGACGGTCTCGGGATCGCCCAGCGTCCGGCCCTCGGCCACCTTGATCGGGTCGACGTCGCCGATGAGGTCGCCGACGGCCGTGTCGGGCGTGGCGAGCTTCTCGCCGAACCGATCGTCGCGGTGCCGCCACGCGACGGGCAGGTCGTCGCCCTGCTCGGCCGCGAGCCGCACGCAGCGCACGCAGACGGGTTCGTAGGGGTGGTCGTTGATCTCGCAGCCGGCGACGACGGGCGTCCACTCGTCCAGCAGCCCGCCGAGCGTGCGGATCAGCCGCGTCTTGCCCTGCCCGCGCTCGCCGAGCAGCACCAGGTCGTGCCCGGCGAGCAGGGCGCGTTCCAGATGGGGGAGCACGGTGTCGTCGAAGCCGACGATGCCGGGGAAGCGCGGCTCGCCCGACCGCAGCCGGGCGAGGAGGTTGTGGCGGATCTCCGCCTTCACCGTCCGCTGGACGTGGCCGCCGGCGCGGAGGTCGCCGAGCGTGGTCTCAGGAGGTGTGGATGGGCGCACGCGACCGACACTACGTCGCGGTCTGCGGGTTCGCACCCCCTTACCGTCCGGCCAGGAGGTGTTTGGGGAGGGGTGCCGGGACGGGGAGACTAGGAGCGTGGACGCAACCGGGAGAGGTGCCGATGGCGCGGTTCGGTGATGGCTTGGCGGTCGGGCCGGACCTCGTGTCCGCCGCCGAGGTCGCGGTGCGGCGGGCCCTGGACGGCCTGGACGCGGCGCCCGACCTGCTGTTCGTGTTCGTCTCCGGCGACGACCCCGAGCAGGTCGCGGCGGCGGCCCGGCGCGCGGGCGCGCTCGCGGGCGCCCGCGTCGTGCTCGGGTGCAGCTCGGCGGGCGTCATCGGCGGCGGGCGCGGCGTCGAGGGCGCGGGCGCGGTCAGCGCGTGGGCGGCGGTGCTGCCCGGCGCGCGGCTGGAGCCGTTCCGGCTGGACACGCTGCGCGCGGGGGACCGGCTGGTCGTCGCCGGGATGCCCGAGACGCGGGCCGACGACGTCGTCGGCGTCCTGCTCGCCGACCCCTACGGCTTCCCGGTGGACGCGTTCGTGGAGCGGTCCGCCGAGGCGCTGCCGGGCCTGCCGCTCGTCGGCGGCCTCGCCGACGGCGAGCGCGGCGCGATCCGGCTGTTCGTGGACGGCGAGGTGCACGACGGCGGCGCGGTCGGGCTCGTGGTCGGCGGCCCGGTGACGGCGGCGACGGTGGTCAGCCAGGGCGCCCGTCCGATCGGCCCCGACATGGTCGTGACGCGCGCGGAGGAGAACGTCCTGTACGAACTGGCGGGCCGTCCGGCGCTGGAGCGGCTGGAGGAGATCATCGCCGAACTGCCCGAGGAGGACCGGGAGCTGGCCGGGCACGGGCTGCTCATCGGCGTCGCGATGGACGAGTACGCCGACGAGCACGAGCGCGGCGACTTCCTCGTCCGCGGCGTGGTCGGCGCGGACGCCGAGGCGGGCGCGCTCGCGATCGGCGACGTCGTGGACGTCGGCCGCACGGTCCGCTTCCAGGTCCGCGACGCGGACGCCGCCGACGACGACCTCACCGCGCTGCTCGACCGCTTCGACCTGGCGGTGGAGGGCGCCCTGCTGTTCTCCTGCAACGGCCGGGGCCGCGCGACGTTCGCCGACTCGGGCCACGACGCCCGCCTGCTCGGCCGCGCGTTCGCGGGCGCGGGCGTCGGCGGCTTCTTCGCGGCGGGCGAGATCGGCCCGGTGGCCGGACGCAACCACGTCCACGGCTACACCGCGTCCATCCTCGCCTTCGGCCCCGCCCCCGACAGCCCATGACCGCCCCGAAACCGCGCGGCTTGAGGCGCGGCGTGGGCGTGCGGGAGACACAGCGCGCGCCCATGGCGCGCGCCGCGCGCTGGACTGAGGAGTGTCGGGAGCTTGCGACCAGAGCGACGAGGGAAGCGCGCGGCTCTGGGCGCGCCGTGGGTGCGCAGGAGACACAGTGAGCGGCTATGTGCTGGCGGTGGACGTCGGGGGGACGAAGCTCGCCGCCGCGCTGGTGGACGGGGCGGGGCGGCTCACCGGGTACCGGCGGATGGCGACGCCGTCCGGGCCGTACGTCGGCGCGGACGACCTGTGGCGTGCGCTGACGGAGTTGCTGGACGAGGTGGCAGGGCGGGTCGTGCCGGTGGGCGTCGGGGTGGGCTGCGGCGGGCCGATGATCTGGCCGGACGGGGACGTGTCGCCGCTGAACATCCCGTCCTGGCGGCGGTTCCCGCTGCGCGCGCGGCTCGCCGAGCGGTATCCGGGCGTGCCGGTGCGCGTGCACAACGACGCGGTGTGCGTGGCGGTGGCCGAGCACTGGCTCGGCGCGGGGAAAGGCCGTCGCAACGTCCTCGGGATGGTCGTGTCGACGGGCGTCGGCGGCGGCCTGATCCTGGACGACCGGCTCATCACCGGCGCGAGCGGCAACGCCGGACATGTCGGGCACATCGTGGTGGAGCCGGAGGGGCCGCCGTGCGCGTGCGGCGGCCGGGGCTGCCTGGAGGCCGTCGCGCGCGGTCCGGGCCTGGTCGCGTGGGCGCAGGCGCACGGCTGGCGGACCGGCGAGGAGATGAGCGGCGTCGACCTCGCCGCCGACGCCCGGCGCGGCGTGCCGTCGGCCGTCCGCGCGCTGCGCCGGGCGGGCGGGGCGCTCGGCGTCGCGATCGCGTCCGCGACGCACCTGTGCGACCTGGACGTCGTCGCGATCGGCGGCGGCCTGTCACAGGCCGGCGAGCCGCTGTTCGGGCCGCTCGCCGCCGCGCTCCGCGCCCACGCCCGGATGCCGTTCGCGGCGCGGGTCGAAGTCGTCCCGGCCGCGCTGGGCCAGGGCGCGGGCCTGGTCGGCGCCGCCGCACTCGTGCTGGCGGGCGACCGGTACTGGCCCGCACCCTGACTGTGTTGCCCGCAAGCCTGCTGTGTTTCCCGCGAGCCTGCGGCGCGCTTCAAGCCGCGCGCTTCCCTCGTCGCGTGCTCGCTCGTTCCTCGCTGCGCGCGCTCCTCAGTCCAGCGCGCGGCGCGCGCCTTCGGCTCGCTCACGGTGTTCCCCGCGAGCCTGCGGCGTGCGCTTTCGGCTCGCTCACCGGGCCTCCCGGGCGCCTGCGGCGCGCTCAAAGCCGCGCGCTTCTTTCGTTGCGCGCTTCTCGGTCGCGCGCGCGGCGCGCGGCTTCGGCGCGTTCATCGCCGCAGCGTGACGAACTGGCCGATGACCAGTGGGAAGAACATCGCGCCGCCGCTGGCCGCGAACATGCAGAGGGCGTTGGTCCGTCCGTTCATGGCGCCGCGCTGGTTGAGCATCGTGAACGCCGCCGGGAAGATCGACGCCATCGACAGGCCGAACGCGAACGTCCAGAACACGACGAACAGCGACGTCGACCCGAACAGCAGCAGCGCGCCGAGCGTGGTGCAGCACGCCGCGAGGCTGGTGAGGAGGATCCGCTCGGCCGGGGTCCGGCGGGCGATGGGCAGGCAGAGCAGCCGACCGAGCGTCATCGCGATCCAGAACACCGACGTGTAGTACGCGGCCGTCCCGGACGAGTCGGTGATGCCCTGGTCGAGGGTGAAGGACGGCAGCCAGCCGGAGAAGCCGATCTCCGCGCCCTCGTAGAAGAAGAACAGGACCGCGACGGTCGCGACGATGCGCCGGTGCTGCGCCCGGCGCTCGGGTTCCTCGGGTTCGGGCACGGCGGGGGCCGGGACGGGGAGGGCGCGCAGCCGGGCGACCAGCAGCACGGCCAGCCCGGTCATCGCCCAGTAGGCGAGGTGCAGCCCGCCGGTGGCGCCGAGGGCCTGCGCGATGAGGGCGGGCATCAGCAGCGAGCCGAGCCCGGCGAAGAACTGCGCCGCGTTGACGTACGGTCCCGCGTCCTCGCCGCGCTGCCGCATGAGCAGCGTGTTGGCGGTGACGAGGACGAAGATCTTGGACGCGCCGAGCGCCCACCAGCCGAGGACGAGCAGGAGCAGGGAGTCGGCCAGCGGGATCGCCGCCACGGCCGCCGCGATGCCGCCGAGGCCGAGGGCGAGCTGGGCGTGCGGGTCGAGGCGGTCGAACACGCGGCCCGCGAACAGCGCGCCGCAGATGGCCCCGACTGAATCCGCCGTGAACAGCACCGACAGGGCCGAGGCGGACAGGCCGGACGCGTCCGACAGCACGGGCAGCGACGGCCCGAGCATCGCCGACAGCGCCCCGACCATCGCAAAGCACACGAAGTAGGCGGTGGTGACCGACCGCGCCGCCGCGCCGCCGAGCCCCTTCTCTCTGGTTTCGAGCACATGACCTCCAAATCCGTCGCCGCCGGACCGCGGCATCGGTCGCCGTCCGGTCACCGGCGGGTGATCCGCTGTTCGGTCGCGCCGCCGGGCGGGCGCCCGGCCGGCGTCGCGTCCCCGGGGACGGGGACCCGCGTGCTGGAGGGATTCACGCGGTATTCGCGCCGGGATGCTCCCGGAGGCTTCATGTGCCGTTCCTTCGCGGCGCTGTTTGGAACGTTCCCACAGTGGGGCGCGCAACGGCGCCGGCGCACTGAAGGTTTTTTCGGACGAGCACTCTCGCGAGCCGTCCGTACGAAACGGTCATTTTTCCTTCCTGGTGGTCTCACCTGGGACGTTGCCGGGGGACGACCGCCCGCGGGGGAGCGGTGCACCGTTTTCGTCGGCAATGCCTAATTCCGTGGAGAAACTTTCTCCCACAAAACAAGGGTGGTATCCGTGTCGCTCCCGCGCAATGCCTTTTGCATTGATTGTCGGTGAGCAAATATTGGCGCTCCCCGGACGGGTCCCTCACTGCGGAAGTGAGTACAGGGAATGCACCGGACCGTCCAGGAGAGCCGTGAATTCCGCCGCCGCCCGGACGTCCTTCGCGCGCCCGCGCGTGGAAGGATCGAAGGATGGCACCAGTCTCACTGGACGACGTGCGGACGGCGCGGGACCTGCTGCACGACGTGGTCGTCCCGACGCCGCTGCTCCACTCCCCGGCCCTGTCGGACCTGCTCGGCGGCCCCGTCTACCTCAAGTGCGAGAACCTGCAGCGCACCGGCTCGTTCAAGATCCGCGGCGCGTACCTGCGGATCGCGCGGCTGACCGACGCCGAGCGGGCGCGCGGGGTCGTCGCGGCGAGCGCCGGGAACCACGCGCAGGGCGTCGCGCTCGCGGCGGCCACGCTGGGCGCCCGCGCGACCGTCTACATGCCGAAGGGCGCCCCGCTGCCCAAGATCGCCGCGACCACCGGCTACGGCGCCGAGGTGCGCTTCCCCGGCCCGACCGTGGACGAGTGCCTGGTCGCCGCCGAGCGGCACGCCGAGGAGACGGGCGCGGTGTTCATCCACCCGTTCGACCACCCCGACGTCGTCGCGGGCCAGGCCACGATCGGGCTGGAGATCATGGAGCAGCTCCCGGGCGCCGCGACGATCGTCGGCGCGGTCGGCGGCGGGGGCCTCATGGCCGGGATCGCCGCCGCCGTGAAGGCGCTGACGGCCGAGCGCGGCGGCCCGGACGTCAAGATCGTCGGCGCGCAGGCCAAGCGGGCGGCGGCGTTCCCGCCGTCGCTGGCGGCCGGGCGGCCGGTGCGGGTCGAGGTGCGGCCGACGATGGCCGACGGCATCGCGGTCGGCCGGCCGGGCGACCTCACCTACGGCCTGGTCGCCGACCTGGTGGACGCCGTCGTCACGGTCACCGAGGAGTCGCTGTCGCAGGCGCTGCTGCTCTGCCTCGAACGGGCCAAGCAGGTCGTGGAGCCCGCCGGGGCGGCCGGGGTGGCGGCCGTGCTGGAGCACGGGTACGCGATCCGGACGCCCGCCGTCGTCCTGCTGTCGGGCGGCAACATCGACCCGCTGCTGCTGTCGCGGCTGCTGCGGCACGGGCTGGCGGGGGCGGGCCGGTACCTGGTCGTCCGCTGCCGCCTGAAGGACAAGCCGGGCGCGCTCGTCACGCTGCTCGGCGAGGTGGCCGACCTCGGGGTGAACGTGCTGGACGTCCGGCACGAGCGGGTCGCCGCGCGGCTGCCGGTCGAGGAGGCCGAGGTGGTCATGCACCTGGAGACCCGGGGCACCGACCACAGCGAGCAGGTGGTCTCCCACCTGCGCGGACGCGGTTACACCGTCACCACGCCCTGACACTGGCCCATACCGGGTATCCATAAGGGAGCGCTTGCGATTCCGCGCGCGGGCCGCGTACCGTGTCCCACATCACGAGACTGGCGTCCTCTAAAACAGGACAGTGAAGGAGGCGCGGCGTGGCACCCCAACGCAGCGGAGCCCCGGAACCGAAGATCGAGCGATCGCTCACCCTGCACCTGCGGGGCGACTGGGGCGGAGCGAACCTGCACCGCGTCTGCGGCTGGATCGCCCAGGAACTGGCCGACCGGTGCGGCCCGTACACGCGGATCGCGACGTGGAACAGCCGGGGCTTCGTGGACGCCGTCCGGGCCGTCGGACGCGGCGAGGTCCAGGTCGCGCTGGCCACGCCCGCCGCGTTCGTCACGGCCGCGCTCGACGGCCGGAGCGTGTACGCCGACGAGCACTACCCCGACCTGCGCGCACTCGGCGTCCTGCCGCAGCGCGACCGGCTCGTCGTCGGCGTGCGGCGCTCGCTCGGCGTCCGGACGTTCGCCGAACTGCGCGAGCGCAAGCCGGCGCTGCGCCTCGCGACGTCGGTGAACGACGGCGTGAACCACGTCGGAGTGGCCGCCCACGCCCTGCTGGACCGTTCCGGCGTGGACGTCGTCGGCTGGGGCGGCGAGTTCCTGTCCGACGAGCGCCCGTTCGAGTCCTTCGCGCACGTGCTGGAGGGACGCGCGGACGCGATCGTCCACGAGGCCGTCATGCTCCCCGCCTGGCAGGAGTTCGGGAAGGACATGCACTTCCTGGAGGTCGAGCCGGACGTCCTGGAAGCGCTGGAGGCCGAGCACGGCTGGCCCGCCGCCGACGTCGCCGAGGGCTTCTTCCCCGACGCGCCCGCGTTCCGCACCCTCGACTTCTCCGACTTCCTCGTGCTGGCCCGCGCCGACCTGCCCGACGACGTCGCCTACGCCATCGCCTGGGTGCTCGGCGAGACCCGCGAGGTCCTGGAACGCCAGTACCGGCACATTCCGCCCGACCGCAGCCCCGTCACGTACCCGCTGGACCCGGTCGCGATCGGACGCACCCCCGTCCCGCTGCATCCGGGCGCCGCCGCCTACTACGAGCAGCTCGAAGGCTGAGGAGGAAACGCATGGGGATCGTCCGGGAGGACGTCGCCGTCCTCGGCGCCGACGCGCCGCTGCGCAGCGTCGAGCGCGACGAGGACCTGCTGCTCGCCGCACCGCACCCCGGCCCGATGAAGCTGTGGCGCGATCACGACCCGCTGACCGTCGTCCACTACCCGCAGGAGTACGCGGCGCAGCCGTTCGCGCCGCCGCGCGGCGTCTACGAGAGCGAGTCCATCCGCGTCGAGTGGCAGACGATGAACAACCGTCAGCCCTTCTACCACCGCAACACCGACGTGGACGAGATCTCCTACCAGATCGCGGGCGAGCGGACGCTCATGACCGAGTACGGGGTGATCGAGCACCGCACGGGCGAGTTCTCGCGCCTCCCGCGCGGGCTCGGCCACGACAACTACGGACGCGAGGAGAGCCACCTGCTCTTCTACACGCCCGCGACGGTCGCCGAGGAGCGCGCCGCCGAGCGGACGTCGGGGCCGGTGTTCCCGCCGTTCCCCGGCTGGACGCCCGGGAACGTCAACGAGGCCGTCACCCACTGCATGGGCGCGCCCGGCCACGACATCACGGTGTTCCCGATCGACGAGCGGCTGCTGCTCGACCAGGTCCACCGCGAGAAGGAGCGGCTGAACGTCCTGCGCGCCGCCGAGGGCGCCGGGACGACCTGGCTCTACCGCTCCGACAGCTTCCGGCTCGGCTACGTCCGGCTCGCCGCGTCCGACGGGACGGTCTACCGCCGCACCCTGGACGCCGACGAGGTCCAGTACCAGGTCGCCGGCACCCGGACGCTGATCTCGCAGCGCGGGACCGTCGACCTCGGGCCGGGCGACTTCGTCCGGATCCCGCAGGGCCTCGCCCACACGTCCGTGACGTCGGGCGACGCCGAGCACATCGTGCTGCTGTCGGGCCGCGAGCTGCCGCAGGTCGCCGCGACGTCCCGGACCGCAGAACCCTCCACCCCCGCGCGGGTCGCCGCCGCGCGCGCCGAAAGGACGAGCCGTTGAGCGAGATGCTGGCCGCGCGGGCGCAGGCCGACTCCACCGAGCTGCACGTCGCGAAGATCCCGGTCCCCGAGGTCGGGCCGCAGGACGTCCTGATCCGCGTCGCGTCCGCCGGGCTCGCCCCCGGCATGATGCTGCTGCTCGCGCGCGGCGCGTTCCGGCACCTGCCGACGACGCTCGGCCATGAGGCGGCGGGCACGATCGTCGCGGTCGGCGACCAGGTGACCGGCGTCGCGGAGGGCACGCGGGTGCGCGTCCACCCGAACCTTGCGTGCCGGTCGTGCGAGTACTGCCGCACCGACCGCGAGATGATGTGCGCGCAGCAGGCGATGATGGGACACGCCGCGTTCGGTGACGCCCCGATGCCGCTCTACGACGCCTACCACGACGGCGGGCTCGCCGAGTACGTCCGCGTCCCGTACTGGCTGGTGGACCCGCTGCCCGACGGCGTGAGCTTCGACGTCGGCGCGAAGGTGCACGACCTGGCCAACGCCGTCCGCGCGCTGAAGCTGGCCGACCTGACGCCCGGTGCCACGCTGATCGTCACGGCCGCGACCGGCACGATGGGCACCGCGACGGTCAAGCTGGCGCCGCACTTCGGCGTCGGCCGGCTCGTCCTCGTCGGACGGTCGGCCGAGCGGCTGGCGGACGTGGCGCGGATCAGCCCGCTGCCCGTCGAGACCGTCGCGTGCGAGGACCTGCCGGACGGCTGGGAGGAGACCGGCGGGCTGACCCGGCGGCTGCGCGAGATCGTCCCGGGCGGCGCGCACGCGGTGCTCGACTTCGCCCCGGCGGGACGGATGATGGCGCAGTCCACGGCCGCGATGCGGACCGGCGGGACGGTCGTCCACATGGGCGCGAACCGGGACCCGCTCGGCCTGCCCGCCGCGGTCATGATGATCAACTGCTGGAAGTTCGTGGGCACCCGCGCCTGCACCCGCACCGACGCGCGCGAGGTCCTGGCGCTGCTGGACTCCGGCGCGCTGCGGGTGGACGACCTCATCACGCACCGCTTCCCGCTGGCCGACGCGCGGGCGGCCGTCGAGGCGATGCAGAGCCGGGCCGAGCCGATCTGGATGGCCGTCGTCAACCCGTGATCAGCAGGGCGCGCCGTTGAGGACGCAGGCGGAGGGCGAGCCGGGCGGCCGGCCCTCCGCCTGGAACCCGAGCTGGACGGTCGCGCCGGGCGCGAGCGGGCCGCCCGTGCCGAGCAGCCGGGTCACGTCGTGGTCGGCGCCCGTGCCCCAGGCCCAGGTGATGCGGGCGCCGGGGAACGACGCCGTCAGGTTCCAGCCGTTCACGGTCGCCTCGCTCGTGTTGACGACCGTGATCTGCCCGACGAAGCCCGAGTCCCAGCGGTCGCTGGTCGTGTAGGTGGCCTCCAGGCCGGTCGTCCGCGTGCGTCCGGGCGGGCCCTGGCGGTCCGGACGGCCGAGGTGCTTGCGCTTCTTCCCGGCCCCGGGCGCGGACGTCCGGGACGGGGGCGCGGACGTCGTCGGCGACACCGACGGGGACGCGCTCGGCGACGGCGAGACGGTCTGCGCCTGCGGGTGCTCCTTCGTCCCGGTCGGCGAGACGGGCACCGGCGGCAGCGCGCACCCGTTCCGGCAGTCGCCCGGCGCGCCGCCCGGACGCGGCGCGGAGCCGTCCTCGGCCGCCGCGTGCAGCCCGAACGCGGTCGCGCCGACGACGGCGACGCCCGCCACGGCCATGAACAGGACGGGCCGGCGCCGCCGCTCGTCCGGCCGCTCGCGGCGCCGTCCGCCCGGAGCGCGCCGCCGCCCTCGCCCGGTGACCTCCGTCACTCGGATCCCTCGCTTCCGCCCTGCCCGACTTGTCACGGATTCGACGGGAATCTAGCAGGCGAACGATCAGGAGGGCGGCGGACGCGCCTAGTACGTCCGGAGCGCGGGCTTGCCGGAGGTGTAGATCCAGTCTTTGAACAGGGCGTTCAGGTCCCGTCCCGACAGCCGCTCGGCGAACCGGACGAAGTCGGCCGAGGTCACGTTCCGTCCCCGGTTGGCGGCGGGCCACTCCTTGAGCAGCCGGAAGAACGCCTTGTCGCCGATCGTCCGGCGGAGCACGTGCAGCGTCATCGCGCCCCGCTCGTAGACGGTCGCGCCGAACAGCCCGTCGCGTCCCGGATCGGCGGTCCTCGGCTTCCACAGGTCGCCGCTGGACGGCGTCCGGTAGGCCTTGTCGAAGTTCTCCTGGGCGGGCGTGTCCAGGTACTTCGCGGCGTACAGCCACTCGGCGTAGGTCGCGAAGCCTTCGTTCAGCCAGATGTCCTTCCACCGCGCGGGCGTGACGCTGTCGCCGAACCACTGGTGGGCCAGCTCGTGCGCGAGCAGCTCGCCGTCGGGGATCTCGCCGCCGCTCCCGAGGTCGTAGACGGGCCGTCCCTGCGACTCCAGCGCGTACCCGACGTGCGCGTTCACGACGATCCCGCCGGTCGAGGAGAACGGGTACCCGCCGAACCGCGTCTCCTCGAACGCGAGGACGCTCGCCGTCCGGGAGTTGAACGCGCGCGCGTTCTTTGCGGAGACCCGCGCGGCGTCCTGGACGGCGGTGAGGTTCGTCCGGCCGCCCGACCGGGTCGTCGTCACCGCGTACTTCCCGACCGCGATCATCGACAGCTCGCTGGCCATCGGGCTGCGCATCGCCCAGCGCGTCGTCACGGCGCCGCCGCGCGCGGACGTCCCGGCCGGGTCGCCGTTCGCCAGCGTCGTGAGGCCCTTCGGCGCCGTCAGCGCGAACGAGTAGGTCGCTTTGTCGCGCGGCGTGTCGTTCACCGGGAACACCGTCGCGGCGCCGGTCGGCTGGTTGAGCATGACGCCGCCGTCCGGCGTGGCGATCCAGCCCGAGTCGCCGAGCGAGGGGTCGCTGACGCCGCGCGGGACGCCCGCGTACGCGACCCGCACCCGGAACCGCGCGCCCTTGCGCAGGCCCCGGCGCGGCGTGATCTGGAGTTCCTGCGCGCCGGTCCGGGCGAACGCGGCCGGACGTCCGTCCACCGACAGCGCGGAGACCTTCAGCGGGCCGCGGAAGTCCAGGTCGAAGCGGGACAGGTTCTGGACGGCCGTCGCGTCGATCGTCGTGACGGCCCGGATCCCCTTCGTCGCGGGGACGTACGTGAGAGCGATGTCGTAGTGGGCGACGTCGTAGCCGCCGTTGCCCATGTCGGGAAAGTACGGGTCGCCCGCGCCCGGAGCGCCGGGCGTGAAGTGCGCCGCCGCGTCCGCCGGGAGGGCCGTGACCAGCACGGCCGCCGCGACGGAGAGCGCCGCGGCGGCCGGGGATCGGAGTCTCATGGACTCAAGGCTTCCGGCCGGGGTCGCGCCGATCAAGCGCGCCCGGGTCTCGGATTCATCAGGAAGCCTTGGGCGCGGGGGGCTTGGCGCCGGTGAACAGCCACGCGTCGAACAACCGGTCCAGGTCCTTGCCGGTCTCGCGCTCGGCGAACGCGACGAAGTCCGTGGAGCCCGCGTTGCGGCCCGCGAACCGGGCGGGCCAGCCGCGCAGGACGCGGAAGAACGCCTTGTCGCCGACGGTCCGGCGCAGCGCCTCCAGCGTCATCGCGCCCCGGTCGTAGATCGCGAAGCCGTCGAACATGCCGCGCTCGCCGGGGTCGCCCGTCTTGATCGTCCAGGCCTTGTCGGACGCGGGCTTGGCGTACAGCTTCGCGAACCGCTGCGCCGTGGACTTGCCGCCGTGCGCGGCCGTCCAGAGCCACTCGGCGTAGGTCGCGAAGCCCTCGTTCAGCCAGATGTCCTTCCAGCGGGCCACGCTCACGCTGTCGCCGAACCACTGGTGCGCCAGCTCGTGGACGAGGATGATCCGGTCGGTCGTCCCCGGGTACACCGGGCGGTTCTGGGTCTCCAGCGCGTAGCTGACGTCCACGTCGTCGGCGACGCCGCCGGTCGAGCGGAACGGGAAGCGGCCGAACGTCCTCGCCTCCCAGTCGGTGACGGCGGCGGTGTCGCGCTGGAACTTCGCGCCGTTCACGTCCGTCAGGACCGGGTCGACGGCGGTGATCGTCCGGACGCCGCCGGGGGAGCGGCCGTCGCGCACGCGGAACCGCCCGATCGCGACCATGGCCAGGTAGGGGGCCATCGGGTGGGACGAGCGCCAGCGGTAGGTCGTCCGGCCGTGCCGCGCCGCGATCCCGGCGGGCTCGCCGTTGGCGAGGGCCCGCAGGCCCTTCGGGACGGTCACGGCGTAGGAGAACAGCGCCTTGTCGGACGGGTGGTCGCTCACCGGGAACCACGTCGAGGACCCGACCGGCTGCGACAGCGTGACGGCGCCGTCCTTGGTGCGGATCCAGCCCGTCTGCCCGAGTTCGGGGTCCTTGTTGGCGCCCGGACGCCCGCGGTACGTCACCGCGACGGTGAACGTGCGGCCCTGCGGCAGCCCGCGCGCGGGCGTGATGACGAGTTCGCCGCCGTCGCGCCGGTAGCGCGCCTTGGCGCCGTCGACCGTGACCGACCCGATCGTGTTGCCGGCGAAGTCCAGGTCGAAGCGCGACAGGTCCTGGGTGGCGGTGGCGGTGATCCGGGTCGTCGCGGCGATGCGCCGCGTCTTCGGCGTGTACGCGAGCGAGATCGCGTACGACGCGACGTCGAACCCGCCGTTCCCCGCGTTCGGGAAGTAGGGGTCGCCCGCGCCGGGCGCGCCCGGGGTGAACGGACCGGACAGCGGCAGGACGGCCGCCGTCAGGACGGCGGCGAGCCCGTGGGACGCCACGGGAGGCAGGACCGGGAGCACGTGAGCGGGGCCTTTCCCTCGATCGCGCTCCCCGGCCGGAGAGCGCGCTCAACAGCGTGGCCACGCCCGCGCGGACCTGTCCCGGTCATCCGCACGCCTTTGACCTTCTCTTGCCCCCCGTTGACCGCCCTTTGGGCACCGACGGTCAGAGCTTGGGGCGGCCGCGGTCGTAGAGCCAGGACTTGAAGAAGGAGTCCAGGTTCTTGCCCGAGACCTTCCCGGCCGTCGTGATGAACTCCGGCGTCGTGCCAGTGCCGTGCCGGTGCTCCTTGGCCCAGGTCTGGAGGATCTTGAAGAAGGTGCCGTCGCCGACCTTGAGGCGCAGCGCGTGCAGCGCCATGCCGCCCCGGTCGTACACCGACCGGCCGAACAGGTTGCGGCGGCCGGGGTTGCCCGGCGGGACCTCCCACAGCTCCCCGGCGTTCGGGTCCTTGTAGACGTTGTCGAACTGCTGCTGGACGCTCGGCCCGCCCGACTTCTCGTTCCACATCCACTCGGCGTAGGTGGCGAAGCCCTCGTTCAGCCAGATGTCCTGCCAGCGCCGCAGCCCGACGCTGTCGCCGAACCACTGGTGGGCCAGCTCGTGCGCGACGACCGACTGCTGCAGCCCGAACGACCCGTACACCGGACGGGTCTGGGTCTCCAGCGCGAAGTCCACCGACGCGTTGTCGATGAGCCCGCCGCTGGAGGTGAACGGGAACGCGCCGAACCGCCGCGTCCACTCGTCGGTGACGGCGATGTTCAGCGCGTGGAAGGCGTCGAGGTCGGCGCCCGGCACGGTCGGGTCCACGGCGGTGATCACCGGGACGCCGGCGGGCGTGCGGCCCGTCCGGACCTGGAAGCGGCCGACGTCCACGGTCGCCAGGTAGGTCTGCATGGGGTCGGTGACCTTCCACGTCACCGTGGACGGCCCGCGCCGGAACCCGGCGGGCACGATGGCCGGGCCGCCGCCCGGGTCGGTGGACGGCGCGGTGCTCGGCGTCGGGACCTGGGGCGTTCCACCGCCGCTGCTCGGGATCGGGGACGTCGGCTCGCCGTTGGCGATGGCCGTCAGCCCCTCGGGCACGGTGATGGCGAACTCGAACGTCGCCTTGTCCGACGGGTGGTCGTTGGACGGGAACCAGGTGTGCGCGCCGCTCGGCTGGCAGGCGACGAACACGCCGTCGGACGTCCGGATCCAGCCGTAGCGGCCGAGGACCGGGTCGGTCACCGGACGGGGCGTGCCCGAGTACTTCACGCTGGTCACGAACGTCGCGCCCTTGGCCAGCGGACGGGCGGGGCTGATGACCAGCTCGGTGCCGTCCCGGACGAACCGGGCGGGCGCCCCGTCCACGGTGACGGTCGCGACGTCGAGCCCGGTGAGGTCGAGGTCGAACCGGTTCATCTGCTCGGTGGCCTTCGCGGTGATCTCCGCGGTGCCGTCCAGCTCCTTCGGGCCGCCGGGCGTGATCGCCAGCGTCAGCTTGTAGTGCTGGACGTCGTAGCCGCCGTTCCCGTCGCCCGGCGTGTACGGGTCCCCGGCCGACGCCTGCCCGCCGGGGCCGGACGCCACGTCCGGCGGCGGCTCCGACACCGGGTCGGCCGCGCCCGCCCGGCAGCCGGCCAGTGCCGCGACGCAGCCGAGCGCGACGGCCGCGGCGGCGCCGCGCAGGGCCGGGCGACGGGAACGGGGGCGGACCGGCGGCGGTGCGGAGGCTGGCGAGGACACGGGCCAAGCCTGCCGGTTCGTGACAGGCGCGGCAACTCGGATCTACCGGACGGCGGTCAGTACCGTCCGCTGTGGCCGCCGTGCGTCCCCGCGATGAGGACGAGGATCCAGTAGATGATCCAGCCGACGAGCGCGAGGTAGCCGAGGATGAGCCCGGCGAGCGCCATGCCGCGCCCGCGCCGTCCGGTCGCCTGGATCCTGCGGATCGACAGGTGCCCGAGGACGACGGCGACGAGCGAGAGGATCCCGCAGGTGAACAGCCCGACGATCCCGGCGACGAGGCTCCAGATCGCCAGCGGCTCGGTGCCGCCGTCCCCGCCGGGCGGCTGCTGGCCGTAGTAGGGGTTGCCGTACGGCGGCTGCTGCTCGCCGTACGGGCTGCCGCCCGGGTAGGGCTGCTGGCCGCCGTAAGGGTTCTGCTGCTGCTGTTCCCCGTACTGCTGCGGGTAGTTGGGGTCGCGGGAGTACGACGGCGGCCGGGGCTGCTCCGGCTGGTCCCCGGGCTGTCCGGAATCATGCGGCGGTTGCGTCATATCGGTAGAAGTCCCCCGTCGCACCGGCCGGACGGCACCGGTTGACCAGGACTTGGGCCGCCGCCGGGGCAAAGGTTGCCCCCCGGCTGGGCCGCTAGAGGTTCCCGCGCGCCTCCTGCTCCCGCTCGATCGCCTGGAACAGCGCCTTGAAGTTGCCCTTGCCGAACCCGAGCGACCCGTGCCGCTCGATCAGCTCGTAGAACACGGTCGGACGGTCCTGGACGGGCTGGGTGAAGATCTGGAGCAGGTAGCCGTCCTCGTCCCGGTCCACGAGGACGCCCCGGGAGCGCAGCTCGTCCACCGGGACCCGCACCTCCCCGATGCGGGCGCGCAGCTCGGGGTCGTCGTAGTAGGACGCGGGCGTGGCCAGGAACGCGACGCCCGCCGCGCGCATCCGGTCCACCGAGGCGAGGATGTCGTCGGTGGCCAGCGCGACGTGCTGCACGCCGGGTCCGCCGTAGAACTCCAGGTACTCGTCGATCTGGGAGCGGCGCGGCCCCTCGGCGGGCTCGTTGAGCGGGAACTTGACGCGCCGCGAGCCGTCCGCGACGACCTTGGACATGAGCGCGGAGTACTCGGTGGCGATGTCGTCGCCGACGAACTCGGCCATGTCGGTGAAGCCCATGACGCGGTGGTAGAAGTCGGCCCACTCGTCCATGCGCTCGACGTTGCCGACGCAGTGGTCGACGCCGGTGAAGAACGGACGGTCCGGCGCCGCGACCACGGGATCGGCGGCGGCGAACCCCGGCAGGTAGGGGCCGCTGTAGTTGGACCGGTCCACCAGCGAGTGGCGGGTCTCGCCGTAGGTCGCGACGGCCGCGAGCACGACCTTGCCGTACTCGTCCTCCAGGACGTGCGGCTCCTCGACGCCGGTCGCGCCCCGCTCCAGCGCGTGCCGGTAGGCCGCCGCGACGTCCGGCACCGCGATGGCGAGGTCGGTCACGCCGTCGCCGTGCGCCGCGACGTGGCGGCCGAGATCGGTGCCCGCGCGCACCGGCCCCCGGAGCACGAACCGGGCCGTCCCCGACTCAAGGACGTGCACGGCCTCGTCCGGGCTCCCGTTCTCGGGGCCGCGATAGGCGACGCGGCGCATTCCGAAGGCGGTCGAGTAGAAGTGGGCGGCCTGACGCGCGTTGCCGACCGCGAACACGACGGCGTCCATGCCCAGCACCGGGAAGTCATCCATGACCCCAATGTCGACAACGCACGGCAGAGTGCGCAAGAGTGACCGGAAACACTGGACAACCTGCCCAGCCGACGCACGGATCCACCGGACGATCTGCGCAGACTGACCACGGGAGAGCCGATGTCCGCGATCGACGCCCTCGACGCCCGCGTCCTGGAACTGTTCGCCGCCGAGCCCCGGATCGGCGTGCTGGAGGCGTCCCGCCGGCTCGGCGTCGCGCGCGGGACCGTCCAGGCCCGGCTGGACCGGCTGGCGCGCACCGGCGTCGTCCGCGGCTTCGGCCCGGAGATCGACCCGGCCGCGCTCGGCTACGCCGTCACGGCGTTCGTCACGCTCCAACTCGCGCAGGGCCGCGGGCACGACCCGGTCGCGGCCCGGCTCGCCGCCGTCCCCGAGGTCATCGAGGCGCACACGATCACCGGGTCCGCCGACATGCTCTGCCGCGTCGTCGCGCGCGGCAACCGGGACCTCCAGCGCGTCATCGACATGATCGTGGCGGTGCGGGGCGTCGAGCGCGCGTCCACGGTGATCTCGCTGGCCGACCAGATCCCGCACCGGACGCTCCCGCTCGTCCGCGCCGCCGCGCAGGAGCCGTAAAAACGACGATGGACCCGCCGCGGTGCGCGACGGGCCCATCGGGGACGGGGTGCGGTCAGCCGCCCTGGTACGGGGTGGCGTCCAGGATCTCGACCGTCATGCTCCGGCCGTTCGGCAGCGAGTACGTGGCCTTGTCGCCGACCCGCTTGCCGTTGATCGCGGCGCCGAGCGGCGACTTCGGCGAGTAGACGTCGATCGGCCCGCTCTCCTCGCGGGACGCGAGCAGGAACGTGACCTCCTCGTCGTCGCCCTCGAAGGCGATGGTGACCGTCATCCCGGGGCCGACGACGCCCTCGGCGCGCGGCGCCTCACCGATCCGGGCGTTCTCCAGGATGCTCTGGAGCTGGAGGATGCGGCCCTCGATCTTGCCCTGCTCCTCCTTGGCCGCGTGGTAGCCGCCGTTCTCCCGGAGGTCGCCCTCCTCGCGAGCGGCCTCGATCTTCTTCGCGATCTCGGTGCGCCCCGGGCCCGACAGATGGTCCAGCTCGTTCTTGAGCCGGTCGTACGCCTCCTGGGTGAGCCAGGTGACGTTGTCAGCGCGGGTCTCGGTCACGGGTACTCCTCATCACATGGTGCGATCGTCGCACGCCCCGGACGGACGGGGGCTCACAGGGCCGGCAAGTGCGGCCGGATGAAATCTCAAGCCTATCCGGTGCGTGCGGGTAAAGGTTCCCTTAACGGGTGGTTCGCAATCCGTCCACGGGGTTCGGCTTCACCTGGCGTTTCGCCGGTGGGACGCCGAGCGTGGGAACGGTCCCGGGATCAGACGGACCGGCAGTCCCTGATCCGTGCTCCGGTGGCCTTGCGCGGCGTAATCAGCGTCTGCTCCGCGGCGAGGCGCTCACGTCCCGCCGGGACGATCACCTCGCGTTCGGCCAGCACCTCGAAGTTGACGTCGAACGCGTCCACGACACACCGCACCCGCTCGTCCTTCGGCTTGACCACCGTGTACGAGACGTCAACGGCGGACGCGCTCCGGATGTTCCAGGCCGTGGCCTCGGCCGAGATGCCCGGCGTCTGCCCGACGTTCGCGTAGATCACCGCCCAGCCGGCCGCGAAGACGGCCGTCAGCCCGCCGATCACGATCCAGCCCAGCGGGCCGAGACCGCGCTTGGGCCGGTCCGGGGCCGAGGGGTCGGTCGCCGGTCCGGACGGTGCGCTGAGGGTCATCGCGTCGGAATCTCTCTGCGGGGTTCGGGCGTTGTCATGGACAATTCTCGTCTGCCGCGCCGGATGCTCCGAACCGGGGTGCCCCTCCGGCGCGTCCTGACGTTTCCACGATCGCGTTGACGAGGGAGTCCCACGGTGACCGAGGCCCTGGACCGCGCCGCCCCCGACCCGAGCCCGGGGGCGGGGAACCGGCTGCGCCTGATGGCGGTGCACGCCCATCCCGACGACGAGTCCAGCAAGGGTGCGGCGACGATGGCCCGCTACGCCGCCGAGGGCGTGGACGTCCTCGTCGTCACCTGCACGGGCGGCGAGCGCGGCAGCATCCTGAACCCGGCGATGGACCGGCCGGAGATCGAGGCCGACATCGGCCGCGTCCGCACCGAGGAGATGGCGCGCGCCCGGGAGATCCTGGGCGTGGAGCAGCGCTGGCTCGGCTTCGTGGACTCCGGCTTCCCCGAGGGCGACCCGCCGCCCCCGCTGCCGGACGGCTGTTTCGCGCTGGAGCCGCTGG
Source organism: Actinomadura rubteroloni (assembly GCF_002911665.1). NCBI lineage: Bacteria > Bacillati > Actinomycetota > Actinomycetes > Streptosporangiales > Thermomonosporaceae > Actinomadura > Actinomadura rubteroloni. Next base: position 2,195,158 of record NZ_MTBP01000001.1, read on the forward strand.
AGACGGCCGCCGAGCCGCTGGTGCGGGCCGTGCGCGAGTTCCGCCCGCACGTCGTGCTGACCTATGACGAGAAGGGCGGCTACCCGCACCCCGACCACGTGAAGTGCCATGAGGTGTCGGTGGAGGCGTTCGACGCCGCGGGTGACCCCGAGCGCTATCCCGGGACGGGAGAGCCCTGGCAGCCGCTCAAGCTCTATTACCACATGAGCTTCACCAAGGAGCGGATGTTCGCGCTGCACGACGCCATGCTCGGCGCGGGCCTGGAGTCGCCCTACGCCGAGTGGCTGGGCCGCTTCTCCGAGGACGACGCCCCGCCGCCGTGGCAGGTCACGACCCGCGTCCCGTGCGGCGACTACTTCGAGACCCGCGACCGGGCGCTGCTGGCCCACGCGACCCAGATCGACCCGAACGGGTTCTGGTTCCAGGTCCCGCTGGACCTCCAGCGCGAGCACTGGCCGACCGAGGACTACCATCTGGCCAGGTCCCTGGTCGATACCGAGGTGCCGGAGGACGACCTGTTCGCCGGTGTCCGGGAGAAGGTGTTTTCGTAGTGCGAACCCTCGCCGTCCACGTCCACGCGATCCCGCTGAACGACGACACGGTCTCCCCGGGCCTGCTCGGCTTCGGGGTGTTCCTGCTGCTCGGCGTCGCGCTGGTCTTCCTCGTCCGCTCGATGAACAAGCGGCTCAAGCGCATCGACGCCGCGCGCAACAAGGCGCTGTGGGAGGCGGACGAGGCGCCCGTCGACGGCCCCCGCTGACGCGGAACGGGTCCCCGTCCCCCGGCGCGGTGGGGGACGGAGACCCGCTGGTCCTACTTGGGCGTCTGTCCGGTCATCTCCGACAGGCAGGCGCGCGTCGCCTCCTGCACCTTGCCCGCGTTCTGCTTGGCCGAGGCCGACGCGCTCGGCCCGGGGCTCGGCAGGACGACCCCGTGCTGCTTCATGCACGTGGTGAACTTGTCGGCGGCCTTCTTGATGTCCGCGCTGGTCGAGGGCGTCGGGAACGGCGGGGTCGCCGGGGTGCCGGCGGCCGTGGTGGGCGCGGTCCCGCCCGGGGTGGCCGCCTTCTCCCCTCCGTCGGAGCCGCCGCAGCCGGCGAGACCGAGGACGAGCGCCGGAACGAGGGCGGCGACGGCGAGCTGACTGCGCTTCATGGGTGCCTCTCTGCGGTGGGAGCGCCATGATGCGCGGCCGGGCCTCCCCTCCGATACCGGCCGTTCCGAACAAACGCGGGCGGCGTTTTAGCACCTGGGCACACATTTTCGTGCCATCCGGACGGAACAGGACGCTCCGGACAAGCCATGCCCCCGTCTCGCGGACACCAGGCAACACTCGCCTCGTGCGGGGTTTCAGCCGGGTCGCGCCCCTGGTAGACAGGAGGTCCGGCGGCACCGCCGGTCCGGCAGCGACCGAGGAAGCCTGATGGAACGGACGACCGACGGCCGTGGATCATCGCCCCTCCCGGCGCCGTCCGGCGTCACGGCCGCCGCCGTGTTCCGGCCGGTCCGCTCGGGCAACGCGTTCGAGGAGACGGTCGAGCGCCTGCTGCAGGCGATCAAGCTCGGCGTCCTGGACCACGGCGACCGGCTGCCGCCCGAACGCGAGCTGGCCCCGCTGCTCGGGATCGGGCGGGTCACGCTGCGCGAGGCCATCCACGTCCTCCAGCAGGAGGGGTACGTCGAGTCGCGACGCGGCCGGTCGGGCGGCACGTTCGTCGTCTACCGGCGGCCCAAGCCCCGCGAGGACGACCTGCGCCGCGCCGTGGCGCGCATGGGCGACCGCCTGTCGGACACGCTGACATTCCGGATGGCCGTGGAGACCGGCGCGGTGGAGGCGCTGGCCAACACCTCGCTCAGCTCCGACCAGCGGACGCTGCTGCGCACCCGGCTCGCGGAGGTCAACGCGGCCCGCCCCGGCGAGTACCGCCGCCTCGACACGGTGTTCCACCTGACGATCGCGGAGCTGACGGGCTCGCGGCTGCTGGCCAACGCGTGCGCCGACGCCCGGATGCGCGTGACGGACCTGCTCAACGCGATCCCCGTCCTCGGCCCGAACATCGAGCACGCGGCGGTCCAGCACGCCGCGATCGTGGACGCCGTCCTGCTCGGCGATCCGGTGGCCGCCCGGACGGCCGTCGCCGAGCACCTGGAGGCCACCGCGTCGCTGTTGCGGGGCTTCCTCGGCTAGACGCGGAAGGGGCCGCGCCCATGACGTACGCTGAGGACGTTCCTGAAGATCGCGGAGGGCGAAGCGCATGATCTGGCTGGCCGGTGTGCTGATCCTTTTCTTCGGCCTGCTGGTGTCCATCGCGCTCCACGAACTGGGGCACTTCTCGTTCGCCAAGCTGTTCGGCGTCCGCGTCCCGCAGTACATGGTGGGCTTCGGCCCGACGCTGTGGTCCAAGACCAGGGGCGAGACCGAGTACGGCGTCAAGTGGATCCCGCTCGGCGGCTACATCCGCATGATCGGGATGCTGCCGCCCCGGCGCGGCGACGCGTCGGGGAAGGTCCGCAGCGTCAGCACCGGCCCGTGGCAGGGCCTCATCGAGTCGGCGCGCGGCGCGGCTCTCGAAGAAGTCCGGCCCGGCGACGAGGACCGCGTCTTCTACAGCAAGAAGTGGTGGCAGAAGCTCATCATCATGTTCGCGGGCCCGGCCGTGAACCTGGTGCTCGCCGTTGTCATCTTCGCGTTCCTGCTGATGGGCCTCGGCGCCCAGACCCTCAAGACCGACCCGGTGGTGAGCAGCGTCGCCAAGTGCGTCGTCCCGGCGACGTCCACGGCCGAGACGTGCCCGTCCGACGCGCCGCTCACCCCGGCCGCCAGGGCCGGCCTCCAGGCGGGTGACACCTTCGTCACCTTCGACGGGCGGAAGGTCACCGACTACGCGCAGGTCCAGGAGCTGATCCGGCAGTCGGCGGGCAGGACGGTCACGCTGGGGCTGCGCCGCCACGGCGCGGACGTCACCACCCGCGTCTCGATCATCCCGAACCGGATGCCCGACCTGAAGGACGAGAACAAGACCGTCACGGTCGGGTACCTCGGCATCGCCCCGGTCACCCACGTCGCCTACGAGCGGCAGGGGCCGGGCGCCGTCGCCCGCTACATCGGCGAGCTGACGTCCCACACGGCGGGCGCGCTGGTGCGGATGCCGCAGCGGATGGTCGGCGTCTGGCACGCGGCGTTCGGCGGCGAGAAGCGCGACCCGAACGGCCCGATCGGCGTCGTCGGCGTCAGCCGGCTCGGCGGCGAGGTCGCGGCGGCGCACGAGCCGGTGAAGACCAAGGTCTGGCTGCTGATCAGCCTGATCGGGTCGCTGAACCTCGCGGTCGGGCTGTTCAACCTGATCCCGCTGCTGCCGCTGGACGGCGGGCACATGGCGGGCGCGCTGCTGGAGGCGCTGAAGAAGGGGTTCGCGCGGGTGTTCCGCCGTCCCGACCCCGGGCCGGTGGACGTCGCCAAGGCGCTGCCCGTCACCTACGTCATGGCGGCGGTGCTGATCGTCATGGGCGGGCTGCTGGTCTACGCGGACCTGTTCAACCCGATCCGGCTGTCGGGCTAGCGCCGGTCGCGCGGAAGGCGCGCAGCCCGGCCAGGTACGGCGCGACGTCCAGGCCCTGCTGGGTGAGCCAGGCGTCCGAGCCGTAGGTGTGGGCGTAGCGGTCGGCGCCGTCGCAGATCAGCGTGACGACGCTGCCGCGCTCGCCGCGCTCCACCATCTCCGCGATGAGCAGCGCGGCGCCCCACAGGTTCGTGCCGGTGGAGCCGCCGACGCCGAGCCCGGCGACCTCGGCGGCCCAGCGCATCCCGGCGACGGACGCGGCGTCGGGCACCCGGATCATCCGGTCGATCACCGACGGCAGGAACGACGGCTCGACGCGCGGGCGCCCGATGCCCTCGATCCGCGAGCCCGGCGCGGTGCCGCTGGTGTCACCGCGCTCGTAGGCGTCGAAGAACGCCGAGCCCTCGGGGTCCACGACGGCGACGCGGGTCGCGAACCGGCGGTAGCGGGCGTAGCGGCCGATGGTGGCCGACGTCCCGCCCGTCCCGGCCCCGACGACGACCCAGGACGGCTCCGGGTACCGCTCCAGCGCCATCTGCTCGAAGATCGCCTCGGCGATGTTGTTGTTGCCCCGCCAGTCCGTCGCGCGCTCGGCGTAGGTGAACTGGTCCATGAAGTGGCCGCCGCACTCGCGGGCCAGCCGGCGCGACTCGGCGTAGATGGACGACGGGTCGTCCACGAGATGGCAGCGCCCGCCGTAGAACTCGATGAGCGCGATCTTCTCCGGGCTGGTCGACGCGGGCATGACCGCGACGAACGGCAGCCCGAGCAGCCGCGCGAAGTAGGCCTCGCTGACGGCCGTCGACCCGCTGGACGCCTCGATGATCGTGGTGCCCTCGCAGATCCAGCCGTTGGCGAGGCCGTACAGGAACAGCGACCGCGCGAGCCGGTGCTTCAGCGACCCGGTCGGGTGGACGGACTCGTCCTTGAGGTACAGGTCGACGCCCCACGCGGCGGGCAGCGGGAAGACGTGCAGGTGCGTGTCGGCGCTGCGGTTGGCGTCGGCCTCGACGACGCGGACGGCCTCGGCGATCCACGCGCGGCGGCCCGGATCACAGCGGTCGGCGAATTGGCCCATTCCCGCAGCGTACTGAGCCGCCCTGAAGCGTCAGCTCACCGGGCGCGGGCGGGGAAGGCGAACCACGACGGCGCGTTGGGCGCGCCGACCTGGAAGCGCGGGTCCGGCGCGGTGAACGGCAGCAGCACCGGGCAGCGTCCGCGCGTCCGGTACGCCGGACGGGGCTCGGGACGCTCCGGGCCGCCGCGCAGCACCAGCGGGTGGTAGACGGGCCGGGGCTCGGGCGCTCCGGCCGTGTCCCGCGTCCCGGCGGCGGGCGGCAGCTTGTTCGGCGGCGGGCACGCCGCCTCCGGTCCGGGACTGGCGAGCGCGGCCGTGCCGAGCGCCGACGCCGCGAGCGCGGCCCCGGCGAGCGCGGCCGGCAGGATGATCGCGAAGCGGGTACCCATCGTCACCTCCGTACGACACCGGGTGACCATCCTCGCGGAGGCCGCCCGGCCCGTCCGGGACCGACAGGTAAAACCTCAGTCGATCACCGGGGCGACGGCCCGCACCGTCTCGACCGTGTCGGCGTCCGCCGCGCGCTTGTCCGGCCGGTACCGCAGGACGCGCGCGAACCGCAGCGCCATCCCGCCGGGGTAGCGGGTGCTGCGCTGGACGCCGTCGAACGCGATCTCCACGACCAGCTCGGGCCGGACCCGGACGGTGTGCGCGTCCTCCTCCACGGCCAGCTCCCGCAGCCGCTCGGTCTGCCAGGCGAGCAGCTCGTCGGTCATGCCCTTGAACGTCTTGCCGAGCATGACGAACTCCCCGGTCGCCGCGTCGCGGGCGCCGAGGTGCAGGTTGGACAGGAAGCCGCGCCGCCGCCCGTGCCCCCACTCGGCGGCCAGCACGACGAGATCGAGCGTGTGCCGGGGCTTCACCTTGATCCAGCCCGCGCCGCGCCGCCCGGCCGTGTAGGGCGTGTCGAGGGACTTCACGACGACGCCCTCGTGCCCGCGCTCCACGGCCTCGGCGAACAGGTCGGCGGCGCGGGCCGGGTCGTCGGTGACCAGGCGCGGCATCCGCAGTTCCTCGGGGACGACCCGGGCGAGCGCCGCGTGCCGCTCCGCGCCCGGACGGTCCAGCAGGTCCTCGCCGTCCAGGTGCAGGACGTCGAACAGGAACACCGACAGGGGGACGGGACCGTCCGCGCGCCGGGTCGCGGCGCGGGCGGCGGTGACCTGGAACGGGTGCGGCGTGCCGTCCTCGCGGAGCGCGATCAGCTCGCCGTCCAGCACCGCGTCGCGCACCGGCAGCCGGGACAGGACGGCCGTGACCTCGGGCAGCCGCGCGGTGATCTCGTCCAGCGTGCGGGTGAACACGCGGACCTCGCCGCCGGTGATGTGGATCTGCGCGCGGATGCCGTCCAGCTTCCACTCCACGGCGGCGGGGCCGTCGAGCCGGGCGAGGGCGGCGGGCAGGTCGGGCTCGGACGCGGCGAGCATCGGCTTCACGGGCCGTCCGACCTCCAGCCCGAACGCGGCGAGGCCCGCCTCCCCGGACGCGAGCGCGGCGGTCGCGACGGCGCCGAGCGAGCCGCGCAGCATGACCGCGCGGCGCACGGCGGCGGCCGGTACCTCGGCGGCGCCCGCGACGGCGTCGGCCATCACGCCGTCCAGCGCGCCCTGCCGCAGCTCGCCCGACAGCAGCCGGACGAGGAACCACTGCTCGTCGCGGGTGGCGCGGGCGAACAGCGCCGCGACCAGCTCCCGCCGCCGCGCGACCGACCCCGGCCCGGCGACGGCGCCGATCGCGGCGAAGGCCGCGTCCACCTCGGCTACCGTCAGCGTGGCGTCGCCGGCGGGCGGTGGAAGGTCGCGCAGGGCCGCGTAGCCGACGCCGATCTGCCGCTGCGGCAGCTCGCCGGACAGGTAGGCGACGACGGTGGCGGCCTCGGCGGGCTCGGCGTCGCGCAGGCACGCGGCGAGCGCGGCGGCCTTGGCGCGCCGCGACGCGGTGCCCGCGACCGTCCCGGACGTTCGCGCGATCTCGGTGAGCAGCACGTTCCCATTGTGGAGCGCAGGTATGACACTCGGATCGTCCGGGTGTGAGGTGGTGACCGGATCGTCTTTTCGGCGCGTAGGTCGTTGGGAAAAATGCGGTAAGGCTCGCTAAAAGGGGTGGTGGTGGGAAAAGGACCGGGGATCGGGCCGAGGCGCCCGCAGGAGCGGTTCGAGCGCGTCTACTCCGGGCCGGAGCGGCCCCGGGGACCGCGCCGTCCGCGCGGGCTCCCGCTCGCCCTCACGGCGGTGGCCGTCGCGCTGGCCGGGGGCGCCGCGCTCGTGCTCGCGCCCGGCGGCGGGCCGGGGGAGGGGCGCCGTCCGCCGCCGTCCGCCGCGCCGTCGCGCCCGGCCGCGCCGCGTCCGGGCGCCCCGGTCACGCGGCTGGGCGATCCCTGCGCCGGGGTCGGCCGCGCGACGCTGGACCGGCTCGTCCCGGGGGCCGTCCCCCGGCGGCACACCGACGCGTCCACCGCGACCTGCACGTTCACCGCGCCCGGGAAGCGGTACCGGTGGCTGACGGTGGACGAGCTGCTCGTCGCGCCGTCGGGCGGCGACCCGTCGGGCGCCGCCCGCCAGACCTTCGCCGCCGCGCTGCGCCAGGCGACGGGCGAGCCCGCGCAGCGGACGCTCACGCTGGAACGGATCGACGGGCTCGGCGAGGAGGCGTTCCACTGGTTCACCGTGGACGAGCCGCCGAGCACCGTGACCGGGCAGGTCACCGTGCGCGTCCGCAACGTCGTGGTGACCGTGGCCTACAGCGAGGCGGCCCCCGGGCGCGGCGGACCGGCCGCCGCGCGGAGCGCATGCCTGGCGAACGCCGAGGGTGCGGCGCGGGAAGTGCTGGCGGGTTTTCGGTGAACCATTTATGACCTCAATCGGCCGATCATGGCATAAGAGAAGTCCCTCGCTTCTAAGGTTGTTTCGTGAAAGGGGAGGGAAGCGCCGGTCGCCGTCGGCCGTCGCCGGTCGGCAGGGCGCGGCCGGTGCTCGACACGCCAAGGGGAGGAGGAGGCGTCGTCGTGACCGCACAACGCGCGGGAGTGTCCTGGGTGTAGATAACCCCAGGTGAAGGGGCGGGTACTCCGCCGCGAGGCCGCCGGGCCGCACGGGTCCGGCGGCCTCGGCGCTTCCCGTCGGTCCGATATATACGAAATAGTCTGAGATGTACTGAAGGTGCGCTCGGGAATGGGCGGCGGCGCCGCCGGAATGGGAGTCGGGGTGGAACCAGTCACCGTCTGGTGGGCTTCGCTGGACGCGGTGCGACCGGCCCACGCGGCACTGCTGGACCCGGTCGAGAAGGGCCGGCGCGCGAAGTACCTGCGCGACGCCGACCGCGACCGCTTCACGCTCGGCGTCGCCCTCACCCGGATCACGGTCGGTGCCCGGCTCGGCGTCGCGCCGGCCGCCGTCCCGGTCGACCGGACCTGCCCGGACTGCGACCAGCCGCACGGCCGGCCGGTCATCGCGGGCGGCCCGCACCTGTCGATCTCGCACTCCGGCGACCGGGTCGTCCTCGCGCTGTCCCCGCACGGGCCGCTCGGCGTGGACGTCGAGGAGGCGTCCGGACGACTGAACGACAGCTTCGCCGACCACGTCCTCGCCGAGGGGGAGCAGGGGTCCGGCGAGGCCGAGCTGCTCGCCTACTGGACGCGCAAGGAGGCCCTTCTCAAGGCCACCGGCGACGGCCTGCGCGAGCCGATGACGAAGCTGCGGGTTTCCGGTCCTTCCGAAAACCCCCGGTTGCTGGACTGGTCCGGACGTTCCGAACTCGTCGGCAGAATCACGATGCGCACCCTCGATCCCGGTCCGGGCTATGCCGCGTGCCTCGCGCTGCTCGACCAGCCCGCCGACGTCCCGGTGGAGGAGCGGCCGTTCATTCCAGCAGGCCCCCGTTGACCCAGATCCGGCGGGCGGGCCCGTCCAGGTAGCCGACCTCGTCCAGGAACGCGGTGCACTTGCGGAACGCCCACGCGAGCGTCGCGCGGCGGTGCGGGCTGGCCGCCGCCGCGCGCCGCGCCGCGCGCGGGTCCAGGCCGACGCCCGAGTAGCACGACGGGTGGACGACCTGCGAGGTGATCAGCCGCGTCGCGTACGCCAGCCCGGCCGCCGCGATCCGCCGGCGCGGCGCGGACGTCTCGGCGACCAGCCGCTTCAGCTCCTCGCGCGCGTACCGGATGTGCCGCGTCTCCTCGATGACGTGGATGCGCGTCACCTGCCGGACGAGCGGCTGGATCTCCTCGTCGGGGAAGGAGAGCCGCTGGAACGCGTCGGTGAACTCCTCCACGACGAGCGTCCCCGCGAACTTCATCAGCGGGTCGTACACCGCGCCGGACACCAGGCTCGCCGAGTGCTGCAGCGCGTTCGGCCGGTGGGTGCGCAGGCCGAACGTCCGCACCATGCGCCCGAACATGATCGAGTGACGGCACTCGTCCGCGATCTCCGTCAGCGCGTACGCGACGTGCTCGCTGTCGTAGCGGTGCCGGTGGCAGTGCTGGACGAGCGACTGCATCAGCATGAACTCGGCCCAGATGCCGAAGGTCGCGATGCTCGCCATTTCCCGCTTGGACAGTTCGACGCGCTGCCGGTGCGTGAGGCGGTCCCACAGCGGCGTCTCGTACAGCGAGACGAGGACGGGCGGCATGTAGAAGACGTCGGGGTCCTGCGGGGCGTCCCAGTCCACGTCCACGTCGGGGTCGAAGGAGTGCTTGCGGGACGTGTCCAGCAGCCGGCGCGCGACGGCCTCGCGGTCGGTCAGCGCGAGCGTGTGGTCGCCGTCGCGGCAGCGGACGACGGCGGTGCGTTCGGGGGTGGCGGTGGGCATTTCTCCCCTCCTCACGGGGGTCAGGACGAGGCGGCCTCGGCCGCGATGACGGCGTCGACCTCGGCGCGGCGGGCGGCCTCCTCGGCGGCGAACCGCTGGGCGTCCAGCCGGTCGGCGATCTCCTCGTCGCCGCGCATGAGGGCGTCCAGGTCGGCGCGGGACGCCTCCAGCACGCCCATCTCCTCGAAGGTCTCCCGGATCCGGGGGCTCCACAGGCCGATGTCCTTGACGCACGGGACGATCCGGCTGAACAGCAGGCTCTGGAACATCCGCATGTACGGCGACTCGTCGATCAGCGCGCGGACCTCGGGGGTGGCGAGGCCGAAGTGCTCCCAGACCTCGCGGCTGCGGATGCGGTCGCGCATGAGGTGGCAGCCCTGGATGACGAACTCTTCGCGGTCTCTGCGCTCGGCGTCGCTGAGGTCGCGGTAGAGGTCGCGCAGCGCCATCCGCCCGAACGCGACGTGGCGGGCCTCGTCCTGCATGACGTAGGCGAGGATCTGGCGGGGGAGCGGCTGCGTCGTGACGTCCCGCATGACGCCGAACGCGGCGAGCGCGAGCCCTTCGATGAGGACCTGCATCCCGAGGAACGGCATGTCCCAGCGGGCGTCGGTGAGCGTCTCGGCGAGCAGGTCCTGGAGCTTGGTGTTGATCGGGTAGACGAGCCCGATCTTCTCCTGGAGGAAGCGGGCGAAGACCTCGACGTGGCGGGCCTCGTCCATCGTCTGGGTGGCGGAGTAGAACTTGGCGTCCAGGTCCGGCGCGGTCTCCACGATCTTCGCGGCGGTGACCATCGCGCCCTGCTCGCCGTGCATGAACTGGCTGAACTGCCAGGACGCCGAGTGCCGCCGCAGCTCCGCGCGGTCACGCGGGCTCAGCTTGTCCCAGTACTTCGTGCCGTAGATGGCCAGCGACTGGTCGGGGATGCCGAGGACGTTGTAGGGGTCGACGTCCAGGTCCCAGTCGATGCGCTTGACCGAGTCCCACTGCCGATCCTTGCCCTTCTGGTACAGGGCGAGCAGGTTCTCGCGCCCGTCGTCGTACTCCCACGTGAACCGCGTGGCGCCCGCGGGCGGGACCTTCCGGGTGGACTCGGGGACGGGGGTGATGTAGAGGTCGTGCGTCGACACGGCCGCCTCCTGGGGGAGCGCTGGCGTACGATGTACGTACGTACGTTGTACGTCACCGTGTCATGGGCCACTTACCCTGTCAACGGAAGCGGAGACCCGACCCGATGCAGAGACGAGTGACGTCCGCCACCTCCCGGGCCGTCCTCACGCGCGACCGGATCGTCCGGGCCGCCGTGGGCCTCATCGAGCGCGACGGCGAGCACGCGCTGTCCATGCGCGCCGTCGCGGCCGAGCTGGGCGTCGCGGTGATGTCGCTCTACAACCACGTCCCGAACAAGGCGGCGCTGCTGAGCGGGGTCGCCGAGCACGTCGTCGCGGGCATGGACCTGTCGTTCGACGCCGCCGAGGACTGGACCGACCGCGCCCGCGCGCTCGCCCGCGCGTTCCGCGCGATCGCGGCGGACTACCCGCGCTGCATGACGATCGTCCTCACCCAGCGGATCGACAGCATGGTGGGCCTCATGCCCGCCGAACGGGCGCTCGCGCTCGCCGCCGCCGCGGGGTTCGACGAGCAGACGGCCGTGCGCGTCACCCGCGCGCTCATGGCGTACACGCTCGGGACGCAGCTCCGCGAGGCCGGGATGGCCAAGGCGCTCGGGAACCGTCCGGACAAGTTCGAGGACCTGGACGCCGAGCGGTTCCCGCACGTCAGCGCGAGCGCCGCCGAGCTGGCCCGCAGCGAGCCCGACGCCGACTTCGAGTTCGGGCTGGACCTGCTGCTGGACGCGATCGACCGGCTCCCGCGCCGACGGGATCAGACGACGTAGGGCGCGATGCCCTGCCAGCAGAAGGCGATCATGTAGGCGGCGGCCTCGCGCGCGGCGACGTCGGGCCGCCCGGTCTGCCACAGCGCCAGCCGTTCGCTGCCGCCCATGATGATCTCGGTGAACGCCGCCAGCTCCGGATCGGGGAGCGTGGGCGCGAACGTCCGCAGCACCCCGGCGATGAGGTCGCTCTGCTGCGCCCGCGTCTGCCGGACCGCCTCGACGCTCTCGGGCGGCCCGCCGTGGTCGGTGAGCAGGGTCGCGAACGACCGGCTGTGCGAGCCGACGAACTCGAAGTAGGCCGTCATGCCGCGCGTGAGGATGTCCTTCGGGTCGGTGGCGCCCGCCATCGCCTTGTGGGTGACGTCGAGCAGTTCGGCCCGCGACCGGGCGATGCACGCCACCAGCAGGCCCTCCTTGGACCCGAAGTACTCGTAGATCATCGGCTTGGAGACGCCGCAGCGCTCGGCGACCTCGTCCATCGACGTCGCCGCGTAGCCCCGCTCGCCGAAGATCTCCTCGGCGACGTCGAGCATCTGCCGTTCGCGGTCCGCCCGTGACATGCGGCGACGCCGGGACGGGGGCGTGGCGGTGCTCACAGCGGTTCCCTCCAGTCGGACCTACCGGGAGTAGCCTACTCATAGTAACTTACTGAGAGTAGGAAATCCGGGGAGAAGGTAGGCAGAACATGAACGAGCGCACCCCCGCCGTCGTGATCGTCGGGTCGGGCTTCGCCGGTCTCGGCATGGGCATCCAGCTCCGCAAGGCCGGGTTCGACGACTTCGTCATCCTGGAGAAGAGCGAGGCCCTCGGCGGGACCTGGCACGACAACACCTACCCGGGCTGCGCGTGCGACGTCCCGTCCCACATGTACTCGTTCTCCTTCGAGCTGAACCCGGACTGGACGCGCATGTTCGCCCCCCAGCCCGAGATCCGCGCCTACCTGGAGCGCACCGCCGACAAGTACGGCGTGCGCGACCACATCCGCTTCGGCGCGGCCGTCGACGGCATGGAGTACGACGACGCGGCCAAGCGCTGGAACGTGACGCTCGCCGACGGGACGGTGCTCACGCCGAAGGCCGTCGTGTCCGGGGTCGGGGCGCTGCACGTCCCGTCCTACCCGGACCTTCCGGGCATCGAGCGGTTCCAGGGGACGGCCTTCCACTCGGCCGAGTGGAACCACGACTACGACCTGGCCGGCAAGCGCGTCGCCGTGATCGGGACGGGCGCGTCCGCGATCCAGTTCGTCCCGAAGGTTGCCAAGCAGGCCGACCACCTCGTGCTGTTCCAGCGGACGCCGCCGTGGATCCAGCCGAAGCCGGACCGCCCGATCCCGCCGGCCGTCCGGACCGCCCTGGCGAAGGTGCCCGGCGCGGCCCGCGCGCTGCGCTCGTCCATCTACTGGACGCTGGAGGCCCGCGCGGTCGGCTTCACCATCGACCCGCGCCTGTCGGTGCCGATGGAGAAGCTCGCCCGCTGGCACATCAACCGGCAGATCGCCGACCCCGAGCTGCGCGCCAAGGTCACGCCGGACTACACGATCGGCTGCAAGCGGGTGCTGCTGTCCAACGACTACTATCCGGCGCTCGCCCGTCCGAACGTGGACGTGGAGACGTCCGGCATCGCCGAGGTCCGCGAGCACTCGATCGTCACCGCGGACGGCCGCGAGCACGAGGTCGACTGCATCATCTACGGCACCGGCTTCAAGGTGACCGACGCGGTCGCCGAGCAGCGCATCGTCGGGCGCGACGGCCTGAAGATCCAGGAGGCGTTCGCCGGCGGCATCGAGGTGTACCGGGGCACGACGATCCCGGGCTTCCCGAACCTGTTCATGCTGCTCGGCCCGAACACCGGCCTCGGCCACAACTCCGTCGTCTTCATGATCGAGGTGCAGATCCAGCACGTCCTGTCCTGCCTGCGCCTCCTCCAGGAGAAGGGCGCGGACGCGATCGAGCCGAAGCCCGAGGCCCTGCGCGCCTTCAACGACCGCATGCACCGCCGCCTGCGCCGGGCGGTGTGGAACGAGGGCGGCTGCCAGTCCTGGTACCTGGACGAGAACGGGATCAACCGCACCCTCTGGCCCGGGCACACCTTCGAGTTCTGGGCCGGCACCCGCCGCGCGAAGGAAGAGGACTACACCTTCACCTACTGACGGGCGATGAGTTCCCCGCGCGGGGCAGGTCTCCTCTGACAGCAGTCACGCACAGAGGAGGCAGCGGATGGTCGCGCGGGGATTCACGACGAGCCTGTGGTTCGACGGCAACGCCGAGGAGGCCGCCGAGTTCTACGTCTCGGTGTTCGAGGACTCCGCGATCGGGCGCGTCGACCGGTACACCGAGGCGGGGCCGGGACCGGCGGGCTCGGTCGTGACCGTGGAGTTCACGATCAACGGGCAGCGGTTCCTCGGCATCAACGGCGGGCCGCAGTTCACGTTCGACGAGGCGGTGTCGTTCCAGATCACCTGCGACGACCAGGCCGAGGTGGACCGCTACTGGGCCCTGCTCACCGACGGCGGCGAGGAGTCGCAGTGCGGATGGCTCAAGGACCGGTTCGGCCTGTCGTGGCAGGTCGTCCCGGCCGGGCTCATCGACCTGATCGGCGACCCCGACAGGGAGAAGGCGGCGCGGGCGACGAAGGCGATGCTCACGATGCGCAAGCTGGACCTCGCCGCGATCCGCCGCGCCCACGCGGGCGGGTAGCGGCGGTCAGGCGGGCGGGGCGAACATCGGCTTGACGCCCTCGATGAGGCGGCGGATGATCGGGCGCTGTTCGGCGGGCGTCCGGCCCCGCAGGCCGAGCACCGGGTCCAGGCCGTCGTAGTACGGGGCGAGTGCGAGGTGCGGGAGCGTCATCAGCAGCAGGGTCGCGAGGACGTCGATGTCGGCGTCGGCCCGGATGTCGCCCCGCTCCTGCCACAGCTTCAGCGACGGGTGGACGACCTGGAGGTAGTGCTGGTTGGCGGTGTCGCGGACGACCGACCGCACGCTGTTGTCCAACTCGAAGTTCGTCGCGGCCGTGACCGCGCGCTCCAGCGGGTGGTCGCTCCAGTACTCCGTCCACTCGCAGAGGACGTCGAACAGCCACTCGTCGAAGGGCTGGTCGAAGTCGACGCGGGCGATGCGGCGCTCCATCTCCTCGCGGATCCGCCGGGACGCCTCGTCGCAGACGAACGCGAAGAACTCCAGCTTGTCGGTGAAGTACTGGAACAGCGAGCCCTTGGCGATGCCCGCCTCGCGCGCGATCGTGTTCAGGCTGCCGGTCGAGTAACCGTGCTCCCCGAACTCGCGCATGGCCACCTCAAGGACCCGCTCACGCTTGGCCACGTTGAGGCGAAACCACGTCGAGGTTGGCATGGACCCCTTCGACTTTCCGTCATGTATCGGTAACCCGACGGTCAGGATAGCGGTAGGTCGCCGGGCGTGCGAGGCGTGCCCCTCCGCGCAGCTCACGCCACCCGCGCCGCACCTCCCGCGCGGCGCGGCCCGGCGGGGGCGGTCGCGGACGGCCCGGTGGGCGCGGTCGGGCACGTCCGGAAGGCCGCCGAGCGAGGTCCGCCCCCCGCGCGATGCCGACACCCGGCCACGCGCTCTGCCCCGAATGTCAGGGCTGGGGCGTGTGCGGTTCTTGCGGCGGCACCCATCGCAGCCGCCACGGCCGCTGCCTGGAGTGCGACTGGGGTGAATGCGGCACCCGCCCCGGCACAGGTCCCTCACTCCGACGGCCCCCGCCGCGTAGGCCGCAGCCCCGCGCTGAGCCCCCGGTTGGGACGGCCTTAGACGCGGCCCGCGAAACGGGGGGTCTCGGCCTGGTCGGCGGCGCAGTCGGGGCAGGGCGAGACCGAGGGCGCGCGGTGCGAGCCGGGGGTCCCGAGCGTGATGACGAGCCGCGCCCCGAAGCAGGTCAGGCAGAGCGGTGCGGGGACGACGGGCGACGCTTCAACGGTGTCGGTCATGACGGTTACGAGCTTGCCACACGCCACCGACATCCCGCCCCGGAATAAACCATCCGGTCGTCCCGCTGGACGCGGCCGGAGCGGTCGAAACGCACATGGCCCGAACGTAGCGTCCGGGCCGCCGCATGATCGTTCTTCCGGCGGGCACGGGTGCGGTGTCGGAGCCGTTTGCGGACGTGAACAGCGGGAGGCGGGTGCGGGTGGGGCCGGGCGAGGACGCGGTCGCGCGCAATCGGGCGCTCCAGGCGGAGTGGTACGGCGAACCGCTGGGCGACCGCGTCCGGCGGATCCTGTCCGGGCTCGGCCTGTCCCAGTCGGCGCTGGCCCGCGTGCTCGGCCTGTCGCCGCCGATGCTGTCGCAGCTCATGTCCGGCCACCGCGCCAAGATCAGCAACCCGGCGGTGCTCGGGCGGCTGCTCGCCGTCGAGGACCTGGCCGCCGACCCCGCGACCGCCGCGCTGCCCGCCGCGGAACTGCGGACGCGGCTGGACGAGATCCGTTCGGTGGCCGCCCCCGCGCTCGGCCGCCCGCCGCTGGAGCGGCCCGCCGCGCGGGCGGTGCAGGCGCTGCTGCGCGAGGTCGCCTCCGCCGCCGAGATCGAGGCCGCCGCCGCGCTCATCGCGGCCGAATTCCCCGACCTCGCCGACGTCCTCCGCATTTACGGGACGGGCCGCGCCGGCGATGCCGAAGAGCATTTCCGCCGAATCCTCGGAAACTGACCGGCGCCCGCCCGGCGGCCCCGGACGGCCCGCGTCCCATGCCGTGTGGCGCTCGTCTCAATAGCCAGCGGCCATAGGCGGTGGTTATGGCTGAAACGAGGTCGCACGGGCAAAGTGGACGGGCCGTATCTGTGGCCGGAGTCACACCGGAACGCGGCTGTTATGTATGTCACAGTCGCACCACGGTGGCGTAAGGTCGCTTCGCTGGTAGCGCGAACGGCGCGTCCGCGCACGTCATCCCGACGGCGCGGCACGACGGCCGGACGCGCGCCCGCCCCACCACGGGGGCCGTCACGACCCGAGCCCAGGGAGCGACCAATGAGCACACTGGAGGCGCCGGACAGGACGCGCGCCCGCATCGGGAAACGCACGCTCCGCAAGGACGACTGGCGCGTCTATCCCCTCACCACCCTCGTCATCTTCACCGCCTGGGTGGTCTACGCGACGATCCGCGCATTCTGGGGCGCGGCGTTCTACGTCCCCGAATTCCATTACCTGACGCCGTTCTACTCGCCGTGCCTCAACGAGATCTGCGACAGCGTCACGGTGAACCACCACACCGGCAGCGCGGCGGAGTTCGGCACGTTCCTCCCGGCGGGCACGCGCGGCTGGATCCCGTTCGCGGCGATCTCGCTGCCGTTCCTGCTGCTCTTCCGCCTGACCTGCTACTACTACCGCAAGGCGTACTACCGCTCGTACTGGGCGTCGCCGCCCGCGTGCGCCGTCGCCGAGCCGCACAAGAAGTACACCGGCGAGACCCGGTTCCCGCTCCTCGGCCAGAACCTGCACCGCTACTTCTGGCTCGCCGCCGTCGCGATCTCCCTGGTCAACACCTGGGACGCGGTCCGCGCCTTCCACGGCTCCGACGGCGGCTTCGGCATCGGCCTCGGCACGCTCATCCTGGTCGCCAACGTCGTCCTGCTCTGGGCGTACACGCTGTCGTGCCACTCGTGCCGCCACATCGTCGGCGGACGGCTCAAGCACTTCTCCAAGCACCCCGTCCGCTACCGGCTCTGGGAATGGGTGTCCAAGCTCAACGCACGGCACGGCCAGTTCGCGCTGATCACGCTGGGCTCGCTCGTCGCGGCCGACCTGTACGTGGCCCTGGTCGCCAGCGGCACCATCTCCGACCTGCGACTGTTCAACTAGAGGGAGCCTGCGCGACATGACGGAGATCGAACGGCACCGGTACGACGTCGTGGTGATCGGCGCCGGCGGCGCGGGCCTGCGCGCCGCGATCGAGGCCCGGCTCCAGGGCAAGAAGACGGCGATCATCTCCAAATCGCTGTTCGGCAAGGCGCACACGGTCATGGCCGAGGGCGGCGCCGCTGCCTCGATGGGGAACGTGAACCCCAACGACAACTGGCAGGTCCACTTCCGCGACACCATGCGCGGCGGGAAATTCCTCAACAACTGGCGGATGGCCGAGCTGCACGCCAAGGAGGCGCCCGACCGCGTCTGGGAGCTGGAGCACTGGGGCGCGCTGTTCGACCGCACCAAGGACGGCAAGATCAGCCAGCGGAACTTCGGCGGCCACGAGTACCCGCGCCTCGCGCACGTCGGCGACCGCACCGGGCTGGAGCTGATCCGCACGACGCAGCAGAAGATCGTCGCGCTCCAGCAGGAGGACCACCGCGTCCACGGCGACTACGACGCCCGCATCAAGGTCTGGGCCGAGACGACCGTCACCCGCCTGCTGCTGGACGGCGACCGCATCGCCGGCGCGTTCGCCTACGTCCGCGAGACCGGCAAGTTCGTCGTGTTCGAGGCCCCCGCCGTGATCCTCGCGACCGGCGGCATCGGCAAGACGTTCAAGGTCACGTCCAACTCCTGGGAGTACACCGGCGACGGCCACGCCCTCGCCCTGCTCGCGGGCGCGACGCTCCTGAACATGGAGTTCGTCCAGTTCCACCCCACCGGGATGGTCTGGCCGCCGTCGGTGAAGGGCATCCTCGTCACCGAGTCGGTGCGCGGCGACCGCGGCGTCCTGAAGAACTCCGACGGCGAGCGGTTCATGTTCAAGTACATCCCCGAGGTGTTCAAGGCGCAGTACGCCACCACCGAGGAGGAGGCCGACCGCTGGTACGACGACCCCGACAACAACCGCCGCCCGCCCGAGCTGCTGCCCCGCGACGAGGTCGCCCGCGCGATCAACGCCGAGGTCAAGGCCGGACGCGGCTCCCCGCACGGCGGCGTGTTCCTGACGGTCGTCGACCGGATGCCCGGCGGCGCCGAGGAGATCCGCCGCCGTCTCCCCGCGATGCACCACCAGTTCAAGGAACTGGCGGACGTCGACATCACCGCCGAGCCGATGGAGGTCGGCCCGACCTGCCACTACGTCATGGGCGGCGTCGAGGTGGACCCCGACACCGGCGCGGCGCTCGTCCCCGGCCTGTTCGCGGCGGGCGAGTGCTCCGGCGGGATGCACGGCTCCAACCGGCTCGGCGGCAACTCCCTCACCGACCTGCTCGTGTTCGGGCGGCGCTGCGGGCTCGGCGCGTCCGCGTACGTGGACGGCCTCGCCGAGCGTCCGGCCGTCGCCGACGACGAGGTCGCCCGCGTCACCGCCGAGGCCCTCGCCCCGCTGGAGCGCGAGGGCGGCGAGAGCCCCTACACCGTCCACCTCGAACTCCAGCAGACGATGAACGACCTGGTCGGCATCATCCGCCGCGAGGACGAGCTGAAGCAGGCCGTCGAGGCCCTGGAGAAGCTGCGCGAACGCGTCCGCGCGGTGTCGGTGCAGCCCGTCGCCGTCGGGGCCGGCGGACGCGGCTACCACCCCGCCTGGCACCTCGCGCTCGACCTGCGGAACATGCTGATCGTCGCCGAGGCGATCGCGAAGGCCGCGCTGGAGCGCGAGGAGAGCCGCGGCGGCCACACCCGCGACGACCACCCGTCGATGTCGCCGGAATGGCGGAAGGTCAACCTCGTCTGCCGCCTGACCGGCGACGCCGCCGACCCCCGCGTCGAGCTGCGGCGCCAGCCCCTCGACGCGATGCGCGCCGACCTCCTCGGGCTGTTCGAGACGTCCGAGCTGAAGAAGTACCTCACCGCCGACGAACTCCCGGAGGAGGCCCAGTGAGTGAGCCGGAGGCGCGCGCCGCGCGCTGGACTGAGGAGCGGCGGGAGCTTGCGACCAGAGCGACGAGGGAAGCGCGCGGCATCGAGCGCGCCGTAGGCGAGCGGGAGACACTGTGAGCTATGAGGCGAAGTTCCGCGTCTGGCGTGGGGACGACGGGGACGGCGAACTGGTCGACTACGCCGTCGAGGTGAACGAGGGCGAGGTCGTCCTCGACATCATCCACCGGCTGCAGCAGACGCAGGCGCCCGACCTCGCCGTCCGGTGGAACTGCAAGGCGGGCAAGTGCGGGTCGTGCTCGGCGGAGATCAACGGGATGCCGCGGCTGCTGTGCATGACGCGGATGTCGACGTTCACCGAGGACGAGACCATCACCGTCACACCCGTCCGGACGTTCCCGGTGATCCGCGACCTGGTCACCGACGTGTCGTTCAACTACGAGAAGGCGCGGCAGATCCCGGCGTTCGACCCGGGCGACGTCGCGCCGGGCGACATCCGGATGCAGCAGGTGGACGTGCAGCGCTCGCAGGAGTTCCGCAAGTGCATCGAGTGCTTCCTGTGCAACAACGTCTGCCACGTCATCCGCGACCACGACGAGAACAAGCCGGAGTTCGCCGGGCCGCGCTTCCTCATGCGGATCGCGGAACTGGAGATGCACCCGGCCGACGTCGCCGACCGCCGCAATATCGCCCAAAGCGACCATGGGCTCGGATATTGCAACATCACGAAATGTTGCACCGAAGTGTGTCCTGAGCACATCAAAATCACCGACAACGCTTTGATCCCGATGAAAGAGCGGGTCGTCGGCAAGAAGTACGACCCGATCGTCTGGCTCGGCAGCAAGCTCGGCATCGTCCGCAAGGGCCAGGACACACCCTCCGCGTGACGTGCGGGACGGGCGGCCGTGCCCCCGCGACACCGCCGCCCGTCCGTCCGCCGCTCCCCGGAGGGGACCGCGCCGCGCCCCCGGCGGGGCGGGTCCGGGCCGGCGGGGGAACGCGGGCACACCCGCACCACTGTCGCCGTCCCGCGCCCCCGCGAATAGGAAGAAGTACACAGAACGCGTAATGGTTTCGTGATTGCCGCGCGGGCACGACGCGGCGCCCGGCCCTCTAGCGTGGGTGGCATGACCCCCTACGAGGAGGGATCGTTCCTCGCCGAACTGTCCCCGGACGACCGAGACGACCTGCAGCGCCTCGGCCGTCCCCGCGCGTTCCGGCGCGGCGAGACCATCTTCCGGGAGGGCGAGCACTCGACCTGGGCGGCGGTGCTGACGTCCGGTCACGTCAAGGCCTACTCCGACCGCGAGCAGGGCGGCGAGGCGCTGCTCGCGGTGCGCGGGCCGGGCGCGCTGCTCGGCGAGGTCGCGGTGATCGACGGCGGGGCGCGCTCGGCGACGGTCGCGGCGCTGGAGCCGGTCAAGCTGCTGACGGTCACCGGCGAGCAGTTCATGGAG
This sequence comes from Actinomadura rubteroloni, assembly GCF_002911665.1. NCBI lineage: Bacteria > Bacillati > Actinomycetota > Actinomycetes > Streptosporangiales > Thermomonosporaceae > Actinomadura > Actinomadura rubteroloni. The sequence goes on from NZ_MTBP01000001.1 coordinate 2,215,702, forward strand.
TTCCTGCGCACGCACGGCGGCGCGTCCGTCCTCATCATGCGGACGCTCTGCCAGCGGTTCCGCGACGCCGACCGCAAGCGCATCGAGTTCGGCATGTTCGACGCGACCGGACGCGTCGCGCAGCGCCTCGTGGAGCTGGCGGAGCGGTTCGGCGTCCCCGACGACCCGGCGGCGGGCGGCGGCGTCCGCATCAACCTCAACCTGTCGCAGGAGGAGCTGGCGGGCTGGGTCGGCGCGTCCCGCGAGGCCGTGAGCAAGGCGCTCGGCACGCTGCGCCGGCACGGGCTGATCGAGACGGGACGGCGCAAGTTCGTCGTCCGCGACCTCCCGGCGCTGCGCCGCCATGCGCGCTGACGGCCCGGCCGCGCTCGGCGGCGTTTCGGTCGCGCCGTAACCTGGGTCGGTGCAACTCCAGCAGCTCGCCTACTTCGTGGCCGTCGCCGAGGTCCGCCACTTCACCCAGGCGGCGGAGCTGCTGCGCGTCGCCCAGCCGTCGCTGTCCAAGCAGATCCGCGCGCTGGAGACCGACCTCGGCGCGTCCCTGTTCAGCCGGGCGCGCGGCAACATCACGCTGACCCCGGCGGGGGAGGCGCTGCTGCCGCTGGCCAAGCGCATCCTCGCCGACGTCGACACGGCGCGGCACGAGGTGCAGGAACTCGCGGGGCTGCGGCGCGGACGGGTGCGGCTCGGCGCGACGCCGTCGCTGTGCGCGGGGCTGCTCGGGGACGTCCTGCGCCGCTTCCACGACGCCTACTCCGGCATCGAGATCCTGGTCGAGGAGGGCGGGTCCCGCGACCTCGTGCGCGAGCTGACGCGCGGGCTGCTCGACCTCGCCCTGGTGATCCTCCCGCTGCACGGCGACACCCCGCTGGACACCCGGCCGATCCTGCGCGAACGGCTCGTCGTGGCGTCCCCGGCGGACGGCGAGCGCTCCGCCCCCGGCCCGCCGGGCGGACGGCTGCCGCGCCGCGGCGTGCCGCGCCGCGCGACGCTGCGGATCGCGGACCTGCGGGACCGTCCGATGGTGATGTTCCGCTCCGGCTACGACCTGCGCGAGGCGACGATCAGCGCGTGCCGGGCGGAGGGCTTCGAGCCGCGCTTCGCCGTCGAGGGCGGCGAGATGGACGCGGTGCTGCGGTTCGTGGAGGCGGGCCTCGGCATCGCGGTGGTGCCGAGCATGGTGCTGGCCGGACGGCCGGGGCTGCGCGGGACGCCGCTCGTCCAGGCCGACGACGGCGACGGCGGCCACCCGTCCCTGCTGCGGACGATCGCGCTCGCCCACCGCAAGGACGTCTCGCTCACCCACGCCGCCCGCGCCTTCCAGGACACCCTGGAGACCTTCCTCGTGGAGGCCGCGCTCGCGGGCAGCCTCCCCGCGGGCGTCGAGACGCTCCTGGAAAGCTGAAAACCGGGCGACCCCGCCAGGCCGCCCGGTTTGTCCATGTAACTACTTCTTTGCGCCCCCGGCGGTGGCCTTGATGTAGTCGTGGTTCAGCCGTCCGATGACGTCCAGCGGGATGCCCTTCGGGCAGGCCACGGTGCACTCGCCGGTGTTGGTGCAGCCGCCGAAGCCCTCGGCGTCGTGCGTCTCCAGCATCGAGACCACGCGGTCCCAGCGCTCGGGCTGGCCCTGCGGCATGAGCCCGAGGTGGGTCACCTTCGCGCCGAGGAACAGCGACGCCGACCCGTTCGGGCAGGCCGCGACGCACGCGCCGCAGCCGATGCACTCGGCCGCCTCGAACGCGCGGTCGGCGTCGGGCTTGGGCACCGGCGTGGAGTGCGCCTCGGGCGCGGTGCCGGTCGGCGCGGAGATGAACCCGCCGGACTTGATGATCCGGTCGAACGCGCCCCGGTCCACGACGAGGTCCTTGATGACCGGGAACGCCTTCGCGCGCCACGGCTCGACGTCGATGACCTCGCCGTCCTTGAACTTGCGCATGTGGAGCTGGCAGGTCGTGGTGTTGCGCTCGGGGCCGTGCGGCGTCCCGTTGATCACCAGCGAGCACATGCCGCAGATGCCCTCACGGCAGTCGTGGTCGAACGCCACGGGCTCCTCGCCCTTGGCGATCAGCTCCTCGTTGAGGACGTCCAGCATTTCGAGGAACGACGCGTCCGCCGAGATCCCGTCGACGGGGTACTCGACCATCGCGCCCTTGTCGCCCGGGCCCTTCTGCCGCCAGATCCGCAGTGTGAGCTTCATTACTTGTACGACCTCTGCGTGGGGTGAACGTATTCGAATTCGAGCGCTTCCTTGTGGAGGACCGGCTGCTCGTCCGATCCGGCCCACTCCCAGGCGGCGACGTAGGAGAAGTTCTCGTCGTCGCGCTTGGCCTCGCCGTCCTCGTCCTGGCTCTCGGCGCGGAAGTGGCCGCCGCAGGACTCGGTGCGGTGCAGCGCGTCGATCACCATCAGCTCGCCGAGTTCGAGGAAGTCGGCGACGCGTCCGGCCTTCTCGAGCTGCTGGTTCAGCTCGGCGCCGGTCCCGGTGACCTTGACGCGCGACCAGAACTCGGCGCGCAGCGCGGGGATCAGCTCCAGCGCCTTGCGCAGGCCCTCCTCGGTACGTTCCATGCCGCAGTACTCCCACATGATGTGGCCGAGTTCGCGGTGGAAGGAGTCGACGGTGCGGTCGCCGTCGATGGCGAGGAGCCGGTCGATCTGCTCGGTGACGCGCGTCTCGGCCTCCTCGATCGCCGTCGCCGAGACGGGGCCGAGGTTGTTGCGGGCGATGTAGTCGCCGAGGCCGGTCGGCAGGACGAAGTACCCGTCGGCGAGGCCCTGCATCAGCGCGGACGCGCCGAGCCGGTTGGCGCCGTGGTCGGAGAAGTTCGCCTCGCCGGTCACGAACAGGCCGGGGATGTTGGACTGGAGGTCGTAGTCCACCCACAGCCCGCCCATCGTGTAGTGGACGGCCGGGTAGATGCGCATCGGCGTGTCGTACGGGTTCTCGCCCGTGATCCGCTCGTACATCTCGAACAGGTTCCCGTACTTGGCCTCGACGGTCTTGCGGCCGAGCCGCTCGATCGCGTCGGCGAAGTCCAGGTAGACGCCGAGCCCGCCGGGGCCGACGCCGCGTCCCTCGTCGCAGACGTTCTTGGCGGCGCGCGAGGCGATGTCGCGCGGGACGAGATTGCCGAAGGACGGGTAGATGCGCTCCAGGTAGTAGTCGCGCTCGTCCTCGGGGATGTCGGCGGGACGGCGGGTGTCGCCGCCCTTCTTCGGCACCCACACGCGGCCGTCGTTGCGCAGCGACTCCGACATCAGCGTCAGCTTGGACTGGTGGTCGCCGCTGACGGGGATGCACGTCGGGTGGATCTGCGTGTAGCACGGGTTGGCGAAGTAGGCGCCGTGCCGGTGGGCGCGCCAGGACGCGGTGACGTTCGAGCCCATCGCGTTGGTGGACAGGAAGTACACGTTCCCGTAGCCGCCGCTGGCGAGGACGACCGCGTCGGCGGTGTGGTGCTGGATCTCACCGGTCAGCAGGTTGCGGACGACGACGCCGCGCGCCCGCCCGTCCTCCATGATCAGGTCGAGCATCTCGTGGCGCGGGTGCAGTTCGACGTTCCCGGCGTCCACCTGGCGCATCAGGGCCTGGTAGGCGCCGAGCAGGAGCTGCTGGCCCGTCTGGCCGCGCGCGTAGAAGGTCCGGGAGACCTGGGTGCCGCCGAAGGAGCGGTTGTCGAGCAGGCCGCCGTACTCGCGGGCGAACGGGACGCCCTGCGCGACGCACTGGTCGATGATCTGCGTGGAGATCTCGGCGAGGCGGTGGACGTTGGACTCGCGGGCGCGGAAGTCGCCGCCCTTGACGGTGTCGTAGAACAGCCGGTGGACGCTGTCGCCGTCGTTGCGGTAGTTCTTCGCGGCGTTGATCCCGCCCTGCGCGGCGATGGAGTGGGCGCGGCGCGGGCTGTCCTGGAAGCAGAACTGGACGACGTGGTACCCGGCCTCGCCGAGCGTGGCGCCGGCCGCGCCGCCCGCGAGCCCGGTGCCGATGATGATGATCTTCTTCTTGCGCTTGTTGGCGGGGTTGACGAGCTTGGCCTCGAACTTGCGGGTCGTCCACCGCTGCTCGATGGGGCCCTGCGGGGCCTTGGCGTCGGCGATCGGCTCGCCGGACTTGTAGAAGGCGTCGACCATGATCAGCTCACCCATCCGAAGGTGACAGAGAGGGGCACGGAGATGAACCCGAGGGCCACCACCCCGGCGATGGTGAACGCGAGGCCGCGCAGCGTGCGGTCGTTGCGCGGGGTGCGCCAGCCGAGGGTGTTGAAAGCGCTCCACACGCCGTGGTTGAGGTGCAGGCCGACGAGCAGGACGGCGAGCACGTACCAGACGGTGATGTACCAGCGGGACGCGTCGAAGTCGGCGACGACGCGCTCGTAGGGGGTGTAGCCGTCGCCCTTGGGGTTCACGACGTGGAACGTGAGGTCCAGGAGGTGCCAGACGATGAACAGCAGGATGATGATTCCGCCGTAGCGCATCGTGTGGGTGGCATAGCCCTGCGCGTGCGACTTCTTGCGCGACTGGTACTTCACCGGGCGGGCGCGGCGGGCGCGCAGCGCCAGCGAGGTCGCCGACCACATGTGGAGGATCACGGCGACCACGAGGACGATCTCCAGGACCGTCAGGAGGGTCCGGTGCGGGACGGCCGGCTCGCCCATCGTCCGGAGCCACTCGGAGTAGTGGTCGAAGTCGTCGGCGCCCAGGAAGACCTTCAGGTTGCCGATCATGTGCGCGAGGAGGAAGAACACGAGGATCGCGCCGGTGACGGCCATGACGGCCTTCTTACCGACGGTCGATCTGTAGACCTTGGGGATCGCTATAGCCACGGTGCGAACGGTAGGTCCACGACGCACGAGAACACCAAGTCATGGGCGCACTCGTTTCGATAGCCGACGGCTATGACCCGTGCAGCACAGGGGTTCTCCTTAAGTTGCCTGGTCATGTGAGGTGATGGACCTCACATGACAAGAGGGAACCCGGTTCTTAGCACTGGCCTCAGGAAACGGGAGGTCGGTCGGGGTCGGTTGGTCGGGGCAAGCGCGACTGCGGGGTCACGTCCTGGTCACATCGTGGGAGAGCAGGAGAACTGCGAGGTCGTCGGTGAGCGCGTCCCCGTTCAGCTCCTCGACCTCGGCGACGAGCGCGTCGATCAGCGCGCGTCCGGCCGCGCCCCGGCGGTGGGCGCCGCGCGCCAGCCGGACGAGCCCGTCGGTGCCGAGCCGTTCCGGGCCCCGCCCGACGCGGCCTTCGATGAGGCCGTCGGTGTAGAGCATGAGCGTCCAGGCGTCGCCCAGCTCGACGTCGGTGCCCGGCCACTCGGCGCCGGGGATCAGGCCGAGCGCGGGGCCGAGCGAGTCGTCGGGGAGCGCGGCGGCGCCCGTCCCGAACAGCAGCGGCGCCGGGTGCCCGGCCAGGTGCAGCCGCGCGGTGCGGCGGTCCGGCGCGATCGTGATCATGCAGAGCGTCGTGAAGATCTCGTCGCTGCGCCGCTCGTGGCCGAGGACGGTGTCGAGGATGCCGAGCAGCCGCTCCCCGGTGTGCCCGGCGAGGACGAGCGTCCGCCACGCCATGCGGAGCTGGACGCCGAGCGCCGCCTCGTCGGGGCCGTGCCCGCACACGTCGCCGATCATGAGGTGGACGGTGCCGTCCTCGGTCTGGACGGTGTCGTAGAAGTCGCCGCCGAGCAGCGCGCGGCGGCGGCCCGGCCGGTACCGCGTGTGGTGGCGCAGGCGGGGGTCGTCGATGAGCGGGACGGGCAGCAGCCCGCGTTCCAGCCGGGCGTTCTCCCGGCCGAGGATGCGCGCCTCGACCAGCCGCCGCTCGGTGTCCTCGGCGCGTTTGCGCTCGATGGCGTAGCGGATGGCGCGGGCGAGGAGCGGGCCGTCCACCTCCTGCTTGACGAGGTAGTCGGCGGCGCCGGTCGCGACGGCGCGGACGCCGAGGTCGTCGTCGTCCAGCGCGGTGAGCACGACGACGGCGGTGGACCCCGACAGCGCGATGACGTCCCGCAGCGCCTCGATCCGGTCGATGTCGGGCGCGGACAGGTCCACGATGATGCACTGGGTGCGGCGGGTGAGCCGGCCGCGGGCGCCGTCGAGGTCGCGGGCGACCGACAGCCGCGCGTCCAGGCCGCTCTCGGCGAGCATCCGCTCGACCAGGAACACGTCGGACGGGTCGTCGCCGATGAGCAGCAGGTCCAGGGTGCCCTCGGCGCCCGGTCCCGACCCCGACGACCGTGCCGGGCGGCCGTGGCCGGGCACCGGCGGGACGGAGTGCGGCTGGCGGCTGAGCGTGCTCACAGATGGTTTCCGGACTGTCGGCGAGTGGCGCACGGACGGCGGGCCGGGCCCGGCCCGCGGGCGGGTCCGCGCCGGGCGGCGGCGGGCCGCGGGCGGCCCGGCTCGGCGAGCGGAGTGGATCATCGCTCCGCTCCGACTTTAGCGTCTCGGCTCGCCGCCGCGCATCCCGGCCGGACCCGATCGCGGGCCGCGGACCGTCCGAATCGCCTAGCCGAGATTGCTGCGCAGGAACTCGGTCTGGACGTGCAGCAGATTCTCGGCGACGACCTCCTGCGGCGTCATGTGGGTGACGCCCGACAGCGGCAGCACGGTGTGCGGACGGCCCGCCGCGAGCAGCGCCGAGGAGAGCCGCAGCGTGTGGGCCACGACCACGTTGTCGTCGGCGAGCCCGTGGATCAGCATCAGCGGGCGCTCGAGGTCGGGCGCGCGGTCGATGAGGGACTGGACGGCGTACGTCTCGGGCTCCTCGTCCGGATGCCCGAGATACCGCTCGGTGTAGTGGGTGTCGTACAGCCGCCAGTCGGTGACCGGCGCGCCCGCGACGCCCGCGTGGAACACGTCCGGCCGCGCGAGGACGGCCAGCGCCGCGAGCCAGCCGCCGAACGACCAGCCCCGGATGCCGACGCGGTCCAGGTCGAGCGCGCCGGGGTGGCGGCGCGCGGCCTCCATCATCCCGGCGATCTGGTCGTCCAGGACGGGCGTGACGAAGTCGCCCTGGACGGCCCGCTCGAACGCCGGCCCGCGTCCGGGCGTGCCGCGCCCGTCGGTGATGACGACGGCGAACCCCTGGTCGGCGAGCCACTGCGACTCCAGGTAGGCGCGCCGCGTGGCGAGGACGCGCTGCGCGTGCGGCCCGCCGTAGGGGTCAAGGACGACCGGCAGCCGCCCGTCCGACGGCTCCCACCCGGTGGGCAGGACGACGGCGGTGCGCAGGTCCCGGTCCCCGGCGGCGATCAGCTCGACGCGCGGCGTCAGCACGGGCGTCTGCGCGTGCGAGGCGACCGGGCGGACGCCGTCCGGCCCGCGCACCTCGATCTCGGTTCCGTCGCCGTCCAGCCGGGACCCGCTGACGACCGTGACCCCGCCCGACCGCACGGCCGAGAACACGCCGCGCCCCTCGGTGATCTTCGTGAGGGTGTCCGGCCGGTACTCCCAGACGTGGATCTCCGTCGGGTCCTCGGACGCGGTGAACAGGATCTCGTCGCGGTCCACGCCGAGCACACCGCGCACCTGGAGCCCCGGCGGCGTGACGGCCTTTCCGCCGACCGTGAGCCGCCGCGTGTCGGCCGCGCGGTCCTCGGTGATCCACACCAGCTCCCCGCCCGGCGTGCGCGCCGGGACGCCCGGGACGATCTCCGACCAGTGCGGGTCGTGCTCGGTGTGCAGCAGGGCCGTCTCGCCGCTCAGCGCGTCCACCCGCAGGGCGCGCTGGCTGCGCTGGTCGCGCGGCTGCACGACGATCGCGGGGCCGTGCCGGTCCCACAGCGCGGTGACGACGTAGGGGTACTGGCCCCGGTCCCACGCGACGCTGATCCGGCGCCCCTCCAGCGTGACGAGCACGAGCGACACGATCGCGTTCGGCGTCCCGGCGGCGGGATAGGCGACCTCGGTCGCGGGCTGGTCGGGGTTGGCGGGGTCGGCGATGTGCCAGCGCGCGACGGGCGTCTCGTCCACGCGGGCCGCGAGCAGCGCCGCGCCGTCGGGGGACCACCAGAAGCCCCGGAACCGGCCCATCTCCTCGGCGGCGATGAACTCGGCGAGGCCGTAGGAGATCTGGTCGCTCTCGGGCGCGGCGAGCGCGCGGTCGTCGGCGCCGTCCACGCCGATGACGCGCAGCGCCCGGCCCGACACGTACGCCACGTGCCGTCCGGCCGGATCCGGACGGGGGTCGAACACCGGCTCGGCGGCGGGCAGCGCGCGGACCGTCCCGGCGGCGAGGTCGGCGACGAACAGCTTCCCGGCCAGCGTGAACACCGCGATCCGCAGCTCCCGGTCGGCCGAGTACCCGACGATGCCGCCCGCCTGCTCGCGGGCGCGCTCGCGGCGGGCGCGCTCCTCGGCGGGCAGGTCCGCCTCGCCGGGCAGGTCCAGCGCGGCCGGGTCGGCGACCAGCGTCTCGGCGCCGGTCGCGGGATCCAGCGTCCACAGGCAGGTGACCGGGTCGTCGCCGGCCCGGGTGCGCAGGAAGGCCGCGCGGGACCCGTCCGGCGCGAGCTGGAACGCGCGCGGGACGCCGAGCGTGAACCGTCGCGTGCGGGCGCTCTGCCGGGGATAGCTGATGCTCATGAACCGAGTCTGCCCGGTTCTCGGGGCGGATGCGCACCGGGGTGCCGGGGCCGGGGCGAATCGGGACCGGGAACCGGCCCGGACGTCCCGTGCGCTCGGTAGGCTCGGGATCTCCCGCGATGGACGCGCCGCCCCCCGCTGTGACACGGAGAAGGAGAGCCCATGCCTGTGCTTCAGCCGGGAGACCCCCGGAGGCTGGGGTCGTACGAGGTGCTGGAACGGCTCGGCGAGGGCGGGCAGGGCGTCGTCTACCTGGGCGTGGACGGGTCCGGGGGCAAGGCCGCGATCAAGCTGCTGCGCGCCGACCTGGCCGGCGACGCCGAGGCGCGCAACCGGTTCGTCCGCGAGGCGCAGGCCGCCAAGCAGGTCGCGCGGTTCTGCACCGCGCAGGTGCTGGAGGCCGACGTCGCGGGCGACCAGCCGTACATCGCGAGCGAGTACGTTCCGGGGCCGTCCCTCTACAAGCAGATCACCGAGCAGGGGCCGCTGACCGGCGCGGGGCTGGAGCGGCTCGCGATCGGGACGGCGACCGCGCTCGTCGCGATCCACCAGGCGGGCATCGTCCACCGCGACTTCAAGCCGCACAACGTGATCATGGCGCCGGACGGGCCGCGCGTCATCGACTTCGGCATCGCCCGCGCCCTGGACGTCGGGCAGACGTCGGCTACCAAGGCGATCGGGACGCCGTCCTACATGGCGCCCGAGCAGGTCGCCGGGCAGCGGCTCACCGAGGCCGTGGACGTGTGGGCGTGGGCGGCGACGATGGTGTTCGCCGCGACGGGCCGTCCGCCGTTCGGCGAGGACACGGTCGTCGCGGTCATCAACCGGGTGATGCACGAGCCGCCGCTGCTGGACGGCGTCCCCGACGACCTGCACGGGCTGCTCGCGTCGTGCCTGGTCAAGGAGCCGGGACGGCGGCCGGGCGGGCAGCAGCTCATGATGGGCATGATCGGCGGCGGGCAGGGCGGCCAGCCCGGCCAGACCCGCATGGACGACCCGGCGCAGGCGACCGCGCTGCTGGCCGAGGGCTCGCAGCTCGCGGGCGGCGCCACGATGCGGCAGCCGTCGGCGCAGGAGACGCGTCCGGCCGGGCCGGGCGGCGTCGCGCCGCAGGATTTCACCGGAACGCTCCCGCCCGCGCCCGGCTACGGCGCCGGGCCGCGCCGCGCGGACCGCGGCCGGGACCGCGACGGCGGCGGCGGGGCGCGCTGGGCCGTCGTCGGCGCGGTGCTGTTCGTGCTGCTGCTCGCGGTCGTGATCGGCGTCGCGCTGGCCAAGTCGGGCGGGAACAACGGGCCGGGCGGCGACCCGTCGGGCTCGCCGTCGGCGTCGCCGTCCACCGAGGACAGCGGCGGCCAGTCGGAGGAGCCGGAACCGACGGTCACCCGGCCGCGCACGTCGGCCCCGACGACGCACGCGCCGACCACGCGCCCGCCGACGTCTGCGCCGCCCACGACCCCCACGCCGACCGAGCCGACGACCCCGGCGACCACCCCGACGCCCCCCGGCGACGGCGGGTCGGGCGGCGGGTCCGGCGGCGGCACGGGCGGTGGTTCGGGCGGCGGCGCCGGCGGCGGGACGGGTGGTGGCGGTGCCGGCGGCGGGACCGGCGCCGAGGGCACGCCGTAAGGGCGGCTCGCATGCCGTGCCCACGCCCTGAGTACCCTCGGGTCCTATGACCGAGCCGCGCATCCTGTTCGTCCACGCCCATCCGGACGACGAGTCCATCGGGACCGGGGCGACCATCGCCAAGTACGCGGCGCAGGGCGCCCGCGTCCACCTGGTCACCTGCACGCTGGGCGAGGAGGGCGAGGTCATCCCGCCCGAGCTGCGGCATCTGGCGGCGGACCGGGAGGACCGGCTCGGCGAGCACCGCGTCGACGAGCTGGCGCGGGCGTGCGCGGTGCTCGGCGTCGCCGACCACCGCTATCTCGGCGGGCCGGGCCGGTGGCGCGACTCGGGGATGATGGGCGCGCCGTCCAACGACGACCCGCGCTGCTTCTGGCGGGCGGACGTCGAGGAGGCCGCCGGGGAGCTGGCCGCCGTGATCCGCGAGGTCCGGCCGCAGGCGATCGTCACCTACGACGAGCGCGGCAACTACGGCCACCCCGACCACATCCAGGCGCACCGGGTGACGCGGCGGGCGTTCGGCCTCGCCGCCGACCCCGCGTTCACGCGCGGCGGCGAGCCGTGGCGGACGCCGAAGCTGTACGCGTACGCGACGCCGCGGACGGTCCTCGCCCGCGCCATCGCCGTCATGCGGGAGGCCGAGCTGCCGTTCGCGCGCGTCGCGGGCCTGGACGAGCTGGGCTCGGGCGTCCCCGACGACGACGTCACCACCGCCGTGGACGCCCGCGCGCATCTGCCCGCCAAGCTCGCCGCGCTGCGCGCCCACCGCACGCAGATCACGGTCGCGCCGGACGACGCGGGACCGTTCTTCGCGCTGTCCAACAACCTCGGGCAGCAGGCGTTCGGCACCGAGTACTACATCCTGCTGGAGGGCGAGCCGGGCCCCGGCAAGCCGCCGTCCGGCCGCGAGACCGACCTGCTCGCCGCGCCGGCGGCCGACGCGCCGGACGACCGGACGCACGCCTCCGGGTCGCTACCCTGACGGGCGTGCGGATCGACGATGAGGCTCCGGCGGCCCCCCGGCGCGGGGACCGGCCGCTGGACGCGATGGTGACCGGCGCGGCCTACGCCGTCCTGGCCCTGCTGGGCGCGGTCGTGGGCGTGTTCGGCGCGGCCGTGCAGCTCTGGCCGTTCACGCCGGCGGTCGCCCCGGCGCTGCTCGCGGCGGCGGCCGTGTTCGCCGTCGCCTACCTGGCGGGCCGGGGGATGGGGTCCCGGGCGGGCGCGATCGTCCCCGGCACCGCCTGGCTGGTGGTGACGCTCGTGCTGTCCGCGCAGCGCTCCGAGGGGGACCTGCTGATCCTCGGGAACGCGGCCGGGTACGTCTACATGGCGGCCGGGGTCCTCGCGGTCGTGGCGGCGCCGCTGCTCGTCCCGGCCAAGCACCCGTCCGGCTCCTGGCTCACCCGCCGCTGAGGCCCCGGCGTCGCGGCCGGGGCCCTTCGACGTGTCAGCCCTTGTGGGACGCGGGCTCGGGCGCCTGCGCGGTCTGCTGCGCCGGGGCGCGGTAGCGCTTGACGCCGAGGCACGCCGCCGCGCCGACGAAGATCAGCAGGATCGGCATGAGCATCGTCGGCTTCATCGCGTCCACCAGGCCGTGGGTGAAGACCTGGCCGCCCAGCTCGTGGAGCTGGTGCACGACCGACTGCGGCACCCCGGCCGGGGGAGCGGTCGTCTGCTGGGACGTTCCGACCTCCAGCCCGCCCTTGCCCGCGTTCGCGAAGCCGTCCACGAACCCGGCGCGGTACTGCGGGGGCAGCGCGGTGGACCGCTTGACGGCCTCGTCCCGCAGCGACGACGCGAGCTGGTTCTGGAGCAGCGCGCCGACGGCGGCGCCGCCGACCACGGACCCGATCTGCCGGATCGTGTTGTTCACGCCGGACGCGGCGCCCGCCAGCATCGGCGGGACGTTCCGCGTCGCCTCGGTCGCCATCGGCGCGAACACGCCGCCGATGCCGATGCCCGCGAGGACGAACGGCGGCATGAACGCCACCCACGACGTGTCGGTCCTGGCGATGAGCACGACCCACAGCATCCCGAGCCCGTACAGCGTGAGCCCGCCGAGCAGGATGAACCGTCCGCCGACGCGGTCGGAGAGCCGTCCGGCCAGCGGCGCGAGGAACATCGACACGACCGAGGACGGCGCCATGATCAGCCCGGCCTCCAGCGCGCTGTGCCCCTGCGCGGACTGGAAGTAGAACGTCAGCGGCAGGAAGATCCCGAGCATGCCGATCGAGACGATCGCGCCGATGGCGCTGAGGATCGAGAAGTTGCGGTCGGCGAACAGCACGAACGGCATCAGCGGGTCGCGGTCCTGGCGCATCTTCTGCTGGACGAGGAACAGCGCGAGCAGCACGACGGACGCGCCGATCAGTGCCCAGATCCAGGTGTTCCAGTCGTACTTCTGGCCCTCGGTCAGGCCGAACACCAGGCAGAACAGGGTGGCGCTCGCGAGCACGACCCCGGTGATGTCGAACCGGTGCTTCGCGCCCTTGATGTGCGCGGGCAGGATCGGCAGCGCCATCACGAGCACGATGATCCCGATGGGCAGGTTGACGAAGAAGATCCACCGCCAGTCCAGCGCGCTGACCAGCAGGCCGCCGATCGTCGGCCCGGCGATGGTGGAGATGCCCGCGACGCCGCCCCAGACGCCGAGCGCCGTGCCGCGCTTCTCCGGCGGGAACGTCGCGATGATGAGCGACATCGTCTGCGGCATCAGCATCGCGGCGCCGAGGCCCTGCACGGCGCGGGCGATGATGAGCTGCGTCGGGTCCTGCGAGATCCCGCAGGCCAGGCTGGCGAGCGTGAACAGCGCGACGCCGGCGACGAAGAGGTTCTTCTTGCCGAGCAGGTCGCCGAGGCGGCCCGCGGTGATCAGCAGCACCGCGAGGACGAGCGTGTAGGCGTTGGTCACCCACAGGATCTCGTCCAGGGACGCGTGCAGCTTGTCGGTCATGCTCGGGATCGCGATGTTCACGATCGTCAGGTCGAGCAGCGTCATGAAGAACCCGAGGGACAGGGTGATGAGGATCGCCCACGGGTTTCCGCGCCATCTGGTCAACAGGACTCCTCGGTGGAGGGAGGTTCGGGGGAGCGGGACGCGTCGGCGTCCCTGAAGGTGAGGCGGTCGTTCTCCAGGTCGTCGGCGAGCGCGCGGCAGAACTCCAGCTCGGTGAGGAGCTGGGCGATCGTCAGCTCGTGGTCGAGGACCTTGTAACGCTCCAGCCCGCGCTTGTCGTGCGCCTCCTGCACGGTGAGGTGACCCGCCAGCGCCGCCTCCAGCGCGATGACGCGGCGCCGCAGCAGGGCGGCCACCTCGCTCTCGGGCAGGAGGTTGACGAAGGCGAGCGCCGTCCCGAACAGCGGGTACTCGGGGTTCGGGCGCGAGAGCAGCTCGGCCATGCGGAGCTGCGCCGCGTCGCGTCCCGACGTCGTGACGGCGTAGACCGTGCGTTCGGGCCGCCGCCCCTCGCGGTTCGTCTCGACGGGCTCGATGAGCCCGGCGGCGGCCAGCCGCTCCACCCAGTGGTACAGCGCGCCGTGCGTGATCTTCACGGCGGCGTCGTAGTGGTAGTCGCGGATCTGCTGCTGCATCTCGTACGGGTGCATGGGGCGGTCGCACAGCATGCGCAGCACCGTGAGCGCCAGGGGGGTCAGGGGTCGGCCCACGCGGGCCACCGTCCTCGTCGTCGGTTTGGATTGATCTGTTTAGACTAGTTTATACCGACGAGGTCGGACAATTTGCGGCACACCCTTGGAACAGCCGGCCGCCCCCCGGCTCTTCCCCGCAGGTCAGGCCTTCAGCGCGGCCTCCAACTGGTCCAGCGCCCAGTCGAGATCGTCGCGCTCCACGACGAGCGGCGGCGCGAGGCGCAGCGTCGTGTCGTGCGTCTCCTTCGCCAGCACGCCCAGCTCCATCAGCCGCTCGCTGACCGGCCGCGCCAGCCCGTTCAGCTCGATGCCCGCCCACAGCCCGCGCCCGCGCACCTCCCGGACCATCTCCAGGTCCAGCGCGCCGAGCCGTCCGTGCAGGTGCGCGCCGAGGTCGCGGGACCGCGCCTGGAACTCCCCGGTCCGCAGCATCGCGATGACCTCGCGGGCGATCGCGCAGGCCATCGGGTTGCCGCCGAACGTCGAGCCGTGCTCGCCCGGCTTGTAGACCCCGAGGACGCCGGTGTCGGCCACCACCGCCGACACCGGGACGATCCCGCCGCCGAGCGCCTTGCCGAGGACGTACACGTCCGGCACCACGTCCTCGTGCTCGCACGCGAACGTCGCGCCGGTCCGGCCGAGCCCGGTCTGCACCTCGTCGGCGATCATCAGCGCGCCGTGCTCGTCGCACAGGTCCCGCACGGCCCGCAGGTAGCCCGGCGGCGGCACCAGCACCCCCGCCTCGCCCTGGATCGGCTCGACCAGCACGCCGACGGTGTTCGCGTCCATCGCCTCGCGCAGCGCGTCCGCGTCGCCGTACGGGACCGTCCGGAACCCCGGCGTGTACGGCCCGTAGGACGCCTTGGCGACCGGGTCGGTGGAGAAGCTGACGATCGTCGTCGTCCGGCCGTGGAAGTTGCCGACGAACGTCACGATGTTCGCCTGGTCCGCCGGGACGCCCTTGACCTCGTACCCCCACTTGCGGGCCGTCTTCAGCGCCGTCTCCACCGCCTCGGCGCCGGTGTTCATCGGCAGCACCATGTCCTTGCCGCACAGCTCGGCCAGCTCCGCGCAGAACGGCCCGAACTGGTCGTGGTCGAACGCGCGGCTGACCAGCGTCACCCGCCCGAGCTGCCGCTCGGCGGCGGCCACGAGCCGCGGGTTGCGGTGCCCGAAGTTGACGGCCGAGTACGCCGACAGCATGTCGAGATACCGCCGCCCGTCCACGTCCGTGACGAACGCCCCGTCCGCCTCCGCGACCACGATCGGCAGCGGGTGGTAGTTGTGCGCGCTGTGCTCGTCCGACAGCCGCCGCAACCGCTCGCCCTCGACACTCGCCCCGCCCTGCTCGCCCACTGTGCCTCCCGCTCGCCTACGGCGCGCTCGATGCCGCGCGCTTCCGCCGGAGTCGGCCGTCCGCGGTCCGGACGGGCGTCCGTCCTCCAGCGTACGTTCGGTGCGGGCGGCGGACCCGGGGCGAACAGGCAGTCCGGAACGGATGTTGGCCGCGTCTTGACGGATCGCCCGGGTCACAGCACGGCCGCATTTCGTGCGCGAAGCCGTGGTTTTTAGTAGAAACAGGGGGCCGCACCCCCTTGGAGGCCCTATGCCAGCGCCCGTTCCGGTGTATGAGCCCCGCACCCCGGACGATCCGCCGCTCATCGGCGGGTACCGCGTCCTCGCCCGCATCGGCGCGGGCGGGATGGGCCGCGTCTACCTCGCCACGACGCAGAGCGGGCGCAAGCTCGCGATCAAGGTCGTGCGGCCCGAGTTCGCCGAGGACCCCGAGTTCCGGCGCCGCTTCCAGCAGGAGATCGCCGCCGCGCAGCGGGTGCAGAGCTTCTACACCGCGCCCGTCATCGACGCGCACGCCGACGGCCCGCAGCCGTGGCTGGCGACCGCGCACGTGCCGGGGCCGTCGCTGGCGCAGACGGTCGTGGAACTCGGCCCGCTGCCGGAGGCGACGGTCCGGGCGGTGTTCGCCGGGGTCGCCGAGGCGCTCCAGGCCGTCCACGCGGCGGGGGTGGTGCACCGGGACCTGAAGCCGTCCAACGTGCTGCTGGCGCCCGACGGGCCGCGCGTCATCGACTTCGGCATCGCCCGCGCCGCCGACACGACCCCGCTCACCCGCACCGGCATGCGGATCGGATCGCCGCAGTACATGGCGCCCGAGCAGGCGCTCGGGCGGCCGTCCACCCCGGCGGTCGACATGTTCGCGCTGGCGGGCGTCGTGCTGTTCGCGGCGACCGGGCGGACGCCGTTCGGCGAGGGGCCGGCCGAGGCGGTGCTGTTCCGGGTCGTCCACGAGGAGCCGGTGCTGGACGGCTGCCCCGACGGCCTGCGCGACCTGGTCGAACGCTGCCTCGCCAAGGACCCGGCGGACCGTCCGACGCCGCGCGACGTCCTCGACGCCCTGGAGGTCGGCACCGACCCGCCCGGCGCGGGCTGGCTCCCCGAGGACGTCACGCGCCGGCTCCCCGCCTACTCGGCCGAGCCGCCGCGTCCGATGGGGCCGCCGACGAGCGGGCCGGGGTTCGATCCCGTGCCGGTGCCGCCCGCCGGGGCGCCGGTGCCGGCCGCCGCGCCCGTCCCGGCCGTGCGGCTGCTGCTGCTCGCGCTCGCGGCGGCGGGCGTCGTGATCGTGGTGCTCGCGGCGGCGCTGGTCGTCCTGCGGCCGTGGGAGCGGGACGCGCCGGGCGCCGCCGCGCACCGTCCGCCGGAGTCCCTGCCCGCCGCGCACGAGTCGTCCACCGCGACGCAGACTGCCGGACCCGACCTCGGCGGCCCGTCCAGGCCCGCGCCCGGCGGCGTCGGCGCGCAGCTCGGGCACTACGCGAACGTCAACCTGGCCAGCGGCTACGCGATCAACCTGAGCGACGACCCGAAGCACCCGAAGGCGTCCCGCGGCGGCGAGGACCTGCGCTACGACGGCACCCTGTGGGGCGACCGGCTGTCGGTGCTCGCGCCCGGCCAGCCCGGCGGCTACGAGGCGTGCCGCGACAACACCCGCTACGCCGACTACCTCGGCGACGACTACCTCGTCAAGGGCAAGAGGATCTGCGTGACGACCGAGAGCGGGCTCGTCGGGCTGGTCGAGGTGCGCGGGACGGGCGACAAGCCGTCCGCCTACCTCGCGTTCGACCTGACCGTGTGGCAGGGCGTCCCGCCCACCCCCGGCGGATAGCCGGTTACCGATCGGTAGGCTGCCGTCATGACCTCCTTCGCCACCGCTGACCTCATCGACGACTTCGGCGACGAACTGCGGAGCTGCGAAACTCAGTTCCGCCAGTTCGGCGCGCGCACCGCGTTCGCCGGCCCGGTCGCGACCGTCCGCTGCTTCCGCGACAACGGTCTCGTGAAGAAGCTCCTGAACACCCCGGGCGAGGGCCGCGTCCTCGTCGTGGACGGCGCCGCCTCGACGGGCTCGGCCCTCATGGGCGACCTGATCGCGGCGGCGGCGGTGGCGAACGCCTGGGCCGGTGTGGTGATCAACGGCGTCGTGCGCGACGTGGCGACCCTGCGCACCCTGGACCTGGGCATCAAGGCACTGGGCTCCAACCCGCGCAAGAGCGCCAAGGACGGCGCGGGCGCGGTGGACGTGCCGGTCGAGTTCGGCACCGTGGAGTTCCGCCCCGGCGACTGGCTCTACAGCGACGAGGACGGCATTGTCCTCGCCTCCCGCAGCCTCCTCTGACCCGTCCACCCCCACCGGCCCGCCCACCCGCGCGCTGCCCAGCCCACGCCCGTCACGCCGCCCGCGCTGCCCGCGCCGCGCCGCGCCGCGCGTGTCCAGCCGGGCATCGCGCCCGGCACGCCACCGCCTACAGCGAGTGCGCGTGCCGTTGCCCGGCGCGCGGGGCGGGCGGGGTTCTAGCGCGAGTAGTGCTCCACGACCAGCTGCTCGTCGCAGACGACCGGAATCTCGGTGCGTTCGGGGAGTCGTGTGAAGTGGGCCGTCAGGGCGTCGACGCGGACGTCCAGGTAAGGCGGGACGTTGTCGGCGTGCGCGCCGGCGGCGGCGATCTGGAACGGATCCATGTTCCGGCTTCGCTCGGCGATCGTGATGACGTCGCCGGGGGCGAGGCGGAAGGACGGACGGTCCACGCGGCGCCCGTTCACCAGCACGTGGCGGTGGACGACGAACTGCCGCGCCTGGTAGATCGTCCGCGCGAACCCGGAGCGCAGGACCAGGGCGTCCAGGCGCCGTTCCAGGTCCACCAGCAGAGCCTCGCCCGTCTTGCCCCCGGACCGGGACGCCTTGTCGAAGGCGTTGCGGAGCTGCGTCTCGCGGATGTTGTACTGCGCCCGGAGCCGCTGCTTCTCGCGCAGCCGCACCTTGTAGTCCGACTCCTGCTTGCGCGCGCGCCCGTGGACGCCGGGCGGGTACGGCCGCGCCTCGAAGTACCGCACGCTCTTCGGCGTCAGGGGGATCCCGAGCGCGCGCGACAGCCGGACCTTCGGCCGGGGGTTGTTCATGGTCCTCCTTCGGTGGTTAGGTAAGCCTAACTTAGGTCACCCTAACTCAATGGGAGGATTCCGTGGACCAGCAGCGGACCGTGAGCGGGCCGTCCCCCGCCGAACGCGCGCGCACCCTCGCCTACGGGGTGGCGGGCGGCGTCCTCGTCACGCCCGGCGTCCCGTACGCGCCGATTCCCGCGCACGCCGCGGGCAAGGACGGCGCGCCCCTGCTGCTCCTGCCCGCCGCGTCGCCCGTCGCGACCGCGCTCGTCGGGAACGCGGACCTGCCCGCCACGCTGCGGATCTCCGACGTCGCGCCGGTGCCGTTCCCCGACCGGGTGCGCGGACGGGCCTGGCTGCACGGCTGGATCAGCGAGGTCCCGCCCGCCGCCCGCCGGGACGCGGCCCTCCGCCTCGCCCGCCTCCACCCGCGTCCCGAACTGCTCGACCTCGCGCGCACGGACGGCGGCGACCACGTCCTGCTCACCCTGGACGTCGCCCAGATCGAGGTCGACGACCCCTGGGGCAGCGCGACCGTCGAACCCGAGGATTTCGCCCAGGCCGGCCCGGACCCGTTCGCCGCCATCGAGGCGGGCGTGCTCGCGCACCTGGACGGCTGCCACCGCGCCGAACTGCGCCGCCTGCTGCCGGAACTCGGCGAGCCCGCGCCCGACGTCCGCCCGCTCGGCCTGGACCGGCTCGGCCTCTGGCTGCGCTGCTCGATCCCGTCCCCGGACGCGCCCGAGCCGTTCGACCTGCGCGTCCCGTTCCCGCACCCCGCGCACGACCTGCCGAGCCTCCGGCACGCCTACGCGTGCCTCTGGCAGGCCGCCGCGAAGTGACTACAGGTAGAAGCCCGTCGCCGCACCCGCCGGCGTCTCGGGCTTCGGCCGGTGCTCGCCCTTGCGCAGCGCCGCCAGCTCGGCCAGCGTCGCGCCGTCGGCCGCGATGTCCGGATCGGGGACGGCGTCGTCCAGCCAGTCCAGCGACTCGGCCCGGGTGAGCGGCCCGACCTCGATCTGCGCCAGGCACCGGCCCGGACGGACGACCGCCGGGTGCAGCCGCGCCAGGTCCTCGTTGGTCGTGATGGCCACCAGGACGTCCCGGCCCTGCCCGAGCATCCCGTCGGTGAGGTTCAGCAGCCGCGACAGGCCCTGCCCGGTCGACTGCTTGGCCTCGCCGCGGATCAGCTCGTCGCAGTCCTCCAGGATGAGCAGCCGCCAGCGGCGCTCCTCGTCGTCGTCCTCGCCGACCGCGACCTCCATGAGGTAGCTCGGCGTGCCGAACAGCGACTCGGGGTCCAGGACGCAGTCGGCCTGGCACCAGCCGCTCCACGCCCGCGCGAGCGCCCGCAGCGCCGTCGTCTTGCCGGTGCCGGGCGGGCCGTGCAGGAGCAGCAGCCGGCCCGCGACGTCCTCGCGGCGCAGCGCCATGACGTCGTCCAGCGCCGAGGCGACGGGCGCGGTGTAGTTGCGGCGGATCTGCGCCCACGAGTCGGCGCTGATGGCCCGCTCGGTGCGCACCGGCCCGTGCGCGCCCATGTGCCAGAAGCCCATCTCGACGTTCTGCTCGTCGGTGCGCGGCGGGTCGCTGGCGTCCCGGACGGACTCGGCCAGGATCGCCTCGGCCAGCTCCTCGCTCTCCGCGGACACCGCGACGTGCGCGTTGCCGTGCTTCCAGCGGCTCGCCAGCAGCGTCCAGCCCTCGCCCTCGGCGAGGACGGTGTCGCGGTCGCGGTCGCGCGCCGAGCGCAGCACCCGCGCCGACTCCGGACGCAGCGGCGCGTCGGCCCGGACGTGCTCGATCCGCGCCGACCGCGACCACGGCTGGTCGCCGGACGCGAACGGCCGCATCGACAGCATCCCCATCACGTCGGCGGGCGAGCAGGTGTCGTCCACGCTGAGGATCACGGGAAGCGTCAGGTCGGCGCCGGAGGCCGTCGCGACCTCGGGCGCCTCCACCAGGTGCAGGAACTCCCGCGGGCGTTCGGTCATGGGTTCGATGATCGAGTCGAGGCGGCCGGGTCGTCCACCGATTTAGCCATGCCCGCCCCGCTCAGGCGGCATCACCCTCGCGGCGTTCGGCGTCGGCGCGCGCGGCACGGCGGGCGGCGCGCTCCTCGGACTCCTTGCGGTCCAGTTCGGCCGCCTCCTCGGGCGTCGGGGCGGTGCCGCCGAGATAGGCGGGCTGCCACCACCGATCGTCACCGGTCGGCTCCTCAGGGTACTCCCGCTGCGCCTTCTCCAGCAGCTCGCCCATCCGGGCCTGGAGGTCGGCGGTGACCTGCGCGTAGTCGTCGCCGCGCTTGGGGTACATCGGCTCGCCGATGAGGATCGTGACGGGGACGTTCCGCTGGAGCAGCCGCCGCTTGCGCCCCTTCGTCCACATGCGCTGCGGGCCCCAGATCGCGATGGGCAGCAGCGGGACGTCCGCGGCGACGGCCATCCGCACCGCCCCGCTCTTGATCTCCTTGACCGTGAACGACCGGCTGATCGTCGCCTCGGCGAACACGCCGACGATCTCGCCGCCCTTCAGCGCGGTGAGCGCGGCCTTGTACGACGCGGCGCCCGCGTCCCGGTCGACCGGGATGTGGTGCATGCCCCGCATGAGCGGTCCGGAGATCCGGTTGTCGAAGACCTCCTTCTTCGCCATGAACCGGGTGAGGCGCCCGGCGGGGTGGACGGCGAGGCCCGCGAAGATGAAGTCCAGGTAGCTGACGTGGTTGCTCACCAGCACCGCGCCGCCAGCCGCCGGGACGTGCTCGGTCCCCTCCAGGCGGAACCTGATGTTCAGCGCCTTGAACAGGGCGAGCGCTGTCTTGATCACCGGCGGGTACACGATTTCGGACATGGAAGCACCGTACTTGAGCGGCGGCCGGTCGGCGACAGGGTGGGCGGGATCCGCGCCCCGGCGGGGGCCGTCGGCGATACGGTCACTCCGAGGGGTCCCGCGGGGCCCCCGAACTTTGAGAGGGTTGACCCGTGGCCCGGCACGGACGAGAAAGGAGGCGGCGATGAGCGTGGAACCGCTGGACGTGGCTGCGGACGTGCATGCGCTCATCCGCGACCTGCTGCCGGTGGTGGCCCCGTCGGGGTGGCTGGACGGCGGAACCTCCGAGGTCGTGCTGCCCGTCGGCCGGTCCGAGGCGCGCGCCACCACCTGGACGCTGCTGGAGCGCTGCGCCCGCGCCGAGCCCGCGCGCTGGCCGCGCCTGGCGGACGCGTGGATCCGCGAGATCGCCGACCGCGCGTTCCTCGCGGTGGGGGAGATGGAGCTGTTCGGGGACGTGCGCGAGCTGCTGCGGCTGCGGATCGTCCCGAAGCTCGCCCCGCGCGACCGGGAGGGCCTGGTCGTCGTCCCGGCGGGCGACCACTTCGACGCGATGGTGATGATCGAGCACCCGCGCTACGGCGGTCCGCTGACGCGGGCGCGCGCCGGGCTGCTCGGGCTGCGGCGGCTCGGGTACGTCATGACGAACACGCACGACCGCGAGCTGGCCGACGTCGAGGTCCGCGACCAGCCGCTCCTGCCCGGACGCAACGTGCGGGTCGTCACCAAGCCCGGCAACCGGTACGTGTCCGCGCTGCTCAGCGAGGTCGACCAGTTCCTCCCGCCGCCGAACGAGCACGGCGCGCTGGTCGGCGTCCCGTGCCACAGCACGCTGCTGCTCTACCCGATCACCTCGACGGCCGTCCAGGCGGTCCTGCCGGTGTTCGCCGAGGTCGTCGCGGAGATGCACGCCGCCGCCGACGACCCGTGCGCGCCGGGCGTCTACTGGAGCCACGGCGAGCGGCGGCTGACCCCGCTCGGCCAGAACCCCGAACGTCCCCGCGACGGCGAGTTCGCGGCGATGCTGCGCCGCGTCCCGGACGAGGGCTAGGGCAGCTTCCAGTCCACCGGCGACGCGCCCTGCCGCTCCAGCAGGGCGTTGGCGCGGCTGAACGGGCGGGAGCCGAAGAAGCCCCGGTCGGCCGACATCGGGCTCGGATGCGCGGACTCGATCGCCGGGACGTTCCCGAGCAGCGGCTTGGCGTCCCGCGCGTCCCGGCCCCACAGGATCGCGACCAGCGGCCGGTTCCGCGCGGCGAGCGCCCGGATGGCCTGCTCGGTGACGGCCTCCCAGCCCTTGCCGCGGTGCGACGCGGGCTTACGCGGCAGGACGGTCAGCGCGCGGTTGAGGAGCAGGACGCCCTGGTGCGTCCACGGCGTGAGGTCCCCGGTGGACGGCGCGGGCAGCCCGAGGTCGTTCCCGTACTCCCGGAAGATGTTGACCAGGCTGCCCGGCAGCGGCCGGACCTCGGGGGCGACCGAGAAGCTGAGCCCGACCGCGTGCCCCGGCGTCGGATACGGGTCCTGCCCGACGATCAGCACGCGGACCTCGGCGAACGGCTGCTGGAACGCCCGCAGGATGTTCGCTCCCGCCGGCAGGTAACGGCGTCCGGCGGCGACCTCGGCGCGCAAAAAATCGCCCATCGCCGCGATCCGGTCCGCCACCGGCGCCAGGGCCTCCGCCCAGCCCGCCTCCATGATCTCCGCGAGGGGTCGTGTCATGGGGCTCCACTGTAATGGCGCACGCCACACCGCGACCGGGAATGCCCGGACGTTCCCGATCGTTATTGATCTTGCAGGTGGTGAGCGCCCGAAGCGGGCGTGCGGCCGGACTCCGGTGAACGCCGCGATTCGTCCAGTTAAGTCCCGGTTACGTCCTCCCTGCCGCCATTGACCTACCGCCGGGTACGCCGTACTTCCTGGAGAGGTGGCCCACAGCCGATGAGACGGGACAGCTCATGAGCCAGCTCACCTCCGTGGACGCCGTCTTCCTCAATGCCGAGACGGACACCACCCGCGCGCACATCGCCGGGCTCGGGGTCGTCGATCCGGCGACCTGCCCCGGCGGGCGGCTGACCGCCGCCGCGCTCGCCGGCCTGATCAGCCGCCGCGCGCATCTCGCGCCCCGGCCGCTGCGGCGCCGGCTCGTCCAGGTCCCGCTCGGGCTGGACCGGCCGTACTGGGAGGACGATCCCGAGTTCGACCCCGCGCGGCACATCTCCGAGGTCACGCTGCCCCGGCCCGGCGACGACGAGCAGCTCGCCCGGCTCGTCGCTGCGCTGCACGAGCGTCCGCTCGACCGGTCCCGTCCGCTGTGGGAGCTGGTGCTGATCCACGGGCTCGCCGGCGGGCGCGCCGCCGTCTACATGAAGGTCCACCACGCCGCGATCGACGGCGTCATGGCCGCCGAGGCGCTCGCCGCGCTGCTGGACCTGTCGCCGGACGAGCGGGACGTCCCCGCCGACGAGACCGCGCCGCAGCGCGCCCCCGGCACCGCCGAGATGATGCGCGACGGGCTGCTGCGGATGGCCGGGCACCCGCTGGCGTCGGCGCTGTCGGTCGTCCGGTCGGTCCCGCTCCTGGACGACGTGCCGGGCGTCGGGTCGCTGCCGGGCGTCGGGCGGGTCGCGCGGCTGGCCCGGGGCGTCCTCGGGCGGAGGGAGCACCCGGCGGCCGACACGCCCGCCGCGCCCCCGACGCCGTTCAACCGTCCCATCGGCGCCCGCCGCGCCGTCGCGTTCGGCGAACTGCCGCTGGACGACGTCAAGCGCGTCGGCCGGGCGCTCGGCGGCAGCGTCAACGACGTCGTCATGGCGCTGTGCGCGACCGCGCTGCGCACCTGGCTGGACAAGCGCGGCGAGTTGCCCGCCGGGCCGCTCGTCGCGGGCGTGCCGATCTCGCTGCGCCGGCCCGACCGGGGCGCGGACGAGGCCGCCGAGGGCAACATGACCTCGATCCTCGCCGCGCCGCTCGCGACCCACGTCGCGGACCCCGCCGATCGGTTCACGGCCGTCCGCGCCGACATGGACCGGATGAAGCGGCGGTTCACCGAGTCCGGCGGCTGGGTCCGGGACCTGTCGGCGCTCGTCCCGGCGCCGTTCGCCGGGGCCGCGACCAAGCTGGCCCTGCTCGCCGCGCCGATGACGGGGATGCGTCCGCTGAACCTCATCGTGTCCAACGTGCCGGGCCCGCAGTTCCCGCTGTTCCTCGGGGGCGCGCGGGTGCTCGCCTACTACCCGGTCTCGCTGGTCACCGACCTCAGCGGCGGCCTCAACATCACGGTCTTCTCCTACGACGGGACGATCGACGTCGGCATCATCACGTGCCGCGACCTCGTCCCCGACCCGTCGGAGCTGGTCGACCACCTGCACGACGCGCTCGGCGAGCTGACGGAGCTGCTGCGCGACTGAGCCCGGATCAGGCGGTCAGCCCGGCGCGGACGGCGGCGAGCAGCTCCTCGTCCGCGCCGAGCCCGTCGGCGAGGAACCCGGCGAACGACCCGTACCTGGCGGTGGCCTCGGCGAACGCGGCCTCCAGGTACTCGGGACGCTGCTCCAGCAGCGGGAGCAGCAGTTCGGGCTCCTCCATCTGCCCGGACCGGCCGAGGTGGTCCAGCAGCTTCTTCCACCGGTCCCGGTGGTACTCGTTGGACCGCAGGTAGTCGGCCATGATGTCGGCGCGCGGGACGCCGAGGATCGTCAGGACGATCGCCGCCATCCAGCCCGTCCGGTCCTTGCCGGCCGTGCAGTGGAACACGAGCGGGAGCCGTCCGGCGTCGGCGACCAGGCGCAGCGTCGTCGCGAACGCCGCGCGCTGCGCGTCGTCGGCGACGAAGTTGCGGTTCACCGCGACCAGGACGCGCTCGGTGCGCCCCCCGCCGAAGACCTCGCGCTGCCGCAGCGGGTCGCCCGCCGTGACGGCCTTGTAGAAGTCCTCCAGGTCGCCGCCGTCGATGGGCAGGTGGACGAGTTCCGCGCCGTCCGGCAGCCGGTCCGCGCCGTTCGTGGCGACCTCGTGGTCGCTGCGGAAGTCGACCACGGTGCGGATCCCGGCGAGCCGCTCCAGGTCGGGGTCACTGAGGGCGTTCAGCGCGTCGGCGCGCAGCAGCCGCCCGGCCGCCACCGCGCCGCCGGGCACGGGCCGGCCACCGAGATCACGGACGTTGGCGGCGCCGTCGAGGCGAAGGAAGCCGAACTCGTCGTCGGATCGCATGCGCACATGCTCCCGGACGCACCTAAATGCCGAGGTGCCGGGGTCGGACAAACCCCCGGACGCGTCTCGGACCGCAGTGCGGGCCGTCGGGCGGGCACTGCGGTCCGAAGTGGGGTCAGAGGTTGATCATGTGCCCGGCCAGGCCGTGGACGGCCTCCTTGATCGCCTCGCCCAGCGTCGGGTGCGCGTGGACGTTGCGGGCGACCTCGTGGACGGTCAGGTCCCACTGCTGCGCGAGCGTCAGTTCGGGCAGCAGTTCGGTGACCTCCGGGCCGATCAGGTGGGCGCCGAGGATCTCCCCGTACTTCTTGTCGGAGATGATCTTGGCGAACCCGTCGCCCTCGCCGAGGCCGAGCGCCTTGCCGTTCGCGCTGTAGGGGAACTTGGCGACGTTGACGTCGTAGCCCTGCTCCTTGGCCTGCGCCTCGGTCCACCCGAAGCTCGCGACCTGCGGCTGGCAGTAGGTGGCGCGCGGGATCATGACGTAGTCGAGCGCCATCGTCTCGGCGCCCGCGATCGTCTCGGCGGCCACGATGCCCATCGACTCGGCGGCGTGCGCGAGCATGAGCTTGGCGGTGACGTCGCCGATCGCGTAGATGTGCGGGACGGACGTCCGGCAGTACGCGTCGATGTCGATCGCGCCGCGCTCGGTGAGCCGGACGCCGGTCTTGTCGAGCCCGTAGCCGTCCACGTTCGGCGCGAACCCGATGGCCTGGAGGACCTTGTCGGTCTCCAGGACCTGCTGGGCGCCGTCCTTGCCGGTGACGGTGACCTTGACCTTCTCGCCCGAGTCGTCGATCTGGTCGACGCGGGTGGAGGTCAGGACCTCGATGCCGAGCTTGCGGTACCGGCGCGACAGCTCCTTGGAGATGTCGGCGTCCTCGTTCGGGACCATCCGGTCGAGGAACTCGACGATGGTGACCTTCACGCCGTAGTTGTGCAGGACGTAGGCGAACTCGACGCCGATCGCCCCGGCGCCCGCGATGACGATGCTCCCGGGCAGCTCGGACGAGAGGATCTGCTCCTCGTAGGTGACCACGCGCTCCGACAGCGACGTGCCGGGCAGCAGCCGCGTGTGGGCGCCCGCCGCGATGATGCAGTGGTCGAAGGTGACGGTGTCGGACGCGCCGCCGGCCAGGTCCACCTGGAGGGTGTTCGCGTCGGTGAACGTTCCACGCCCGTCGAAGGTCGTGATCTTGTTCTTCTTCATCAGGAACTGGACGCCCTTGACGAGCTTCTCCGACACCTGGCGGCTGCGCTGGTAGGCGACGCCGTAGTCGAAGGAGACCTGTCCGTCGACCGAGATCCCGTACTTCTCCGTCTCGGTGGTGAAGATGTGGGCCAGCTCCGCGTTGCGGAGGAGGGCCTTCGAGGGGATGCAGCCGACGTTCAGACAGACGCCGCCCCAGTACCTCTCCTCGATGATGGCCGTTTTGAGACCGAGCTGTGCCGACCGGATCGCGGCGACATACCCGCCCGGTCCCGCGCCGAGGACCACGACGTCAAAGTGATTGCTCATATCCGTCAACGATATTCGGCCCGGACCTCTGTCGCATCCCGACCTCGGCATCCGGCGCCCCGTCGGACGGGACCCGCGCGGCTGTTAGGGTTCTCGGCGTCCCCGCCCGCGGCCCGTGCGAGGGCCCGTGCGACGGGTCCCGCGACGGCTCGCCGGCGACGCGCGGAGCGGCCGGACGGGCCGGCCCGCGACGGCGCGGGCGACGGCCGAGGGTGACGCGCGCCTCCGTCCCGGCCGGAACACCTCCCCGGGTCCGCGTCGTTCATGGTCCGTCGGCCCTTCGGCCGCCCCGGGGGACTGAGCACGTCCGGCGACAACGTGGAGGAGATCGAGGCGTGAGGATTCCGAAGCCCGTCAACGCCGCCCTGGACTGGGTGGACGCGCACCGGCCGCCGCTCGGGGTGGCCTTCGCGCTGGTGCTGGCGGCGTGCGCGCTGCTGGCGGCGCCGCACGCGGTCGGGATCCCCCTCGCCACCTTCCTCGTCGGCCTGGCGGCCGGTGGGCTGCTGGTCCACGTCCGGCTGACCCGGCGGATCCGGCGGGCGCGCGCCGAGATCGACGAGCTGCTGCGCCAGAACGGCCGCCTGCGGCACCGCAACACCGTCCTGACCAGCGGCGTGATCACGCGGGAGTCGCAGGTCACGCAGGCGCTGCTGTCGATCCCCGAGGACGAGGAGCCGCTGCGCGTCGAACCCGGCCCGCAGAGCACGATGCGGCTGCCGGAACTGCCCGACGGCGTCGAACCGGAGGCCGAGGAGCCCGGGACGCCGCGCGACTGACACACCGGCGTTCCCTCTCCGGGCCTTTCCCCTCACCGAGCGTTACGGCGCCCGGGAGCGGGGGAGATAGTCGGCCTGGAGGTCGGATGGGCGAGCAGGGAACGGTGGCCGCGCCGGACGCCGCGACGGTCCGCAAGGCGGTGCTGGCGTCGGCGCTCGGCAACGCGGTCGAGTGGTTCGACTTCGGGGTGTTCAGCGCGGGGATCATCACCCCGATCGTCGGGACGGTCTTCTTCCCCGGTGGCAGCGACAACGCGACCCTGCGGTCGTTCGCGCTGATCGCGGCGGCGTTCCTGGCCCGTCCGTTCGGCGGGCTGGTGTTCGGCCCGCTCGGGGACCGGCTCGGCCGGCGGCGGGTGCTGGCCCTGACGATCATCCTGATGTCCGGTTCGACGTTCGTCATCGGCGTCCTGCCCGGCTACGCCACGATCGGGTTCGCGGCGCCGCTGCTGCTGCTCGCGGTCCGGCTCGTCCAGGGCTTCTCGACCGGCGGCGAGTACGGCGGCGCCGCCACGATGATCGCCGAGTACGCGCCGACCGGCCGGCGCGGGTTCTACGGGAGCTTCCTCGAACTCGGCACGCTGGCCGGGTACGTGGGCGGCGCCGGGCTCGTGCTGCTCGTGAACCTCGTCGCGGGGGACGAGACGATGCGCGCGTGGGCGTGGCGCATCCCGTTCTTCGCCGCGCTGCCGCTCGGGATCGTCGGGCTGTACGTCCGGACGCACATCGAGGACACGCCCGCGTTCCGGCGGATGGAGCGCAGCGGGGAGCGGCTGAAGTCGCCGCTGCGCGAGACGCTGGCGCGGTACTGGCCGACGATCGTGATGCTCGTCGGGATCGTGTTCCTGCTCAACGTCGCGGACTACACGCTGCTGACGTTCATGCCGTCCTATCTCACCGACTTCCTGGACGTCGGGCCGGTGACGTCGCAGCTCATCACGATCGGCGTCGAGCTGTGCATGATCGCGGTGATCACGCCGCTCGGCGCGCTGTCGGACCGCATCGGCCGGCGGCCCCTGCTGCGGACGGCGGCGGTGGGGTTCGTCGTCCTGTCGTGGCCCGCGTTCGCGCTGATGCAGACGCGGTCGGCGGTAGGCGTGGCGCTCGGCTACGCGGTGATCGGCGGGCTGCTGGTGCTGATGCTCGCGGTGATCGGCGCGACGTTCCCGGCGATGTTCCCGACGAAAGTCCGCTATGGCGCTTTTGCCATTGGGTACAACGTTTCGACGTCGCTGTTCGGGGGGACGGCGGCGGTGCTCGTCGGGTCGCTCATCGACGTGACGGGGTCGAACTACGTTCCGGCGTACTACCTGATGCTGGCGGGGCTCGTGGCGCTGGTGCCGCTGGCCCGGATCCCGGAGACGGCGGGCGTGCCGATCGAGCAGGCGGGCCGTCCGGACGCGCCCCGTCCGACGGGCCTTTCGCTGTCGCGCTAGCTTTCTGGTCGGTAATTCGTCACCGAATAGGACGACATTTCGCTTTTTGCAGGCGACGGCTGTGCCGAGTGGTGCTGGCGAGGTGACAGAAAAGCTATAGAAGGTAAGAAAATACTGTCGTTGTGATGGTGTCACCACTCTGGGTAGTGTGCCGGATGGCGCCGCGTTCGCGATCAACGTCCGGGGCGCCCGACGGACCACTGAGCATGACCCCCCTGTCAGCACGACCACGAATCGGTGGTGTGGAACGTGACCGACCAGCAGCTCAGCCTCAGCACATCGGCCGCCCGCAAACTCGCGACGACCACCAAGACCGTCCCGCAGATGCAGGGCATCTCCTCCCGGTGGCTGATCAAGCTCCTGCCGTGGGTGCGCGCGGCGGGCGGCGCCTACCGCGTCAACCGGCGCCTCACCTACACGGTGGGCGACGGACGGATCACGTTCGTCTCGACCGGCGCGGACGTCCGCGTCATCCCGGCCGAACTCGGCGAACTGCCGCCGCTGCGCGGCTTCGACGACGAGGAGGTCCTCACCGGGCTCGCCGGCCGGTTCACCCAGCACGAGTACGGGCCCGGCGAGGTCATCGTCGAGCGCGGCCGGCCCGCCGACCGGGTCGTCCTCATCGCGCACGGCAAGGTGGCCCGCGTCGGCGACGGCGCCTACGGCGACGAGGTCGACCTCGGCGTCCTCGCCGACGGCGAGTACTTCGGCGACGGCGCGCTGCTCACCGACGACGGCACCTGGGACCAGACGCTCCGCGCGCTCACCGCCGTCACCGTCCTGACCCTCGGCCGGGACGGCTTCCGCGCGGCCGTCGACCGCTCCGAGGACCTCGCCGCCCACGTCGACGCCTACACTTCGGCGCCCGACCGTCCCGCCGACGACAACGGCGAGGCCGCCATCGCGCTCGCGTCCGGGCACGCGGGCGAGGTCAGCCTGCCCGGCACGTTCGTGGACTACGAGCCCGAGCCGCGCGAGTACGAGCTGAGCGTCGCGCAGACCGTCCTGCGCGTCCACAGCCGCGTCGCCGACCTCTACAACGAGCCGATGAACCAGACCGAGCAGCAGCTCAGGCTCACCGTGGAGGCCCTGCGCGAGCGGCAGGAGGCCGAGCTGGTCAACAACCGCGACTTCGGGCTCCTGCACAACGCCGACTTCTCCCAGCGCGTCCACACCCGCACCGGCCCGCCCACCCCCGACGACATGGACGAGCTGCTCACGCTCGTCTGGAAGGACCCCGCGTTCTTCCTCGCCCACCCGAAGGCCATCGCCGCGTTCGGCCGCGAGTGCAGCGCCCGCGGCGTCTACCCCGACGCGGTGGACGTCGGCGGGAACAAGGTCCCCGGCTGGCGCGGCATCCCGATCTTCCCGTGCAACAAGATCCCGATCAGCGACACCAAGACCAGCTCGATCATGCTCATGCGGACGGGCGAGGACGCGCAGGGCGTCGTCGGCCTCCACCAGACCGGCATCCCCGACGAGCACGAGCCCGGCCTGTCGGTCCGGTTCATGAACATCGACGACAA
The DNA here is from genome assembly GCF_002911665.1 of Actinomadura rubteroloni. Lineage (NCBI taxonomy): Bacteria > Bacillati > Actinomycetota > Actinomycetes > Streptosporangiales > Thermomonosporaceae > Actinomadura > Actinomadura rubteroloni. Next base: position 2,246,329 of record NZ_MTBP01000001.1, read on the forward strand.
GGCGATCCTGTCCTACCTGGTCAGCGTGTACTACTCGGCGGCGGTCCTCGTCCCGGACGCGCTGGGCGTCCTGGAGAGCGTCGAGGTCGCCCGGGGCGGCGCCGGTGCCTGAGACCGCAGAACGGCTGTCGCTCTCGACGTCGGCCGCGCGCAAACTCGCGACGACGACCAAGACCGTCCCGCAGTCGCAGAACATCACGCCGCGCTGGCTGCTGCGGCTGCTGCCGTGGATCGAGGCGCGCGGCGGCAGCTACCGGGTCAACCGGCGGCTCGCCTACCGCCTCGGCGACGGGCTGGTCACGTTCGTCGCCACCGGCGCCGCGATCCGCGTCATCCCCGCCGAGCTGACCGAGCTGCCCGCGCTGCGCGACCTGGACGACCCGGAGATCCTGGGCGCGCTCGCCGGCCGGTTCGTCCAGCGCGAGCTGGAGCCCGGCGAGGTGATCGCCCGGCGCGGCGAGCCCGTGGACGAGATCGTGCTCGTCGCGCACGGCAAGGTCGGCCGGATCGGCACGGGCCCGTACGGCGCCGAGACCGACCTCGGCGTCCTCGCCGACGGCCGGTTCGCCGGGGACGAGCTGCTCCTCGACACCGAGACCGCGTGGGCGTGCACGGTCACCGCGCTGACGCCGACGACCGTCCTCACGCTGTCGCGCTCGGCGCTGGCGGAACTGACCGGACGCCACGACGGGCTGCGCGCCCATCTGGAGACCGTCCGGGACCGTCCGCTCCCGCCGAGCAACCGGCAGGGCGAGGCGGAGATCGACCTGGCGTCCGGGCACAGCGGCGAGGTCGAGCTGCCCGGCACGTTCGTGGACTACGACGCCGGGCCGCGCGAGTACGAGCTGGGCGTCGCGCAGACCCGGCTGCGCATCCACAGCCGCGTCGCCGACCTGTACAACGGGCCGATGGACCAGACCGAGCAACAGGTCCGGCTGACGATCGAGGCCCTGCGCGAACGGCAGGAGCACGACCTCATCAACAACCGGGACTTCGGGCTGCTGCACAACGCCGACCTGCGGCAGCGGATCTCCACCCGGACCGGCCCGCCCACCCCCGACGACCTGGACGAACTCCTGTCGCGGCGGCGCAAGTCCCGGTTCTTCCTCGCCCATCCGAAGACGATCGCCGCGTTCGGCCGCGAGTGCACCCGGCGCGGCCTCTACCCCGAGCCCGTCGTCCACGACGGACGGGTCGTGCAGGCGTGGCGCGGCGTCCCGATCTTCCCCAGCGACAAGATCCCGATCAGTCCGGGCGGGACCAGCTCGATCCTCGTCCTGCGGACCGGCGAGGAGGACCAGGGCGTCGTCGGCCTGCACCGCACCGGGATCCCCGACGAGGTGGAGCCCGGCCTGTCGGTGCGGTTCATGGGCGTGGACGACCGGGCGATCCTGTCCTACCTGGTCAGCGCCTACTACTCGGCCGCCGTCCTGGTCCCCGACGCGCTGGGCGTCCTGGAGAACGTCGAGATCGCCCGCTAGGGAGGAAGCCATGTCCGCTGCCCGGGAGGCGACGAGGGGACGGTCGGCGCCGGAGATCCTCCGGTGGAGCCGCGGTCTCGTGGACCCCGCCCTGCGCGCCGCCGTCGGCGAGCTGTCGGGGGAGATGCGCGCCATCGCCGAGTACCACTTCGGCTGGCGCGACGCGGCCGGCCGTCCGGCGGAGGCGCCCGCGGGCAAGGCCGTCCGGCCCGCGCTCGCGCTGCTGGCGGCGGAGGCGGTCGGGGGCGGCGCGGCCGACGCGCTGCCCGCGGCCGTCGCGGTCGAACTCGCGCACAACTTCTCGTTGCTGCACGACGACGTGATGGACGGGGACCTGGAGCGCCGGCACCGTCCCACCGCCTGGGCGGTGTTCGGCGCGAACCCGGCCGTCCTCGCCGGGGACGCGCTGCTGGCCTGCGCGGTCGAGGGCCTGGCCGCCGCGACGGTCGGCGCCGCGGCCGTCGCGGCGTTCGGCCGCGCGGTCCGGGAACTGGTCGAGGGGCAGAGCGCGGACGTTTCGTTCGAGGAGCGCACGGACGTGACGCTCGCCGAGTGCGAGGCGATGGCCGCCAAGAAGACCGGCGCGCTGATCGGCGGGGCGTGCGCGCTCGGCGCGATCTTCGGCGGCGGGGACGCCGAGCGGACGGCCCGGCTGCGGCGGTACGGGGAACTGGTCGGGCTGGCCTTCCAGATCATGGACGACCTGCTCGGCATCTGGGGCGACCCGGCCGTCACCGGCAAACCCGTCCACTCCGATCTCGTCAACCGCAAGAAGTCGCTGCCGGTCGTCGCGGCGCTGACGTCCGGCACGGCCGAAGGGGCGGCGCTCGCCGACCTGTACCACCGCGCCGTACCGCTGGCCGGTGCCGAGCCCGCGCGGGCCGCCGACCTGGTCGAACGCGCGGGCGGCCGGAACTGGGCGGCCGTCCGGACGGCCGAACTGCTGGCCGAGGCGCACGCCGAACTGGCGGCCGTCGGCCCGAGCGGCGGGACGGAGGCGGACCTGACGGCGATGGCCCGCCTCCTGACCGACCGCGACCACTGACCGACCCGGAGCACGGGACGGGTCCTCCGCACCCCCCCGCGGGCGACCCGTCCCGCCCCGGGTCCCCGTTCAGGACGCGGGGACGTGGGCGGGCAGATAGCACAGGGTGGTTCTGCGCTCGTCCTTGCACGCCAGGCACAGGTAGGTCCGGTGCCCCTGGCGCCCCTCACCGAGGGCCACGCTGGGCGCGCAGACGCACGGCGACCAGCTCACGATCATCTCGCCGGGCACGATCGGATGCCCGCGCGGACAGACGAACGGAACATGATCATGCGGACACGCTGCTGACACGCCCGCCAGCCTAGACCCCACTCGAACACACGTTCGCACCCGGGTGCTGCCCATCACCCGCCGGGCGTGCGGGGTCGTCAGAGGTGGAGGTCGCCGTGGTGGTCGCGGAGCTGGACGACCTTCTGCGCGTTCCCGTTGAAGATGTTGACCACGGCGTCGTCCTGCGCGGTGGCGTTGGTCTGCGTCTGGCTCCACAGCGTCTCGACCCGCTCGCGGAACGCCGGGTCCTCGTCCATGACGCGGCGCAGGGCCGCGTCCAGCGCCTCTAGCCGGGACGGCGAGTCGTGTGCGTCCGCCGCGCGCTCCAAGGCCTGCTCGTCCTCGGGCCGCCCCCGGAACCGGTCGCGGACGAGCCGCGCGAGCGCGACGGCCGCGTTGCGCAGCGGCTCACCGGTCAGCTCGACCGCCTTGCCCGCCGCGGCGGTGGCGATGGCGATGGTCATCGGGTCGGTCATCAGCGGTCTCCCTCGCACGGCATTCCCGCCCGAGTCCACCATGCCCGCGCCCCTAAGACCACCCGTTCACTCGAATTCGTCCGGATTGCGCCACGCCGCAAGCGCTCGCCGGGTAGTGGAAAGCCTGCTCTGGAAAATGTCGCATGCCGTATTTGGGAATTATCACCAGTCACGGCAGGCAGCGGGCTTCCGAATGCGCTCGACTTACGCGACAAAGCGCTTGCATGAGGCAATGGAATGCGTCAAAGAAGTGAAAGTGTCACGCGGTTCTGAAGCCGGGGTGTCGAAGCCGGACGGCGATCTCTTTCGTGCCGTGTCGGCGTCCCGGAGGGCGACCGGCTTCTCGTCAGTGCGACGTAAATCACACTCGCCGAGGCGGTGCGCGGGCCGCGCACCGGCGGGCCGGCCCCGGCGGGCCGCGCGGGGCCGGCCGGGGCGCGGACGGTCAGGAGGCGGGCCGGTCGTCCTCGGCGGGGACCGACGGGGCCTCGGCCGGACGGGTCGCCTGCTCGGTGTCCTGGTCGCGCCTGTCCTGCGTCGGCCAGGAGACGAGCCGGGTGCGGCGAGGGTTGGCCAGAGGGGTGCTCATCGTTGTCGCTGTCCTCCTATCGGGCCGTCGTCAGCGGTCTCCCGCGCCGGGCGGGCCACCTGACGGAGTGGTAGGCAAAGATCTTCGCCGACACCCCACCCGGTTCGGCAAAATGGTCTAGACCGCGCTGCCGTCGGGGCGGGACATGCCGGAAAGGGCGAAGGTGAGACGTCCCCCGGGACGATCCGCGCCGATCATCGTGCGCGTCGCGCGGAAACACCCCGGGGAGAGAAGGATACGCCCGGCCGACGGGCCGAATGACCACGCGATCCCCGCGTAAGGGGGTTCCGGGCCGGTTAATCCGTCCGCTGGGCGCGCAGTGGGAAGCCCGGGAAATCGCGTCGGCGAAGCCGTCCGGGAATGGCCGGGGAACATCGGCGCGACCACGAAACCCGCGCGCCTGCGCGCGGGCCGGAAAAAGACTCCATGCGCCGACCTCCTCAGGCTCGAACGCGGCGACCCGCCGTTCCGTGACCCGAGGGGTTCACGTGACACGGAGCGGGGATCCCGACGCACCTTTCAACGGTTTCCGGCCGACCCCTATTCCGGTGGCCGAAACCCCCGTCACCCCGCGCCCCGTACGCGCACCCCGCTCCGCACGCCCTGTACGCGCCCCGTACGCACGCCCCGCTCCGCACGCCCACCCCACCCCACACGCCGCCCCGCCCCGCTCTGCACGCCACCCCGCCCCGCGCCGCACGCAGACCGGGGCGGCCGTGTCGTCAGGGGGTGAGGCGTTGTTTCAGGAGCATTCCCGGCCAGTCGCCGACCTGGAAGCGGCGGACGGGCGTGAACCCGTTCCGCACGTAGTAGGCGACCAGCGCCCCGTCGCCGCCGGCGTAGCAGTCCACCCGCACGAGCCCGATCCCGGCGCGCCGGGCCTCGGCGCGTGCGTGGTCGAGGAGGGCGGCGCCCGTGCCGGGGCGGGAGTGATCGGTGACGAGCAGCGCCACGAACACCTCCGGCTCCGGCGCGGGGGAGAGCGGCGGGCGCGGGCCCGGGGTCAGGAGTAACGCGCCGATCGGTTGTCCGTCGTGCTCGGCGATCCAGACGGCCGCTTCCCGGATCAGCCGGCCGATGCCCTCATCGGGGTCGCGGGCGAACGGTTCGGTTCCCCACTGGTCCGTCCGGCCGCGCGCCGCCAGCCAGGCCACCGCGCCGTCCAGCAGGTCGAAGATCGCGTCGCCGTCCGGCGGGCCGCCCGCGCGTATCCGCATGGTCCGCCATTTTCCTCCCGGTCCGTCGCGTCCGCCGGGGATCGGGGAGTAAAGGCGTTGATCGGGATGCGGGGCGGCTGGCAGGGTCGGGCGCATGATGGACGTCCCGGACCTGCTGCGCGCCGAGAAGCGCGGCGAGCGGCTGAAGTTCCTGTTCTTCTGGGGGCACCGGCCGCCGCGCGACGGCGACGTCGGCGCGGGGTGCCTCAGCCAGTGGTGGCCCGCCGAGTTCACGGTCGACGGCACCGTCTATCCGACCGCCGAGCACTACATGATGGCCGAGAAGGCGCGGCTGTTCGGCGACGAGGAGACGCGGGAGCGCGTCCTCGCCGCCGGGCATCCGAAGGAGGCCAAGGACCTCGGCCGGGCCGTCCGAAGCTTCGACCAGCGGACCTGGGACGACCATTGCGTGCAGATCGTCGTCCGGGGCAACCGGGCGAAGTTCGAACAGCACCGCGACCTGCGCGACTACCTCACCGGGACCGGCGGACGGATCCTGGTGGAGGCGAGCCCGCTGGACCGCGTCTGGGGCATCGGCCTGGCGGCCGACGACGACCGCGCCGCCCGTGTGGCGGAGTGGCGCGGCCGCAATCTGCTCGGGTTCGCGCTCATGGACGTCCGGGAGTCCCTGCGCTGACGGCGAGCGCCCGGGTGTGCCGCATGATCGCCGCCAGCCGCGCCGCCGACGTGCCGAGGCCGGTCGGGGCGTTCAGCGGGGAGATGCCGAGCAGTTCCTCCTCGCCGTACCGCCGGGTCTTGCGGTGCCAGTTGAGGACGGCGGCCGTCCAGTCGCGGAGCCCGTCGATGTAGGCCTCCAGGGCGGCGCGGCCCGCGTCGTCCAGCTCGAACTTCGGGACGTCGGTCGCCGCGATGTGCTCGAACTGCCGCAGCCGTCCGGTCATGAGGTCGTTGACGATCGCGACGGCCGTGTCGCGCTCACAGTTGAGGAAGTTCTGGACGGCCAGGACCCCGTTGTTGTACTCGCCCTCGAACTCGATCTCCTTCTGGTAGGAGAAGACGTCGTTGGTCAGGCAGCCGTAGTCCATCGCGGCGGCCTCCAGCTCCCGGATCGGACGGGAGTCGAACACCTCGTCCGGCACCGCGTTCTCGTGCTCGATGCGGCCGAGCGCGATCGTGAGGTCGGACCCGAACGTGCGGCGCCGCATCTCGAGGTAGTCGATCGGGTCGGGGACGCGGCCCTGGATCTGGTTGGCCAGCTCCCACGGCCACGAGTCGACCATCGAGATGACCGCGTCCCGGAACCGCGCCCGCGCCCGCGGGGACATCGGCTCGGCCGTGCGCGGCCACAAATCGGCGAGCCCGGCCTCGAACGGGTTCTCCGGGACGGGCACCGGGCCGAGGTCCAGCGGGACGAACGCGGGGATCCGCGCGGCGAACGCCTTGGCCCCGATCATGTCCCGGTCGCGGAAGAAGACCGCAGGGAAGTAGTCGTCGCCGTAGGTGCCCCAGGCGAGCCACTGGGTGGCGAGGTCGAGCGTCTCCGGCCCGGCCTCGGGGTCGATGGACGCGGCGCAGAGCGCGAAGTCGAACCCGGCGAGCTGCTCGGCCGTCCAGACCGGCTGCGGCGTCCGGAGCGTCGGTTCGTACATGCCCATGTCGGCGCACCAGGTGACGCAGGCGGCGCGGGCGCGGTCGAGGTTCGGGTTGGGCCGCGCCGGATACGGCATCGTGAACTGCGGCAGCGGCGTCGGCCCGACGCGCTGGCGCGGGACGTGCCCGTAGCCGGTGCCGGCGGCCTTCACCGCGGCGGGCAGCCGCGCGGCGTGGAGCCCGAGGCCGGTCGGCTCGGCGCGGTTCATGTAGCGGCTGGAGCGCATGTGCCAGTCGTGGCCGCCGACCTGCCAGTCCTGGAGGCCCTTGACGTAGGCGGCCACCCGCGCCTGCTCGGCCGGGTCGAGCCCGTGCTCGGCGTACAGCAGCGGCAGTTCGGTGAGCGCGGTGTTCTCGAACTGCTTGAGCCGGGACGTCAGCAGGTCGTTGACGGTGTCGGCGGCGCGCTGCGGATCCACCCCGAGGAAGTGCTGGAAGACGAGCACGCAGTTGTTGATCTCGCCCTCCTCCTCGGTCTCGCGCTGGTAGGAGAAGATGTCGTTGCGCAGGTGGACGCCGTCGGCGAAGGTGTCCTTCAGGACGCGCAGCGGGCGCGTCCCGACCACCCGGTCGGGGATCTCGGCGCCGACCGCGTGCTCGACCAGGTCGGCCGACCAGGGCGCCCCGCCGACCTTGCGCCGCATGTGGACGTACTCGATGGGGTTGGGGATGCGGCCCTCGTCGATGTTGGCGAGTTCCCACAGGCAGTCGAGCAGCAGCGCGTCGGTGCTGGCGGTGAACCGCTCGCGCCAGCCGGCCGACATGGACGGGACGGTCCGCTCCCACAGATCGGCGAGCCCGCGTTCGCACGCGTTCTCCGGTTCCAGCGCGCATCCCGGCCGCATGAACGCGGCGAGCCGTTCCAGGTAGACGCGTGCGCCGGGCAGGTCGCGGGGCTTCTTGAACACTTCCAGGAAGTGGTCGTCGAAGTAGAACACCCAGACGTACCAGTCGGTGATGAGGTTCAGCTCGGTGGCGTCGCAGTCGGGATGGGTGTACGCGCACAGCAGGGGGTAGTCCATCGCGTCGAGCGCGGCTTCGTCCCAGATCTCCGGCGTGCCGGGGTCGCGGGTGTCGTCCAGCATCCCCATCTCCCGCGCCCAGGGGGTGCTGTGCGTCCGCGTCTCCTCCAGGTTGGGATTGATGCGGGCGGGATACGGGACGTAGAAGTCCGGCAGCTCGTACGGTTGCATGGACCGGCCCGGCCTCTCTGGGGGGTTGGAAGCGGATCTTCCCGGCGCGGCCCAACGTACTGTCCCCAACCCGCTACTGAAAGTCATAGTCCCCTAACCCTCCCGTCAGCCAGGTCTCCCGCAACACAGCGGTCACGTGGGGTTTCCGCGGGTGAGACGAGACGGAACGCGGGTAGGGGAGAGATCATGGTGAGCGGGGGCGCGTCAGTGGTGCGCGCGAACATCGTCCTGACCGTGAACGGGAGCCTGCGCAGGCTCACCGTCGACACGCGCGCGTCGCTGCTGGACGCGCTGCGCGAGACGCTCGGCCTGACCGGCGCGAAGAAGGGCTGCGACCACGGCCAGTGCGGCGCCTGCACGGTGCTGCTCGACGGCCGCCGCGCCAACGCGTGCCTCGCGCTCGCGGTCGCGCAGGACGGGTCGGACGTCGTCACGGTCGAGGGCCTGGCCGACGGGGAGCGGCTCAGCCCCGTCCAGGAGGCGTTCCTCGCCCAGGACGGCTACCAGTGCGGCTACTGCACGCCGGGCCAGCTCTGCTCGGCGACGGGCGTGCTGCGCGAGGCCGCGCGGGGCTGGCCGAGCGCCGTCACCGAGGACGTCGCCTCCGAGCCTCCGCTGGACGACGCCGAGATCCGCGAGCGGATGAGCGGCAACCTCTGCCGGTGCGGCGCCTACCAGGGCATCGTCGCGGCGGTGCGGGAGGCGGCGCGATGAGGCCGTTCGCCTACGAACGCGCGGTGTCCGCCGAGGACGCGCTGAACCGGCACACCGACGACACGCAGTATCTCGGCGGCGGCACCAACCTCGTGGACCTGATGCGGCTCGGCGTCGCGACCCCGGCCCGCCTGGTGGACGTCGCGCGCCTGCCCTACGACCGGATCGAGCACCGCGCGGACGGCGGGCTGGTGATCGGCGCGGCCGTCCGCAACAGCGATCTGGCCGCCGACCTCGGCGTCCGCGACGATCATCCGCTGCTGGCGCAGGCGGTGCTGGCGGGGGCGTCCGGGCAGATCCGCAACCAGGCGACGGTGGGCGGCAACCTGCTCCAGCGGACGCGCTGCCCCTACTTCCAGGACGTCACCAAGCCGTGCAACAAGCGCGAACCGGGCACGGGCTGCCCGGCCGTCCACGGCGACAACGAGAACATGGCGATCCTGGACCATTCGCCGCACTGCGTGGCGACCCACCCGTCCGACATGGCGGTCGCGCTGACCGCGCTGGACGCCCGGGTCCGCGTCCGGCATCCCGGCGGCGAGGACGTGGTCCCGCTGGCGCGGCTGTACCGGTCGCCGGGCGACGACCCGTCCCGTGACACGACGCTGCGGCCGGGCGACCTCATCACCGCCGTGGAGGTGCCCGCCCGTCTGGACATGCCCGCTCGGTACCGCAAGGTCCGCGAGCGGGCGTCGTTCGCGTTCGCGCTGGTCTCGGCGGCCGTCGCGCTGGACGTCGCCGACGGGACGGTCCGCGACTGCCGGATCGCGCTCGGCGGCGTCGCGCACCGGCCGTGGCGGGCGCACCGCGCCGAGGACGCCCTACGCGGCCGGCCGGCGACGGAGGCGAGCTACCGGGCGGCGGCCGAGGTGGAGCTGGCGGCGGCCGAGCCGCTGAGCGGCAACGCCTACAAGGTGACGCTGGCGGTCAACGTGATCACGGCGGCGCTGGCCGGCCTCGGGGAGGACGCATGAGGATCGAGGGCCGCGCGAAGGTCACCGGGAACGCCAAGTACGCCTACGAGTACCCCGCCGAGAACGTCGCGTACGCGTTCGCGGTGACGTCCGACGTGGCGCGCGGCGAGGTGCTGTCGGTGCGGGCGCCGGAACTGCCGGGGCTGATCGCCGTCCTGTCCTGCATGGACCCGCCGGACATCGCGCCCGTGCCGGACGCCGAGCTGCACCTGTTCCAGTCCCGGACGGTCTCCTACCGGGGCCAGATCATCGCGGCGGTCGTCGCCGAGACGCTGGAGACGGCGCGCGAGGCCGGACGGCTGCTGGAGATCGAGTACGCCCCGGACGACATGGACGTCGAACTGGACCCCGACCATCCCGGGCTGTACCAGCCGGAGAAGGTGAACGGCGGGTTCGCCCCCGAGTCCGGGAGCGGCGAGCCGGCGGACGCGTTCGCGGAGTCGCCGGTCCGCGTGGACGTCACCTACGCGACCCCGGCCGAGTACAACAACGCGATGGAGCCGCACGCCACGCTCGCCGAGTGGACCGCGCCCGACCGGCTCGTCGTGCACGACTCCAACCAGGGGTCGGTGGTCGTCCGGGACACGCTCGCGAAGATCTTCGGCCTCGACCCCGAGCAGGTGCGGGTCGTGTCGCCGCACGTCGGCGGCGGGTTCGGGTCCAAGGGGACGCCGCGTCCGGTGCCGGTGCTGGCCGCGCTCGCCGCCCGCGCGGCCGGGCGCCCGGTGAAGCTGGCGGTGACGCGGCAGCAGATGTTCGCGACCGTCGGGTACCGGACGCCGACGGTCCAGCGCGTCCGGCTCGGCGCCGACCCCGACGGACGGCTGCGCGCGGTGCTGCACGAGTCCGTCGCGCAGACGTCCCGGATCCGGGAGTTCGCCGAGCAGGCGGCCGTCGCCGCACGGCACATGTACCGGACGCCGAACCTCTACACCGGGCACCGGGTGGTGCGGCTGGACGTCCCGTCGCCGTCGTGGATGCGCGCCCCCGGTGAGACGCCCGGGATGTACGCGCTGGAGTCGGCGATGGACGAGCTGGCCTGCGCCGCCGGGATCGACCCGATCGAGCTGCGCGTCCGCAACGAGCCCGAGACCGACCCCGACACCGGCCTGCCGTTCAGCTCCCGCAACCTGGTCGCGTGCCTGCGCGAGGGCGCGGACCGGTTCGGCTGGGCCCACCGCGACCCGCGTCCGGGCGTCCGCCGCGAGGGCCGGACGCTGGTCGGCACCGGCGTCGCCGCCGCGACCTACCCGGCGATGACGATGCCCGCCAAGGCCCGCGTGCGCGCCGAGGAGGACGGGACGTTCACCGTCTCGATCGCCGCCGCCGACATCGGGACCGGCGCGCGGACCGTCCTGACGGGCGTCGCCGCCGAGACGCTGAAGGCCGAGCCGGACGCCGTCACCGTGCGGATCGGCGAGAGCGACCTGCCGCGCGCACCGCTCGCGGGCGGCTCGATGGGCACCGCGAGCTGGGGGCACGCCGTCGTCCGCGCCTGCGAGGCGCTGCTGGCCAAGCTCGGCGACGGGCTGCCGCAGGAGGCCGAGGCCGACACGGCCGACGAGCTCAAGAACCGTCCGCAGTACGCGCGGCACGCGTTCGGCGCGCACTTCGCCGAGACCGCCGTGGACCTGGACACCGGCGAGATCCGCGTCCGCCGGCTCCTCGGCGTCTACGCGGCGGGCCGCATCCTGAACCCGCAGACGGCCCGGTCGCAGTTCCTCGGCGGGATGACGATGGGCGCCGGGATGGCGCTGATGGAACGCGGCGTCCTGGACCTGGAGTTCGGCGACTACCTCAACCACGACCTCGCGCAGTACCACGTCCCGGTCTGCGCGGACGTCCCCGACATCGACGCCGCGTGGATCGAGGAGGCCGACCCGCACCTGAACGCGATGGGCGCCAAGGGCATCGGCGAGATCGGGATCGTCGGGGTCGCGGCGGCGATCGGGAACGCCGTCCATCACGCGACGGGCGTGCGGTTCCGCGAGCTGCCGCTGACGCCGCCGGCCGTCCTGCCCGCGCTCGCCGCGCACGGCGTCACGGCCTGACCCGCACCCACGCCCAGACCCGGCGGCGGTGCAGCAGCGCGCCCGCGACCACGAGCAGCGGCGTGCCCGCCCACAGCAGCAGGTCCCCGCCGGACGGCCCGGGGCCCGGCGTCCGCGCCAGCGCCGCCGCGACCGCGCGCGTCACGGCGTGGATCAGCAGCAGCGCGGCCGTGAGCGCCGCGCCGACGTTGCGGCCGTAGACGGCCAGCGCCCACACCGCGGTCGGCGCGCCCGCCCACACCCGCCACAGCAGCGCCGCGAGCAGCAGCGGGCCGAGCCCGACGAGCAGGAGCCGTCCGACGTCCACGGCCCCGCTCGCGTGCGCGGCGTGGACGGCGCGCTCGGCCTGGTGCCCCGACAGCGCCGCGCCCCACCCGGCGAGCGCCGCGACCGCCGCGACCACCTCGGCCGGGCGCCGCCCCGGGCTCGCGACCGGTTCGGCGCGCAGCAGCAGCCGGGACACGCCGTAGCGGCCCGCGCCGAGGGAGCCCGCCGGCGTCGCGGGGCCGTCCGGTCCCCGGCGCAGGTGCGGCGCGAACGCGTCGACGGCCGCGCGCAGCTCCCGCCAGGAGCGCAGCCGGTGCGAGAACAGGACGCGGTAGGCGCCGTCGCCCGCCCACAACCCGGCCATCTCGGGATGACGCGCCGCGAACCCCTCGAACGGGAACAGGGACAGGACGCCGGGGCCGACGACGACGTCCGCCAGCTCGTCCCACGCGACCGTCCAGCACGCGTCCCCGGCGGCGGTCACCGAGCGCAGCCCGCGCGCGTCCAGCACGAGCCGCGCCAGCCCGCTCCGGCGCAGCGCCCGGCCCGCCGCGACCGCCGCCGCGGGCAGCACGGTCCCGGCGAGGCCGCAGCCGAACGCGGCGTAGGGGCGTCCGGCGAGCGCGAGGACGGCCGACGCGAACAGGCACGCCACGCTCAGCCACGCGAGGACGGTGACCGTGGGGAACAGCGCGGCGCGTCCGGCGGAGGGCAGCTCGAAGGCGGCGGGAACGTCGGGCACGGGCCGTCATCGTACGGAGCGGCGGCGGGCGGATCCAGGCTGGCGCGGCGGACGAACCGGACGCGTTCCCCCAGCTCAGCCCTGGTCGAACGCGCCGTGGCGTCCGGCGCCCGCCGCGAACCTGGCCGCGCCGTCGACCGCGTCGGCCGCCAGGGACGTCATGCCGTGGCGCCACTCGGCGGCGAGGGCGTCCGGTTCGTCCAGGCCCCACTGGTCGAGGACGGACGCGCGGTCCTCGCGCAGGCAGGTCTGCGGGAACGCGGCGAGCGACGCGGCCAGCTCGACGGCGGCGTCCACGGCCGTCCCGGCGGGGACGACGCGGTTGGCCAGGCCCATCGCCAGCGCCTCGGCGGCGTCCACCGGACGGCCGGTGAGGATCATGTCCATCGCCCGGCTCTGCCCGATGAGGCGC